>CAZBDA010000002.1:89377-136064 GCA_964490445.1 uncultured Rickettsiales bacterium | reverse complement strand
TCGCGACGTTCATGAGTCGGTTGGAGGAGAGCAAGTACTTCACCGAGGTCTACCTGGTGTCCATCCAGGCGGCCAAGACCAACGAGGAACTCAACCTCAAGGATTTCCGCCTCACCTCGGTGCTCACGGTGCCGGGTGTTGACGACGTGGAGCCAGTCAATTGATTACTGACCTGCTCGACAAGATCGAGGAACTGAACAACACCCAGAAGCTGGGTGGGGCGGTCGGTATCTACCTGCTCGTGATCCTGATCCTCTACTTCTTGATGATTGGTCCCACGGTTTCGAATACCGAGGCAGCGATCACTCGCGCGGGCGCACTCGAAGTCGAGGAAGCCGAGAACCGTGAGATCGCCGAGAACCGTGCGCTCTGGGAAGAGAGCGTGAACCGGCTCAACGAGGAGCTGGCCAAGGCCGTCAAGGAGTTGCCCAACTCCCGGGAGATCCCCGAGCTACTGCGCCGCATCTCTTCCATTGGCAAGAAGATTGGGCTGCAGTTCCTGCTGTTCCAGCCGATGCCGGAGATCGTGCGGGACTTCTATGCGGAAGTACCCGTGAAGCTGAAGGTTCAGGGTTCCTTCCACGAGGTGGCTACCTTCTTTGACCGGGTGGGCAAACTCAACCGAATCGTCAACATCAAGAACATTACGCTGAGCGATCCCGAAGAGCGTAGTGGCAAGGTGATGCTCACCATCGCCGGCACGGCCGTGACCTACCGCTTCCTCACCGAGGACGAAAAGTCTGGCGGTGCGGGCCGGAAGAGGCGGCGCTGATGTTGCGGCTCGGACTCCTTCCAGTGACGCTGCTGGCATTGCTGTTGCTGCCGATGGGCTGCGGTGGCGACGACGGCGGTGGCGACGCGGTGGAGCGCCCGACCTCTGAAAGGCCCGAGGAAGAGGTGGAGCAGGTCGAAGAGGTCGTTGAGGAAGGGGATGGAGTGGCCCGTTATTCCTACAACGCAGTCGGCAAGCGGGATCCTTTCCGCTCGTTCATCTCGCGGATGGTGATCGTCGAGGGTGAAGAAGGGGCGGTGGGTCCGCTACAGTTGCACGAGATTGACCAGTACCGGTTGCGCGGAATCATCTGGAATATCGGCACGCCCCGTGCCCTGGTCGAGGACCCCGATGAGATTGGCCACGTCGTCGACATCGGCACGCTGATTGGGAAGAACTGGGGTAAGGTCACCCAGATCAAGCCCGAAGAGATCGTGATTACCGAGGAGTACCGCGATCCCATCGAGAACGAACTGATCATCAATGAAATTACAATGCGCCTTCCGGATCCTGCCGAAGGGAACAAGAAGGACTAGTTGAGTCCCGGACCCTGGGGTGCCGGGTTGTGTTGGAGGTGGATAGATGGGCTGCTCGACGCGCGCAGTTGCGAAATGGTTGAAGTGCTCGCTGCTTCTCGCCGCCGTGAACCTGGTTGCTGTTGCACCGGTTTCTGCCGAAGAGGAGGCTGCCGAGGTCGGCACGCTCCTGGCGCTAGGCGTTGAGGAGAGTTCCGAAGGGGTGGTCCTCGAGGTCAAGGCCACGACTCGTCCCAACTGTGGCGATTTCACGATGCACGAGCCGCCGACGCTGATCATCAGTTGCGTCGGTATGACCATGGGAGAGGCCGAGTCGCTGGTGAAGGTCGGTAACGGCGTCATCGAGCGGATCGAGATCACTGAGAGCAGCGACGTCCAGGGTGTGAACACGGAGTTCCAGATCTTCATGAACACGATGCTGGAGTATGACCGCAGCGTGGATGGGAATCGCCTGCTCGTGACGCTGCGTGAGCCTGGCAGTGACCTGCCCGCCGAGGATCAGGACGCGATCGCAGATGCCATCGATGATGGTTCGGAGGCGGCGCCTGCTGCCGAGGAGGCGGCGCCTGCTGCCGAGGAGGCGATTCCGAGCGACGAGGATATCTTCGGCCCGGATCCCGCGGAGCAGAGCGACGACGGCGCTGAGGATTCAAAGGCTGAGGAAGAAGTCGTGGTGGCAGAGGAGTCCTCCGCCGAGTCCGCGTCGGAAACCATGGATCTGGACCAACTTCTCGAGTCGAAGATGTCGGGCGGCAGCGAGGCCGATGTGAACCTGAAGCTGAAGACAACGCGGACCGGCGAACTGTCCTCGGTGGCTGGAGACCATCGCTACAAGAGGAGTGGTGTCCAAATCCGGGGTGTCGACTTTCAGAACAAACTCGATGAAGGCACCTCGCGGCTGGTCATCACCGGCAGCAGCAGCCTGGACTACACCACTTCCTACCCCAGCGACCGCCGCATTGTGATCGCGCTTAAGAACGCCTCGCTCGGCTCGGGCCTGGAGCGGCGTATCGATACCAGCCGATTTGCATCTGCAGTCGATGGGATCGCGGCGTTCCGCTCGCGCAGGGTGACCGGCGAGGTCAAGGTGGTGGTCGATTTGCGCCAGGCCGTAACGCCCAGGCTCTCTGAACAGACCAACGCGTTGGTGATCGATTTCCCGATTCCTCCCTCTGTCGCGGGAGCGGCCTATGACTCTCCCCAGGAAGTCGCCAGCTATGACGAGGCTCCCAAGGAGGATGCCGTCGTGGAAGACACGCCCATGGAGAGTGCTGTCGGCCGCGAGCGCCTGATTGGTGAGGGTGGCAAGAGCTACGATCCCAGCAAGCGGGCCAGGGCCCGGCAGCAGTCTCTGTTCGGTACCGAGGGGGTGTTCCTCGGCCAGATTGACCCGACCCACCAGTGGCAGGGCTTCCCGATCAACCTGAACCTGGTCAATGCCAACATCCACAACCTGTTCCGGCTGCTGAGTGCCGTGAGCAAGCTCAACATCGTCACCTCCGATGACGTGGATGGCACGGTTACCGTGCAATTGCACGAGGTGCCGTGGGACCAGGCTCTGGCTGCGATCCTGCAGGCCAAGGGCCTCGGTGCTTCGCAGTACGGAAGCATCGTTCGCGTCGCGCCCATCGAGACCATTCGGCGCGAGCGTGAGGATGCGGCCGCCGCGCAGCAGGCAGAAATGGACGGCATGCCGTTGCGTGTCCTGACTCTGCCGCTCAACTACGCCAGCGCAAACGACGTCATGAAGCAGTTGGAAGACATGCTCAGCAAGCGGGGCACGGTGGCCTTCGATGAGCGCACCAACAGCTTGATCATTCGCGATATTGACATGCAATTGGCGCAGATCCGCCAGTTGGTCAAGACCCTCGACACCCGCACCCCCCAGGTGCACATCGAGGCGCGCATTGTCGAGGCCAACCAGAGCTTCGCGCGTGCGCTGGGTATCCAGTGGGGTGGCAACCTCAATTTCAGTCCGTCCACGGGCGCCCCAACGGGTCTGTTCTTCCCGAACAGCGTGCGGGTTTCCGGTGGTCGGACCGCCGCAACCGTCAGTGGGGGGTCGTCCACCTCTGGCGGTGCGCCGACCAACTTTACTGATACGCCGAACTACGTCGTCGACCTTCCGGTCGGTGCTTCGGGTGGTTCCCTGGGGCTCTCGCTCGGCTCTGTGACCGGAATGTTTAATCTTGATGCGCGACTGACCGCCGGTGAGAGCACCGGTAACGGTAAGGTCATCTCCGCTCCGTCGATCACAACGGTCACGAACAAGGCCGCGACCATCCGGGACGGTGCCCAGATCCCGTACGAGACAGCCTCTCTTCGTGGCACCAACGTGCAGTTCATCGAAGCGGTGCTGCTGCTGCAGGTCACCCCGCAGATTACGGCGGACGGCACGATTTTCCTCGACATCACCCTGCAGAAGAATCGTCCCGAGTTTGGAGCCACGGTGCGTGGTCTACCGACGATCCAGATCAAGGAAGCCAAGACGACGGTGATGGTTGCCGACGGTGACACCACGGTAATCGGCGGGGTCTACAGCTACGAAGAATCGCTGTCGAAGACCTTCGTGCCCGGTCTCGGACGTATCCCGGTGCTGGGTTGGCTGTTCAAGACCACCTCCAAGCGTCGCGAGCGTCGCGAGTTGTTGGTCTTCATCACCCCGACCATTATCAAGGCAGTTCAGTAGCTGTCTCTGCAGGATCACAGCGGCGCGGCTGACAGCAGTGCGGCGCAGGCAGTTGCTGCGCCTGCGTTTCGCGGGACCCTCGCCCTGTCTGGCTTCATGGGAGCCGGTAAGACCACCATCGGGGAGCGCGTTGCGCGCCTTCTGAACTGCAGCTTTGTGGACCTGGACAGTGAAATTGAGCGCGCCTTCGCGTGTCCGGTCGAGGATATTTTTGCTCAGCATGGTGAAGCTGCCTTTCGGGCAATGGAGTCGCGTCTGCTGCGCCAGGCATTGAGTGTCTGCGGCAGGGTCGTAGCCCTGGGCGGCGGTGCCGTGCTCGCCGAGGAAAACCGCGAACGGCTGCGTTCCATGAGTACATGGGTCAATCTCGATGTCTCTCTTGCTGCCGCTCGCTCCCGGTTGTTGGACTCGTGCGACCGACGGCCCATGTGGGGCAGCGCGCTCGAGGTTGAAGAACTCCACGCGAGCCGCCAGGACTTCTACGCGCAAGCGCCTCACCGGGTGAATTCCGAGGCGCCCCTGGGAGAGGTGGCAGCTGCGATCGAGGCGCTGGCCAAGGCGGCGGACAGCCCGGTTACCGCCGCTGCGGTCGATGAACTGGTAGCGAGGCGCTTGGCCGTCGATATCCCCGGCAGCGCCTACGAGGTGGTCGTGGGTAGGCAGATGCTCTCGCAGTTGGCCCCAGAGCTTGAGACCATCAGCTCCGGGGCCGTTGCCTTGCTGTCGGACTGGAACGTGGCACCGCTGCATGGAGAGCGCGTTGCTCGCGCTCTTGGGTCTGTCGGCCGAGACGTGCTCCAGGTGACACTTCCTGCCGGTGAGGATCGCAAGGCGATTCGGCCCGTGCTGGAAGCCGTGGACCAGCTACTGGAGTATGGCTGGCGGCGCGATGGTGTGGTGGTTGCGCTCGGGGGTGGAGTGCTGGGGGACATGGCAGGGCTGGTGGCTGCGCTCTGTCTACGCGGCGTGCCCTTCGTCCAGCTACCTACGACGCTGCTGGCAATGGTGGACAGTTGTGTCGGCGGCAAGGTTGGAGTCAATCACCGGAGCGGTAAGAACCTGCTCGGTGCATTCCACCAGCCGTCCCTGGTGTGGTCCGATCTCAGTTTTCTGGACACCCTCGACGATCGCCAGTGGCGGGCGGGCCTGGCCGAGGTGGTCAAGACGGCGCTGCTCGGTGACGAAGAGCTGCTTGAGTTACTCGAAGCGAAGCCTGAGGCTGCATTGTGCCGGGATCCCGAGTTGATCGTGGACATCGTCTGGCGTTGTTGTCGTTTCAAGGCCGGGGTGGTGGCCTCCGATGAGCGTGACCGTGGCGCTCGGCGGGTGCTCAACTTCGGGCATACCGTTGCCCATGGCCTGGAGGCAGCGGGAGGATTTGGACACTTGCTGCACGGGGAGGCGGTGGCTATCGGTATGGTTGCGGCCCTGGAAATCGGCATCGCATTGGGCCATACACCGGTTGGGTTGGCTGATCGGGTCCGGACCCTGCTGGCCCGCCTGGGTCTGCCTTCGGCGGCCCCTCCGATGGGCTTGTCGACGCTCCGTCGTGCAATGGAAAGGGACAAGAAACTAGTCGAATCGGGTATCGCCTGGGTATTATTGGAAGATGTCTGTCAGCCGCGGGAGTTCGTGCTGCCGCTCGCTGATCTCGACAAGTCGCTGGAGTGGCTGCTTTCAGCCGGTGTACTCGCAGCGCGAGGAGAGTGAGATGAGTCGCTATTTTGCGCTGATGACCGCCGTGTTGAGCCTGGGTTTCCTCATGGCCTGTGATCCCGGTCCCTGGGATGCCCCGCCGTTTGCTGAAATTGACGACATCGAAGATATCCAGGTGCCTTGGACGGCCTGTCGTATCGATCCGCTGACGGGCAATACTTCGACCCCCGGCTGTGAGAACGATCCGCCGGTTATTCTTCCTCTCAATGTGCTGGTGCGAAATGCTCGAACCCAGGAGCCCCTCAACAACGTGCGTATCTGGTACGCGTCGGGCTACCACCTGATCTACCTGTTGCCCCAGGAGGTGCTCGAGGCGGTCGACCTGCCGGGCACCGAACGTTGGGAGTACCTGGAGGAGCGCGGCGACGTCTTTGCCGAGTTCTCGGGGTCGTTTGATGGTGACTATCGACCGACGTACCACGAGGGTTGGACCAACTCCAACGGGATTTCGACCATCTGGCTCTACGTGGAAGAGATGCCGACCGATGACGCCGGACAGGCCAAGGAGTCCGGGATCGTCGTCTCGATCGGTGTCGACACCGTCGTAGTGAAGCTGGGCACGGCAGCATAGTCCGCGATCCGCGGGCGGCTGGGCCCATGCGCGTCCTGGTGCTTCACGGCCCCAACCTGAACCTGCTCGGTAGCAGGGAGCCGGAGATCTATGGTTCGTTCAGCCTCGAAGAGGTGAATGCGAGCCTGGCCGAGCGGGCCGAGGCCCTTGGAATCGAGTTGAAGTGCATGCAGTCCAACCATGAGGGCGACCTCATTGACGCGCTGCACGATGCTGGCGCGGGCGCTGCGGATATTGTTCTGCTCAATGCCGGTGGACTTACCCACACTTCGGTTAGCCTCCGGGACGCCGTTGTCGCATCGGGGTTGCCTGTGATAGAAGTCCACCTGTCCAACGTGGCGGCTCGCGAGCCGTTCCGTCACGTGTCACTGATCGCGCCGGTTGCGGTCGGGCAGGTAGTCGGCTTCGGGGTGGATTCTTACCTCCTTGCCCTGGACGGTGCGATAGCAACGGTACGAGCCCGCCAACCCTGAGTCGGCTGGCCTTCTCCTCGTGGAGTAGCAGCACAATGAAGATGGATGCGATCAAGGCAGTACTCGATCTACTCGAGGACACCGATGTGAGTGAGTTCGAGTACGAAGATGAGAATCTTCGTCTCGGCATCAAGAGAGGCACAGTGGCAGCTCCAATGGTAGCTGCCATGCCTGCTCCAGCGATGGCCTCCCCATCTGCAGGGCCGCCTGTCGCCGCCGCCGCCATTGAGTCGGGGCATATCATCAAGTCCCCCTTCGTCGGCACCTTCTACCGTGCGCCTTCGCCGGAGACCCCACCATTTACTGAGGTCGGACAGCGCGTCGAGGTGGGACAGACCCTGTGTATTGTCGAGGCAATGAAGCTGATGAACGAGATCGAGGCAGATACCAGTGGCACGGTGAAGAAAATCCTTGTGGATAACGCCCAGGCCGTTGAGTTCGACCAGCCTCTGTTCGTTATCGAGCCTTAGACGACTTCCGAGGCCCCGCGGGTGTTCAAGAAGGTCCTGATAGCGAATCGCGGCGAGATCGCCCTGCGAGTGATCCGTGCCTGCAAGGAACTGGGCATCGAGACAGTCACGGTGCACTCCACCGCAGACGCCAACTCGCTGCACGTTCGTTTTGCCGATCACTCCATCTGCATTGGCCCTCCCCAGGCCAGCGCGTCGTATCTCCATATGCCCGCGATCATGTCGGCCATTGAGTTGTCGGACGCTGACGCGGTGCATCCAGGCTATGGATTTCTGGCCGAGAACGCCGAGTTCGCGCGGGACTGTGCCCGCCTGGGTGCCCACTTTATCGGCCCCACCCCAGAGCAGATCAACATGATGGGTGACAAGGCGACGGCCAAGAAGACGGTCAAGGCGGCCGGGATTCCCCTGGTGCCGGGCTCGGAAGGCATCCTGGAGAGCGTCGAAGAAGCCTACGAATGTGCCGATACCGTGGGCTATCCGGTACTCCTCAAGGCGACCGCTGGCGGTGGCGGTAAGGGCATGCGCATCGCCCAGGACCGCGACGAGCTGGCCAATGCGTTTTCAGTGGCTCGCAGCGAGGCGCTTTCCTGTTTCGGCAACGGTGACCTTTATCTCGAGAAGATGGTGGTCCGGCCTCGTCACATCGAGGTGCAGGTCATGGGCGATGCGCATGGCAACGTGGTGCACTTCGGGGAGCGGGAGTGCTCTCTGCAGCGACGCCACCAGAAGGTGCTGGAGGAGGCTCCGTCACCACTTGTCGACGAGGAGATGCGTGCAGCTCTGGGCAAGGCTGCGGTCGATGCCGCCAAGGCCATTGGCTACAGCTCTGCAGGCACCGTGGAGTTCCTCGCTGATTCCGAGCGCAACTTTTACTTCATCGAGATGAATACGCGCATCCAGGTCGAGCACCCCATCACCGAGATGATCACCGGCGTCGATCTCGTCAAGATGATGATCCGCTCGGCGGCGGGTGAGAAGCTGCCTTTCCGCCAGGAGGACATCTCCCTGCACGGCCACGCCATTGAATGCCGCATCAATGCCGAGGACCCTGTTACCTTTGCCCCGTCGCCGGGTGAGATCACCGGCTACCACGAACCGGGTGGCTACGGGGTGCGGGTGGACTCCTGGGTGCACGACCGGGCCAAGGTCCTTCCTTTTTACGACTCGTTGTTGGCCAAGTTGATCACCTGGGGCGAGACCCGCGAGGAGGCGATCCTGCGCATGCGCTGGGCACTGGATGAGTACGTCGTCGAGGGGATCAAGACCACTGTGCCTTTTCACCAGAAGGTACTGCGTGACGAAGAATTTCTGTCGGGGGATTTCGATACTGGATTCATAGGCCGCTTCCTCGATCGTTGAAGGTCGTCTCTGCCCTGCTGCATTTCTAGGGAAAGACTTATCCCGTTTGAGGGACTAAACTTCGATGTCTGGCCCGATCTCCGGGTGCCAGCGTGGGTTGTTGATTGAGGTCGTTCCGGTGGCTCTGAACAAGGCAAAGGCGCTCGCCAACGCGCAGCGCCACCTGCAGAAGAACAACATCGATCGGGCTCTGCGTGAGCTCATTGCGGTGATCAAGGATGATCCCAAGGACCTGCGTACACGGCAGAAGGTCGCGGAACTACAGGCTCGGCAGGGGCGCTATCCCGAGGCGATGAAGGAGTTCACCCTGGTCGCCGAGAGCTACGCACACGGTGGCTTCTATCCAAAGGCAGTGTCCATCTACAAGCAGATGGTCCGTATCGAGCCCGACGAGATGGCGCATCACCTGGCCTTGGGCGAGGTCTACCAGCAACTGGCTCACCTCTCTGATGCGATGGACCACTTCAACATCGTCGCGGAACACTACGAGCAGAAGGGCACCACCAAGGATCGGGTCAAGATCTACAAGAAGCTCAGCACGATCCTTCCCGAGAGCCTCGAGTACGCCGAGAAGCTGGCCGCCATCTGCCTGCAGGATGCGGATCCTCAGGCTGCCTTCGAGGTCTGGCGCCAGCTTGCCAAGCGCCTGGCCCCAAAAGGCAGCAGCGATGCACTCGTGCGGGCCTACGAAGGCATGCACAAGTACCGTGCGGAGGATCTGGAACTGACCCGGAAGCTGGCCGATCTGTACCTGGACCGGGGTCAGCCGAAGAAAGCGCTGGAGAAGCTCCAGGATGCTTTCAAGATCGACTCCCAGGACACGGAGACGCTGAACCTGTTGGCGGACGCCTTCGTCGATCTCGGTCAGAAGGACAAGGCCGTGGCCATTCTCAAGGAGTTGGCTCGGATCTATGAGAGTGTCGGTTTTGCGGATTACAAGAACCAGGTCTTTGACCGGATTGCGGAAATTGATCCGGCGGGCGGGGCGGAGCTTGAGGTTGACGGCAGCGCCCTTGTCGCCACCCTGAACAAGGTGGTCGAGGGGCTGTCTTTCAGCAAGGAGGAGGAACTCGAGGAGCCAGCCTTGCGTGCCCTCTATGAGGCCGAGATCTTCCACGAGTACGGCATGTCCGAAAGGGCACTCGGCTCAGCCGAAAAGGGGCTCGCGCAGTTCAGCGCTTGTTTCTCGTTGCAGCGCTTACTCGTGTCCCTTTGCCTGGATGCCGAAGACCTGGATCGGGCGAAAACAGGTCTCAACTCGATGTACGAGACCGCGATGGACAAGGGCGAGTACCGCGCCGCTCGTGACTGTCTCAGTCAGGTCGTCGGACTTGATAGCGAGGACGAGGCCGCGGTCGAGAAGCTGCAGGCTTTCGAAGATGCGATGGGTGAGTACGTTGGCGAGCCGGAGCCTCTCGCGGAGCCTGCAGAGGTCGCGGATGACTTGATCGACCTGGCGGATGTTGCCCTCGAGCCACTCGATAATGAGGCTCCCGAGGTGGAGCCGGAGCCTGCAGAGGTCGCGGAGGACTTGATCGACCTGTCGGATGTCGCCCTCGAGCCTCTCGACACGGAGCCGTCAGATCAAGATCCCGAGACATTGTCCGTGGTGACCGGAGAGGCGACGGATCTTGCCATTCCTGCGGTCTCTCTCGCCGATGGCGATCTCGAGTTGTTGGACAACAACCTGTTCGAGCAATTGCGGGACGAGTTCGAAGAGGAGGATGCCGTTGGCGATGAGCCCGCGGAGAGTGCGGCTGCGGCAGAGGCAGGCGACCAGACCGTGGACACCGAGTTGGTCGATGACGCCGATGGCGAGGACGAGGTCTTCGGTGAATTCGACTTCGACGACGAGGAGCTGCAGCGCCTTGCTGACGAGATGTCCGCTGAGTCGGCCATTGCAGAGGAGCCGGATGAGGCGCTGGAAGAAGTTGAGCCCGTTGCGGACGAGGCCGCGGACAAGGGCGAGAGTGCCGCGACGAGCGCTGAGGATGACGATGAGGTGGGCACTGGCACCGGCTTCGACCTGTCGGATCTGTTCGACCTGGACGATCTGGACGACCTCGACGAGACCAAGCCCAGCGCTTTCCAGTTGGGCAAGTCCTACTTCGACAGTGGCGCATGGGCCGATGCAGTGGTGGAACTGAAGCAGGCCGTCGAAGACAACGACGAGGTAAGCCGGTCCCTGGAGTTGTTGGGCATGGCGCAGCGCCGGTTGCGAGACTTCAAGGGCGCGGTCAGTACCTTCCGCCGTCTTCTCGGCAGCAGTCCCCAGGACGATGAGTTGGTGTTGCGGGTTCTGTATGAGCTGGCGGTGACCTACGAGGCGGTGGGCAAGACCAACCCGGCCTCGACGCTCTACAAGAAGATTCTGGGGCTGGCTCCCGGTTTCCGCGATGGAGAAGCGGCCCGGCGCCTCGAGCAACTGGGAGGTTGAACAGCAGGCGGGCGTAGCTCAGTTGGTAGAGTACAAGCTTCCCAAGCTTGGTGTCGCGGGTTCGAATCCCGTCGCCCGCTCCAACTTCTGAAAGGCCCGGCCCAGCTACCCGCTGCGTCGGGTCGTCGTGTTTGTCCGGAATGGGTGGAACAGCGCGCAGGGGCTGTGCGTTCTATTATCCAATCATGCTCTCTTCTTCGGGGGACAAATCGGGGCCAGCGTCGGCCACCTCCCGAGTACGCAGGTTTGCCTCGGCCTGGGCGGGCTGGCTGCGGTTGCTCATGTCCGTGCTGCTGCTCCTGGCACTCAGCGCTGGACTCGTTGCCTACGCGGAGTCTGCACACAGCAAGGACCGCCTGCGGCAGTTGCTGATTCGTACCGGCTCGGAGTTGCTGGGCGAGGACCTGTACATCCAGGAACTGCAATTGGAGCATCTCACGCCACTGAGCGTGTCCCTGCTTGGAGTCACGGTTCACTCTCGTCACGGTTCCCAGCGCGGCACACCGTTGCTCCGGGTCGACCGGGTCGACCTTCGCTTCGGCAGCCTGCTGGGCCTGCTGAACCGAGAGTTGTCCGTGGAGTCTGTGGTGATCAGCCGGCCTTCGTTTCGGGTAGCCGTGGAGGACGGCAAGTTGCGCGATTTTGCCGGTCTGAACGAACTCTTGAATCAGCCCCGCAATCCCGATGCCTTGAGGCTCTGGCTGGGGGCCCTGCAGCTGGTGGACGCCGGTGCCAGCGTCACGATGTCGCCCCCGGGTCTGGGTACCGTGGTCAGTGGGCTCAACCTGGAGTTTCGCCAGGACCAGAACGGTACCGGCCACGGTCGCCTTGCAGTGTCTAGCATCGAGTTGCTGGCGGGAAGCCTGCGCGAGCAGGCTGAGTTGCGTACGGGCACATTCACTGTCGACCAGGGAGTCGTGACCCTCGATGGCTATGTGTTGGCCATGAACTCGGGGCAGGTTGATCTGAGTGGCACGGTTGAGTTGCCTCGGCTGGGCGAGAAATTCTCCTACAGCCTCGCTGCCGAAGCCCAGGTGCAATTGGCCCGTCTGCGCGATGCATGGCCGCGAATGCCAGAGTTGGAGGGCCAGTTGGATGCCAGGGTTCAGGCCACAGGGGAGGGCCTGGATCCGCGAGTCTCCTTTATCGTTCAGGCCCGAGGCGCCAAGGTCCACGTGGTCAAGCGTCGGCCTCTGACCTTTGAGTTCGGGGAGCCGTCACTCATTGGCTACTACGAGTCGGGCACGGTGGTCCTTGAGAACGAGAGCTCCATATCCTGGGGTGGCGGACAGATCGGGGTGAGTGGAAGGCTTTCCCTGGAGGAGGAGATGCCCTGGGAGGCGCAGGCTGAGTTCCGAGATCTTAGGTTGGAGAAGGCCCTCGCCGCGGTCTCAGTGCCGCGTTCATGGGTCGCGATGGGGGTTGACGGCACCGCGACCTTGAGTGGCAAGCTGGGCGGCGGCTTCGAGGGTCGCGGTAGGGCACGAGCCGAGGTGACCGACCTGTACGTGTGGGATTCCGCGTGGAACTCGGCGGTTCGCGGCAACGAGATGCTGCACGTGCCTTCTGTGCGGATCGACACCGGAGTACTGATTACTCCGCGCAGTTGCCTGCTGGCGCCGGCCACGGTGACTGCGGCGGGGACTTCTCTCCAGGCCAGCGGCGACCTGCTCTTCAAGGCCCCCATCGGGCTGGATATCGAGGTGCGGGCAGATCGCTTCGATGCGGCCGATATCAAGCACGCAGTGGCAGGTCAGCACCTGGAGGGCCGCGGCATCATCGAGGCGAAGATCGTGGGCCAGGCTCCCCATATCGATATCAGCGGCTCCCTGGAACTCGAGCAGTTCGTGCTCGGCAAGTGGCCCTTCGGACGGGTGGGCGGCGATATGCACTGGCACAGTCGCCAGGACCTCGAGTTCACCGGCCTGCGCGGTCAGCGGGGCCTCAGCGAATACGAGGCTGAGGTGCGGCTTCGTTTTGCGGATGTGCGTCGAGGGGGCCGGCGTGCGCAGATGGAGATCACCATCGACGCGCAGGTTCCCCGTGGCCACGGGCGGGCCGAAGACCTACTGCCGATCTTCTTCGGTGACTCGGTGGCCTTGTCGGGCTCGGTTTGGGGTGAGGCCAGCCTGAGCGGCCGGCCCGGAGCGCTGAATGGTTATGGCGTGGCTAGCGGCGAGGATCTGACCTACCTGTGGGAAGAGTTCTCGACGCTCGATCTGCGCACTCAGGTGCGAAGCGGAAGTGTCACCTTCGAAGAGGGCTGGGCGCGCAAGCCTTCGGGCAACGCGTTGTTCGCGCGCGGTACCATCGCGGCCGACCGGACCGTCGATGTCGAGTTCCGTCTGCCGAAGATGGGACTGGATGAGCTTGCCCCGGTACAGAAGGCCTTTCCCGCATCGAGACTGGTCGAGGGAGAGATGCCCGCAGGTGCCCTCGCGCTTCTCGGCGGCACCCTGTCGGGGAACGCGGTCTTGAGTGGCAGTCTCGACAACCTATCGGTGCACGGCAACCTGAGCGTACCGGCCGCGGTCTATCGAGGCTCGGAACTCGGCGAGTCGAGCCTGGACTTCGACATCCGGGATCATCAGCTAGCTGCTTCTGGTCAGCTGCTCGGCGGGCAAATCAAGGCGGAAGCCGAGATGAAGCTGCAGGGGATCTGGCCTTACCAGTTCACGATTGACAGCCCTTTGCTGACCCTGGACCCCTTCCTACCGCGCACGGTGTTGGCGCGGCGAGAGCCCGTGCATGCACGGGCCGGAGGGAAGCTTGCCGGTCACGGCACCTTGCGGGATGGCTACCACGACGTCGCCCTGCAATTGGACCAGCTGGAGGTGGAGCGAGGAGGCCACCGAATGCATGCTCGCGGAGGAGAGCAGGTGCTGATCCGCTATCGGGACGGTAGCTATCGGTTCGAGCAACTGGAACTGGTGGGACCCGACCAGCGTACTGACCTGCGGGTTGGTGGTTGGGTCCGCCCTGCGGGGCCCGTAGCGGTGTCGGTTGCCGGCCAACTCGATGCCGCCTTCCTGGACCTGGCCTATGACGTCTTCCACCGGGTCGAGGCCGATGCCCTGCAGCTGGACCTGGACATTACTGGCATGTCCACCCGCGCGGTGGATATCGAGGGTACCGCGGAGCTGCGCGAGGCCCTCATCAAGACCATCTATTTCCCGCACGCTCTTGATGTCGAGTACGCCAAGTTCAAGTTGCGGAATCGTCGTCTCAGCGTCGAAGAGTTCCGCGGTGGGATCGGCGGCGGGCGCATCGAAGGGATCGAGGGCTCGCACATCATCCTCGACCAGACCGGCTACCGCCCACGCCGATACGCGCTCAAGGCGCGTTGTCGTGACTGCAGTATCCAGTATCCCGCCTTTATGCCGACGATTCGCGGCGATGCCGAACTGCAGTTCCGTGGCCTGGCCCCGGACGAACTGGTGATGTCCGGTCGAATCGTGGTGGACGAGATGGTGTTTCGAGAGCCCCTCAACTGGACCCGTTCCGTGTTCTCCTTCCGACAGAACGCCACCGACAGTCTTGCTGTCGCGGATAGGGCAGCGCTGTTTTCCTTTGATCTTGATCTCGACTCTCGTGCCGAGGCGCTGCGCATCGACAACAACCTGGGTGACCTTTGGGGCAGTGCCGAGCACTTCCACGTTGGCGGCGACACCAACCACGCCTTGCTGACGGGTGCGGTACGCATCGACGGCGGTCGCCTGCCCTGGAAGGGTCGCGAGTTCACCCTGGATCCGGGCATGGCCCGTTTTGGCGGCAGCGGTACCTGGCTGCCGGAGGTCGATCTGAGCATGTGGACCGACGTGGCGACTCGGGACGACACTCACCGTATCAGCTACAGCATTACCGGGCCCCTCGACTCGTTGCAGTTGACCGCTACATCGTCGCCTTATCTCAGCGAGGCGGACATCAACTCCATCCTGCTGCTCGGCCTCACCCAGGAGCAATTGGCCAACGCCAACGTCGCCGAGGTGATTGCCGCTGCAGGCGGCGCCGGTCTCGGCACCCTCGGAGAGACGGCAGCGACCTCTTTTCGCGCCAGTGTCGAGGGCGGTGGGAGGGTTGGGCTGCCCGACCGACTCGAGATCGTGCCGGTGTACAGCGAGACCACAGGAACCACGACACTCTGGGCGTTTCTCAGCAAGGAGGTCGTGCCCAACCTGTTGACCCTGCAAGGAGGCCTCGGCTACTCGGCTGGTGCCCGCACGGTGGACACTGTGGGAAGGTTGCAGTTGCGTTTCCTGCGCAACCTATACCTCGAGGCCTCGTGGCTCCGTGATGAGCGCGCGACGGCGGATTACGGCAACTTTGGGCTGGATGTGAAGCTCGAACTGGACCTGGACTGAGATGGCTGCCCTGGCAATGTCCCTTCGGGTGCTGTGCTTCGTGGTCGTTGGACTCCTGTGGGTGCCAGCGGCCTCTGCCGGGGAACTGTCCGAGTCGGATTGGAGCGGGCAGACCGTGGTTGAGGTCGCATTCCAGGGCCCGGCAAGGCTCGCGGTCGATGAGCTTCGCTACCTCGTCGAGCAGGAGGAAGGAGCGGCGTTCGAGTTGCTTCGGGTTCGGCGCTCGACGGAGCTCTTGTTCAGGCTCGGACAGTTTGACGATGTGCAGGCGCGTGTTGCTGAGGTCGAAGGTGGACTGCGTCTTACGTTCGTATTGGTACCGAGTCCGAGAATTCGTCGCATTCGGGTTCTCGGGACGCGCTCGCTGGCTGGGCCACAGGTACGTGCCGCACTGAGTCGGGCAGCGGGTGACCCTTACGTGCGCCAGGACGAGGTTCGTCTTGCCCGGGAGGTCCAAGCCTACTACCGGGCGCGCGGTTATCTCGAAGCGGAAGTCGTTCCCCGCCTCCGGGATAGTCCTCGTGGCGGCAAGGTAATCCTGTTGCAGGTGACCGAGAACCGGCCGTATAGGATCGCCGAGATCCGCTTCCCGCCGGTGGCGATGGCCGGCTTCACCCACCGTCGCCTGCAGCAGCTACTGGCCCCACGGCTGAAGGTGGGCCGGGTGTTCCGAGAGGACGACCTGGAAAAGGCGGTACGCCGCCTGCTTGCTGGTTATCGCAGGGCGGGCTTCGTGGAAGCGCGCTTGCTGCACCTGGGGCCTCGTGGCGAGCGTCGCCTGCCCGTGGACGTGAGTATCAGCCGCGAAAACGCTACCGTGGCCATCTCGCTGCCGGTGGACGCCGGACGATACGTGCAGGCGAGTTTTTCCTTTGAGGGCCCAAGGGAGCCCGGGTGGACCGACCGACGGCTGCGTGAGGTGGTCGGCCTCAACTCGTCCCAACGGGTCTCTTCGACCTACGGTGAGGACGCTGGATTCCTACTTGAGCGCTTCCTCCGCCGCCGCGGCTATCCCCATGCACGGGTCGAGGCCACGCTCTCCGACAAGCAGCGCAGCGGGGAGTACCGTGAGGACTGGCGAGGCGTCCAATCCAGCGAGGTCCGATCGCTGCACTTCCAGGTGGTTCCGGGGGCGCGGGTTGTGCTCAGGGGCCGGGATTTTTCCATCGCGGGCAACAAGTTCCTGAGTCGCGACGAGGTGATTCGTGTCCTGAGCGACGCCAGTCCTGCAGTGATCGGTCACCGACCCACCCTGTCGCTGGTCCTGGGCCTGCCCATTTACCGGCGCTTCTATACCGAAGACGAACTGCAGGCGGCCCTGGCGACGCTTCGCGACTACTACCGGGCTCGCGGATTCTTGAGCGCCCAAGTTCGCTACGAGGCCGAGGTGCCGGAGCCGGATGTGGCACCGGCCGAACTCCACTACCGCTTGAGACTGAGCATTGAAGAGGGGGTGCGTACCAAGGTGGAGAGCCTGCAGTTGTCCATCGACGTGCCCCTTGACGAGAAACTCTCCACGAGCTGGCAGCGGCGCATGGAGAATCGGCCCTTCAACCCCGCTGCGGTGGCCGAGCTACAGGTTGCGGTGCGCCAGGCTCTGGCAGAGCAGGGCTACATAGATGCCAGGGTGTCGGTTGAGGAGGAATACTCGGAGGATCGAACACTGGTCCGTCTCACTGTGCTCGCCGAGGAGGGCGAGCGGGTCAGTTTTGGCAAGGTGCTCGTGGCGGAGACCCGGCACACGCAGGTCGACGTCATTCGCGGCGAGGTCGACGTACGTCCCGGGGAGGTGTTTCGTCCGTCGTTGCTCGACGGCGCCCAGCGGCGGCTGTTGCGGACGGGCCTGTTCGACTCGGTGACGCTGCAGGCGGCGCAGAGTGCCGGCAGGGTGCGCGACGTCGAGGTGCTCAGCGAGGAACGTAAGCGGTTCTCCTTCGTGTTCTCCGCCGGCCTGACAGCGCCCGACGATGGGCCCAGGGTGAGTGGCGAGGCGCGGCTGCGCAACCTCGACGGTCGCGGCCTGTCCCTGTGGATCCGTGGTCGGGCAAGCATTGACTGGCGCTACTTTAAGTTCGACGTGCGTCCGCGCCTGGAGTACCGCGCCTCGGTGGGCCTGGAGCTTCCCTACATTCCTACCGTGCCCTTGAGCGGGACGGTCTCGGCGGTTCTCAACGAAGAACTCGACGAGCCGACCTACCGGCTCAGCCGCAGTCTCGCGGCGCTATCACTGGCCTGGCGCGGTTCGGCGGACGCAACCCTGGACGGGCGTCTCCAAGTGCAGGCGCGGGCACCAATGCGCGTGGATCCCGCTGCCCAGTTGAGTGCGGTCGCGGACATTCCCACCGACGAGCCTCTGCTCGGAGCTCAGCCCCTGGTCCTGCTCGGGGTGAAGGCTACCCTCGACAAGCGCGACGACCGTTTCAACCCGAGCCAGGGGGTCTACCTGTCCGCCGCTGTGGATACGACACCAGGTGACCTTGTGGCGGGCTCGGCGGCCTTTGGCCGTGCCACAGGCCGCTTCGTCGGCCTGCTGCCGGTGGGACGGAAAGGCTTCGTGATCCAGTTGGAGGTGGGCGGCGGCATCTTGTGGTCCTACAACGACACGTTTCCGCCTGTGGTGGGGGGTTTGCGTCTCGGCGGTGCCTGTAGTGTGCGGGGTTTCCGCGGTGACGCCATCGCACCCAGGGGCACGCGGCCGGGTCTCCTGGAGTCGGCGGGCCTTCTGCCCACCGACTCTTTGGATCGTGCCGTGCCGGTAGGCGGGACAGCATTCTACCGCTATTCCCTGCAACTGCTGCTGCCTCTGCCCGGTCTCGAGAGCTGGCGACTGGTGCTGTTCCACGACGCGGGCAATGCGCTGTTCTATCGGGGCGTACCAGACACCATCGATTCGGGCTTGAGCCCCGCGCTGCATCCGAGCGTCGGTATCGGCCTGCGCCGCATTACCCCCATCGGGCCGCTGCGTCTGGATGTGGGATTTGCGGTCGCCAACGCGAAGAACCTGCCCCAGATCCCTGTCGGAGACTTCGTGCAGATCCACTTTGCCGTGGGTTCGCTCTGAGGGAATGTTCCTGAGTGGCATGCGAAGGGGCAGGCCAGGGGCACGACTCAAGGCAGGCGTGGGCCCCAGGAGGGGTTGCTCAGCGAAGCGCTACTCCTCGAGACCCGGGTCTGGTGACTGCCGTCTGCAGTCATCATGTAGAGATGCCGGGCGGGGCCGTCGCGCGTCGAGGAGAACAGGATGTACGAACCCGATGGCGACCAGCTTGGGTCTTCGTCGTCGCCTTTGCTCTGAGTCAGGCGCCTGAGGCCGGTGCCGTCGAGGTTGACGACGAATATGTCGAATCGTCCTTTGTCCCGTCCGGCAAAGGCAACCTGCGTGCCGTCGGGTGAGAAGGCGGGGCTGACGTTGTGGCCGCCGCGGTGGATGATCTGCCGCACTTCGCTGCCATCGCGCTTCATCACGAAGATTTGTGGGAAGCCGTTTCGACTACTGGCGAAGGCGATGAGGCTGCCGTCCGGCGAGAAGGAAGGGCTCACGTCAATTCCCCACTTCCGGGTCAGCCGGCTGAGGATCGAGCCATTCTCGCTGATCGAGTACAGCTCGGAGTCACCGTCCTTGCTGAGAGTCAGGACCATGGAAGCATCGTCAGGGGCCCAGGTTGCTCCGACGTTGATGCCGGGGCGGCTCGAGATCTTCTTGTGTCGGCCTGTACTGAGGTCGGTGATCCACAGGTCGGGGTTGTTGTCCCGATAGGACGTGTAGGCGATGCGCCTGCCATCCGGTGACCAGGAAGGTGCCAGGTTGAGCGAGCCGTTACGGCTGACTGGACGGGGATTCGCGCCATCGTAGTCGAAGGTGTAGACCTCTTTCCCCTGGCCGAAATCGGCGATTGCGGTGATGCGGGTGTCGAAATCCCCGGTCTTGCCGGTGAAGGCCTCGACGATTGCGCCGGATACCCGGTGGGCGAGGCGTCGGAGGTCGTCGGGATAGCCGGAGATGCGTCGGCCGAGCATCTGTACGCTGGCGTCCACGTCGTAGACATGCAGGTCGATGCTGATGCCCTGATCGTTGCGATTGACGCGTGTCTTGGCGAGCCCGACGGCACCTACAACACTCCAGTTGCCGAAGTCGAAGGTGCCGGCTGTGAGCCCCGCGGTTGCATCCTCGATATAGGCCGCTGAATCGATGAGGGCGAAGTAGCCCGAGTGCTCGAGGTCGGTCCGGATCACGTCCCACAACGCCTCGGTCACCTTGCCGTCGATGCCGTTGCCGGGGCGCGGCTCGGGCAGCGCCAGGGGCAGCGCCGCCTTGCTGCCGCCGACGATCTGGATGAACGACTTCTTCTCGGTCGTTGTCTCGGCACTGCTGGGAAAGGCGCACAGCAGGGTCAGTCCCGCCAAGGCGAGCAGAGCAGTCAAGTGGGAGGATCGGCTGGTCAGGGGCTGGGTCACTTCTTGTCCTCGGGAGAAAAGCCTACCGAAATCGTTCGGTTGGCGCCTTCTGGGGGGGGCTTCACTCGGCGGGTCCGAGTCACCGCCCGCAGGCAACTCTGGTCGTAGACGAAGTCGTTGCTACTGTGGTCGATCTGTGGGGTACGGATGTTGCCTGCATCGTCGATGGTGAAGCCCACCGCGGCCCACAGCCCGGTGCGCTTTGTGCTCGAGTACTTGGGGAACCAGTTGAACTGGATCTGGTCGCGGACCATCCGCTCGTAGGCGGTCAACTGCCGACCGTACTGTTCCTTCAAGTTCCGATCGGGAGGCTTGTCGGGGTCACCCTCGGGGGAACTGGCGAAGCGGAATTCGTCGCTGCTTTCGTCGAGCTGGGCGAGCAACTCCTCGCGGCTCAGAGTCTTGGGCTTCTTCTTGGGCTTCTTTTTCGGTGGCTTCTTGACTGGCTTCTCGGGCTTGCCTTCGCTTTTCTCCTTGTCGGGTTTCTTGAGCACCATCTCATCAGGAATCGGTGGCGGTTCGGGCTTTTTGCCGGCTTCGCCGCGCCTCCGGGGGACAGGTGCGGCAGCCTTGTCGGGTAGCCTCTCGGCGCGGGGTAGCACTACAGCGGACACCATGTACACCTCGCGTTCGATCATGGGCCGACGTTCGGGGTTGCTCCAGCCCATCAGCCCCAGCCCCAGCAGCAGGTGCAGCAGGATTGAAGGCAGCAGAGCAAGCCCCAGTGGCGAATCACGTTGCCTGAGGACGCCCCGGTAGCGAGGCTTCTCTCTTGCCTGGGAGCGAACCTTGCTGCGCACAGCCTGTCCCCCGCCGGAGCCTAGCGGTCGTCCACGGGGGGCTCAGTGACGAGCCCTACCGAGATGATGCCGGCCTTCCGTCCCGCCGCCAATACCTGCATGAGACTGCCGTACGGAGTATCCACATCGCCGCGGATGAACAGGCTGTGGTCGGTACGGTGTTCGTAGATTGCCGGCAGTCGCGCCGCCAGCTCTTCGCAGGGGAACTCCTGCTCGAGCAGGTAGCACTGGCCCTTCGCGTTGACCGTGAGAACGACGGGTTGCTGCTCGAGTTGCTCGAGGTTGGCTGCCGAGACTCTCGGCAGGTTGACCTCCATGCCCTGGGTGAGCAGCGGCGCGGTGATCATGAAGATCACCAACAGCACCAGCATCACGTCGACAAAGGGCGTGACGTTGATTTCGCTGAGGACGGTCTGGACGCCCGGCTCCTGCCAGCCACCGTCGCCCGTGCTCATGGCCATTGTTCAGGACCTCGTCTGGCGGCTGCGCTGGTGGCGCTCGACCAGGTTGAGAAAGTCGTAGCTGAAGTGGTTGATCTCGGCGGCGAGCACCTTGAGGCGAGTCGCGAAGTAGTTGAAGAACAGCACGGCGGGGATCGCCGCGAACAGTCCGACGGCGGTGGCGATGAGTGCTTCCGCGATGTAGGGGCCAACTTCTGCTATCGACGTGGTGCCAGTGATGCCGATTTGCTGAAAGGCGAGGAGAATTCCCCAGACCGTGCCAAACAGGCCGATGAACGGTGCGGCACTGCCGCAGGATGCGAGGAAGGGGATCCATCGCTCCAGTCGGGTCAGACACTCCGAGGAGGAGCGTCGTAAGGCCCGGCCGACGTTGGCGACGCCACTGTCCTGGGGCGAGCCACTCGTCTGTCCCGCTTCCTGCAGCTTGCCCAGCTCCCGGAAGCCTGCCTTGAAGACCTGCGCCACCGGGGAATCGGGGTAGCAGTCGGCCTCGTCGTAGGCGGTTTTCAGTGAACTGGTGTTCCAGAAGAACGCGAGGAAGGCTTCACTCTGGCTCCAGGCGCGGCGGATCAGCAGCCAGCGCTGCAGGATGATCGCCCAGGACACCAGGGAGAAGGCCAGCAGCACGAGGATCACCAACTGGACGACGGGATCGGCGGAGCTGATGAGGTTCCAGGCCTTCGAGGACTCGCTCTGTGGGGTCTCCACCTCCGCAACCGGCGAGAGCTCCTCGCTGGCGTCATCCTCGACGGCAGCAGTAGTCTCATCCTCGGCGAGAGCCGGGGTGGCTGCGACCAGTGTGCTGAGACACACGGTGGCAGTGAGTAGCAGGGCGAAGGAGCGCGAGCGGGGTAAGAAGCAAACAGTCATCACAGGGCCAGTAGGAGAGTCACAGGGGATTCAGCGTGGACGCAGCGGCAGGGTAACAGAGCAAGACCTTGTAATTGATGGTCTTAGGTCCGGGAGCGGTCGAACGCCAGCCATCAACCAATGATTTCTACTTCGATGGCTGAACTTGGGTCGAAGCTCGAGATGACGTGTTGAGCGCGCCAGGTTGCTTTCATCCTGCGGCCGATGCGATCCACCTCCAGGTAGTTGAAGACCATGCCGGTGCCGCCACCGACCAGGGGCAGCCAGCGAGTTACCTGCCTGCCCGATGACAGCGCGACCCGCGCAATCACGGCGCGCAGTGCCTGCACAAGCAGCGGATTGGTGAAGGTGCCGCTGCCGGTGACGGCTACGGGCAGGCGCTTGATGAGCTCCGCTTCGGTGCCTTCCCAACGTAGGCTGGCGCCGACGGCGGCGGCGATCCCTTTCCACAGTTCGAGCTCGCCGCGGTCGGTCCGATAGTCAAAGCCGTAAACCAGGGAGATCCGCTGACCGAGCCGCAACACCACGACCAGTAGTTGCGAGAGCCCCGGTGCAAGGCCGAGCCACCCACCGAGCCCCAGGGAGACCCCACCTACGGCGGCGACTCTTTTTGAGCGTTGGATGTAGCCGTCCACGAGCGCGTCGACGACCTCCGTGGGGAGCTGCTGCAGATCCTGCAGTGACTCGACGGAGTGTCCAGCCTTGCGCACGTCGGCAAGGATCGCCTCCGGGTCGACCGAGGCGACCTGGTACAGGCGCTGCAGGAGACCCTCGTCGATGGTGTCGAAGACGGCCTGAGCTAAGTCGTCGGCCTTCACGCCGCGATTATAAGCCCACGCAGCCTCGCTACCAGAGGGAAGCGAGTCAGCCCCCGCGTCTTTGCGTGTCCCGGCCTGAGGTGCGTATACTCTTTCGTCTGCCCCTATGGTTTGGGCCCACGGAGTCCGCCCTTGAGCTCAGCAGTCCTGTTCACCGACGATTTGTGCGAGGAACTCGGCCAACTGCCGCGCCCGCACCCTTCCTTTCTCGTCTCACTGTTGACTCGCGAGGAACCGGCAATCCGGGGATTCCGAACGCAGTTAGAGGAGTGGTGGGGACACATCGAGCCGACCGCCCGGGATTTTTATGGCGAGCGCCTGGTGCAGTTGGAGAACGAGGTGTTCTTCCAGGCTTTCAGTGAACTCGCGATCCACGAGATCCTTCGCTACCACGACATTCGAGTTGGCCAGCACGCGGTGCGGCCTGGCGGCTGGATGACCGTGAAGTCACATGACGACAGTGAGTTCGGGATGGGCGTGGTCGCCTACCTGCCCGAAGTTCAGTTGCGTGGTTCCATGAGCGTCTATCGGCACCTTATTCGCGAGTTGAACCAGATTCATCACCACTATCAACTCTCGATCTACCTGAAGCGCTGGCTGCCTTATGACTTCGATCCGCGGCCCATCAAGCGCGCCCTGCAGGTGTGGTTGGACTCGCTGGACGACGGCGACTGGCACGGCAAGTACGCTGAGTACCGTGACGAGAAGATCCACTTGGAGTTCTCGATCCTGGACAAGCTCCAGGAGGACCGTCGTGCGCTGGTTCGCTTTCGCATCTCGCCCCTGCATGCGCCCGAAGTGCTCGACGCAGTCGCCAGTTGTATCGGCGGCCTGGTCGACAGTGGCGACGGTGACATCCCAAGCGGTAAGCCCCTGGTGGCGACTGTGTTCTCCAATGAACACTGGACCCTGCCCGAGGGCTTCATGCAGGACTTCATGTACGGCAAGCCGGACTACAGCTTCCATTGGACGACGCACAACGGCCGGCGCGAGCAGGTTCGGTCGTACCAGCAGGTATCCAGCAAGTACGGCTTTTTCTCGGACCCGGGCTACTCGCACCTGTCTGCGGTCGTGCTCGCCGACAAGGAGTGGGCTCGTGACAAGGTCGTGTTCAGCCTGCGCGTTCTGCACAATCCGTGGGCCGAGAACCCGCTGCCGCGGCACTGTTTCGGCAAGTTCGCGCAGTTCTCGTCCATCGACGAGGATGGAACGACGTCCCACCTGGCGTGGAGCAACTCCGACCGCACACGCTTCCGCCTGTCCTGAGTACGCCGAGCCCCGATCGAGAACAAGACGATGTACATGACACCCCAGGGAACGGGCTGGGTCGAAGTAATCACCGGCTGCATGTTTTCGGGCAAAACCGAAGAGTTGATTCGTCGCCTGGTGCGTGCCCGCTACGCCAAGCAAGAGGTGCGGATCTTCAAGCCCCGTCTCGACGACCGCTACTCCGAGGACGAAATCGTCTCCCACAGCCGGATGTCCCTGCGCTGTCACGTAGTCGAAAAGTCGGAGGAGGTATGGCGCCTCGGCCAGGGTGTGCAGGTGGTCGCAATCGACGAGGTCCAGTTCTTCGGCTCGAACATCGTCCCGGTGGTCGAGAGTCTCGCCAATTCGGGGAGTCGGGTCCTGGTGGCAGGTCTCGACCAGGACTATCGAGGCCAGCCATTTGAGCCCATCCCGACCCTGATGGCTGTGGCGGAGTACGTGACCAAGAACCACGCCATCTGCATGCAGTGCGGTAATCCTGCGGACCGTAGTCAGAGAATCGTCAATCGTGCCGAGCGTGTACTGGTGGGCGAGACCGAGTGCTACGAGGCACGCTGCCGGCGCTGTTTCAGCCCTGACCTGCCCGGCGAGATCCAGCAGAGCTTGCTGTATCGGCCCGGCGACTCCGTCTAGACCACGCTGCGGCCCGGCCCGCGGCCTCTCACTGCACCTTGTCCAGCGCGCCCTGCCAGATCTGTGTCGGGATATCGATCAGAAGCAGGTCCAGGCAGGCCACTGTGCCGTCATGGCAGGGAATGCAGTCGCCGCTTCCCTGCTCGACCGAGTCAGCACAGAGCGAGCCGCTGCCATCGCCGAGCACCATGTCGGCGGTGCGCGTGTCCCAGCGGGCCTCCAGGTTGACTCTGCCGGTGCCACCTCGAACGGGGTGTGTTGCGCCGTAGATCTCGACGCTTTCGAGGACCAGTTGCCAACCTTGCAGCGGCCAGTGGAGGTCTACCGGGCCGACTCGGAAGTACTGCTCCTGCCAGGGAAGCTGGGGGTCGAGGGTCGGCCAGGAGAGGTCCTGCTCATCCTGGTCTGGCAGTAGCAGGCCCAGCCTGCCGAGTACGAACAGTGCGCCGGGCTCGGCCAGGAACTGAAGTGTCGGGCGCACAAAATGCAGGTGGTCCTGCAGACCCTGGGCCAGTCCCAGCGGGCTGACCATCTCTCCCTGGTGCAGGAGAAACTCCTCGCTGTGTCCTGCCAGTTCGTAGTCGAGCGGGTTGCCCAACGTGTTGGTCACGAAGAACCAGTCCCAGCTGCGTTCCCCGCTGCCCAGGTGGACGATGTACCTGCTCTCAGGAGACAGGGGTACGGCAGGAAGGGCGCGCAGTTGCGTGCCGTCGTGGGCAGTCTCGACGGCCAAGCTGTAGGGCGTTCCGTTGGGAGGCTGTACCGACAAGGTGGGGGCCAGCGCCGGGCAGGTCAGATCCGCGATGATCCACGCCCCCCCGAATACGTTGTTGGATCCCTGGAGGGGGAACAGGCTGTCGATGGTCTGGCTGCAGTGGTCCAGCCCCTCGTTGTCGAAGCGCTCGCAGCTGGAGCTGCTGGCGCTGAGCACCGCCAGTGCGAGCAGGACGGCTGGGGTCGGGGTACGCACTGCCGGCGATGATAGCCGCTGCCTGGGGGAGGGTCGAACCGGCCGCAAGCCTGATACCATCGCTCTCGTGCAGTTGTTTCGTTACCCCGCCGTCGCAGTGCTGTTTCTCTCACTGGCTGCCTGTGTGCAGACCGAGGGAGCGGCTGGGCTGGATGGGCACGAACCGATCTCGTCCAGTGAGCAGCTGGCGGACTCGCAGACGGTGGCCGAGCAGGCTCGTCGCGGTGACCGGGTTCAGTTGCCTCGAGCTCGTGGTCCGCTGCCACCCGTGGTTGCCGACCTGCACCTCGACACCGTGACAGCAATGGCCAGCAACAACGTCTCCTGGGAGCACCCGTCGTTGGAGGCGCCCCTGCCGGAGTTGCTCGCCGCTGGAGTCAATGTCGCCGTGCAGGCAGCCTGGATCCCGCGCGGCGTCAAAGACCCCCACGGGGTGGCGCTCGGCAAGATCCGCCGTATTCGCAACATGGTTCAGCAAAGCAGGGGCAAGGCGGCACTGGTGACCGGTCCGGTCCAGTTGGAGCAGGTGCTGCGCGACGGCCGCCTTGCGGTTGTGATCGTGTTGGAGGGCGGCACGGCGCTGGTGGATGGTGTCGCGACCCTCGATGAGTTCCGTGCTTTGGGCTTGTCGATGGTCGGCCTGACCTGGTCAGAGTCCTCGCAGTACGCGGACTCGTCTGCGGCGCCTCGGGCCAAGGGCGGTGGCCTGACCCCCGCGGGACGTGAACTCGTCCGCGCCTGCAATGACCGGGGGATGCTGCTGGACGTGTCGCACATGAGCGACAAGGCGACCGCCGACACCGTGGCAGCCTCGCGGGCGCCGGTTCTCGCCAGTCATTCCAACTCCCACGCCCTGTGCCCCGTACCACGCAACCTCAACGACGATCTTCTGCAGGCCATTGCTCGGAGGGGAGGCCTGATCGGCGCGATGTTCCATGGCCCCTACGTGGTCAAGGGTCGGCGGGCGAATCGCGCCGACGTGGTCGGCCAGGTGATGGCGTTGGTGGAGCGGGTTGGTGCTGAGCATGTCGGCGTGGGTTCGGACTGGGACGGCCTGATCAAGAGCCCCATTGGCCTTGCCGGTAGTAGTGACCTGCCTGCTCTGCACCAGGATCTGCGCGCAGCCGGTCTCACCGATAGGCAACTTCGGATGATTGCAGGCGACAACCTGCTGCGTCTCTGGCGGGCAGCCTGGAGCGTCCGCAAGCCGGCTAAGGACAGCCAGCAGGGCGGTTGACAGGCTGCGAAGGGCAGCAGAATTCCCTGGGCCCGACAGGGGCCTGTGCTATCTTTCCGCTCCCTTCTCCAAGGAGTACCTATGAGCTACATGTCCCGCCTTCTCGCCCTGCTCTTGCTGGCCGTTTCTGTGTCCCTTGTCGGTTGCAATCCCTCGCTGGGCGATGACGATGACTCTGGTGGCGATGACGACGACGACAGCGTCGTGACCGACGACGACGACAGCACCCCCAGCGACGACGACGACGACGACGACGACGACGACGATGATTCAGTCATCGAGGAACTTGTTGAGATCGTCGGCTCCTACCCCGAAGCCGGTGCCACCGACGTGTTGGTGAGTAGCGTCTTGTACGTCGAGTTCAGCGCGGCCACAGAGGCGACGCCTTCGCTCAATGACGGCGACGGAACGCCGGTGCCAGGGCTGTCCAGTTGGGTCTCGCCTACGCGCCTGGTGTTTACCCCCGACAGCCACTTGGAGTTCAGTACTGATTACACGGCATCGGTCGTCTGGACGGACGGCTCCGACAGCCTGGAGTTCTCAACTTCCGACGTCGGCAGCCAGCCGGTGGAGAGCGATCTGACCGGTGCTACCTACGCCTGGGCCATGGGCAGTGGCGTCGTAATCTCTCCTGTGGGCGGCGAAGCTCTTCTCGGTGGAGCCGACTTCACTTTACTGACCGGTATTACCGACCAGGCGCCTGGCTACCTGGAAATGGTCGGTTCGCTGGCGGTGGTGGATGGCAGCGCCATCTCCCAGGACCTCTGTGTCGAGCCTGCAGACCTGACGGGTTCCATTCCTTCCGCTGGTGACGACGATGACAGCGCCGGTGACGACGATGACAGCGCCGGTGATGATGACGACAGCACGGGTGACGACGACGACGTTGCCGGAGCTGAGAACTGGAACGATCCGTTCCTGTCTGCCGGGCCTGCCGATCTTCTCCAGCGCGTGGCGAATCCGCTTACGGGTGGGGATATGGAATTGACGCTGTACGGGTCGCTGTTCTCCGGCACTTTTGTTGCCGATGCGTCCGGGGGCCTGCCGCCGGCAATTGATGGCGGAAGTTTTTCGGCTCATATCGACATGCGGGATACCGGCATGGGCTTCCCGTGTTCACAGATGTCTGCCTTCCTCGACGGAATAGTCTGCCTTCCCTGTCCGCATGAGCCGGGCGCCGAAGAGTGTGTGCTGGTCTGGGTAGTGGATGTGGTCGCCGACCTTGTGCCGGGCCTGACCATGGTGCCCCGCACTCAGGCCGAGATTGACGCCGATCCCGCCTGCGACGACTAAAGCGGCCTGCCCGCCGCCCTGCATTGCAGCAGTTCTCGCTGCAACTGGAGAGATTGATGAGAGTTGACCGTCTTGCGTTGCTGACCCTGGTGTTGCTGTTGCTGCCCACCCTTGCCGCCGCTGGCCCTCGCTTCACGAGTTCCAGTCATCGTGTCGCGAGCAAGGTGGCGCACACCGCCGAGAATGCATTCGATGGACTGCTGACCACGTCGTGGGCAGAAGATGCCCCTGGCCTGGGGAGTGGTGAGTGGCTTGAGGTCGACCTGGGACGCAACGTCAAGATCGAGCGCATCTCCGTGTGGGGTGGCGCCTTCGGTAGTCGCGAGGAATGGCAGGGCCGCGGCCGCCTTGCCGAGGCAACGATCCTGGTGAAGGGCCCTGGCGGAGAGCTGGAGAAGAGCATGACCTTTGGTGATCGCTTCGGGCGCCGTGATGTTTCCGTCGACAGCGAGGTGCGGACGTTGCGGATCACCATTGATGCCGTCCACGAGGGCACGATCTTCGCGGACACCCACATCGCAGAGATCGCCTTCGACTTCACAGCGGCTCCCAATCCGGCGTGGCAGGTCGCCATCGACAAGTCCATCTCGCGCTCCCGGAGTCTCCGTGCTGCCCCCACAAAGGCAGCAGAAGCCCTCGAAGCCGCCTTTCAGGCCTGCAAGAACAACGACGACTACAGCAGAAATTTCAGGGCAATCGGTCTTCATGCTGTGCGCGGCCCCGAGTACCTGCTCGGCCAGGTGAAGGCGCACGTGCCCGCTGGCTACCGCCTACAGTTCCTGCAATTCGACGAGGCTGCGTTCGAGAAGATGGGTCGGCTCAAGGACCCCAATGCGATCAGCTACCTCGAAGTGGCCGCTTTGGGAGCGGTCAAGGATGACGATCGAGTCTGGTTGTTGGACACCGTGGATCTCTTCAAGGCCCACCAGGATCTCCGCCGTACGAGCCGGTCGACGGTGCCCAACTGGGGCTCTTCGGGCATGGAGCCGGGGGCGTTCATGGGTCGTGGCGAGCCGCTGTCCATCAGTGCTGATTCCAGCGGCAACGTGTGGGTTGCTGATGTCGGCAACAACCGAGTCCAGCGCCTCAGTCCGCAAGGCACCAGCAACCTCGTCCTCGGTGGTGAAGGTCGCGTGGTTGCCAGGGAGTGGTTCGGCGAGGAGCTCCCCTACGCTTCAGGTGCTACTCCGGGCCGCGAGGCGGGCCAGTTCGTGCAACCCCTGCACCTGAGCGTCGGCAACTACGACCTGGCAGCAGTGATCGATGCGGAGTTGAGGGTGCAGGTGTTCGACACCGAAGGAAAGGTGACCTCCACCTGGCAAATCGACACTTCCTGGCGGCCCGAGGCTGGAACAGGAAATGGCACTCCGATCATCACCTGGTTGGGTGACGACTTCTACTTCCTGCTGGGTGACGAGGTCTTCATCTACAGCGCCAAGGGGAAACTCAAGAAGCGCTACCACCTCGAGGGAGGTGGGGTGCAGTGTGCTGTGATCGCTGCTGGCGGTCGTCTGCTCGTGCGTCATGTCGGCGACCGTGAGATCATCGAGTACACCCCCGCCGATGGCTTCCGCCAGGGACGTTGGACCAAGAAGGGTGTGCCCGACGACGGCTCTGAAGACTGGGACATGGCTACCGACGAGAAGGACAACCTGTACGTGGTCACCGATGCGGGCAAGGTCTACAAGTGGAACAAGCGCGGCAAGTTCATCAAGGAGATCCCGATCTTCGAGAACCCTCGTGACATGCCTCGCATCGCCGTGTTTGGTCCGACCATCTATGTCGCCGCTAAGGACGAGATCGTCCACCATGAACAGGACAAGTAGCGAGTTCGCTGCTTCGAGCGTCGGTCATGCTTCTCAGGGTCAAGTACACGGTGCGATCGCCAGGGCTTTTGCCGGTGTTCCTGCTTGCTGCTTGCCTGGCACTGCCCGCCTGCAGTAGCGAGGCGCCTGGCGTTGGCGCCTCGGTCTCCCCGGCGGGCGACCAGGCGCCGGCCGAAAAGCCCCTCAAGGTGGGCAGCCGGAAGATGACAGTCACGCCGCTTCCCGCTGGGGTGGCACACCCCAGTGAGATCCGCCCCAAGGCGGTCGAGTTACTCTCTAAGGTGATCCAGCGCGAGGCAGGTAAGCCGGGCAATGCCTGGGCACTGGCGCACGGAATCCTTGCCTTCGGGCCCGGCTTCACCGCCAGCGATGGACGTCTGGCGGTGGAAGTACTAGCGGACGACTTTCTCGAGGCGGACAGGCTCCCCAATTCGCGCGGCATGCAGCCGTACTTCCCGAAGACAAAGGGGGCTGTGCGGGTCGAGCCGCACACCGATCTGATCCTCAAGACCTTCGTCGAGGTGGGGATGCCGCTGGATGAGCCCATCACGGACCGCGCCGGTGCACCGACTCTCAAGCGCTTGCTGCGTGGGTCGCGGCTGCGATTCAAGGCGGCGGAGGATGCTTCCAAGGGCTACTTTGTCGATGGAGATGACATCGCCTGGTCGATTCAGGGCTGGTGCCAGGCAGTGGACCGCGGTGCCGAACCGACCTGGCGCAACTCCAGTGGCAGGACACTGGACATCGAGCAGATCGCCATGGAGCAACTCAAGTTGCTGGAGCGGGAGTATCACTTCATCCAGCGGGCAAGGGCTGCTGGAGAGACAGTTCAGAAGCGGCGCCAGGACATCTTTGCCCATGCCTGCGGAGGGGCCCACCTGTTCCAGGGTGTCGAGGCTTGTGCCGCGGTGGGATTGCCCAGCGACGAAAACCTCCGCAGTCGCTTTTTGCAACTGGTCGATGCCTACCTCTGGCGGATCCCGTTCGAGATCCAGCTGGTCGACAGGGCCATCAAGGGGTCGCCCCGACTGGTGCCCATCCTCGTGAACCAGGACATCAAGTTCCTGGGGCATGCCCTGGAGGCTCTCGGCAAGGCTGAGGCCAATGGTCTCTGGCACCCAAATCCTGCCGAAGTCGAGCAACTCGCCCGGATGGAAGAGCGTCTGCTGATGCACGTGCTCCAGCTAGGCAGCATCAAGGTCTACGACGCCGAGAAGATGGCAAGCCTGTTTGCCCGGGAACATGGCTTCCAGTTCTACCTCGACCTGGTCGGTGACGCCTGCCACGCCTACGTGGGCCTGAAGTTGCAGGAAGAGCTCAAGGGACGCCGCGGCCGGGACGCCCAGGAACGCGACTAGCCCATGGCACCTAGTTGGCGGGGCTGAGGAGCTCGCGCCCGACGGCGCCGGCAATCACATCGTCGACATAGAAGCGCAGCGGAAAGGTTTCGTTGCCCAACCACTGCGCCGCCTGGTCCGCGAAATGCGGGCTGTCGGGGTTGGCCGACTGGCCCCCAGGCACGATGTTGACCCCGTGCATGCCGGCTGGATCCATCGCCACAGAGAAGCGCATCACCGGACCGCTGCCGTAGCTGAAGTCTTCGGTGGAGATGCCGCCAGCCGCATCGATGGAAAAGGCATCGCCGGGCCGCGGGAAGCCGGTCATGTCGTAACGCGGGTCGCCGGTGGGTGGTGCCGGGTCGCTGAGCGCCAGCACCTCGGTCGTGACGCCCAGGTCCTCGAACAGCGAGTCGATGATGGGATCGTCGCCAATCTCTCTTGCTACGAAGCTGTCGAAGTGGACGAAGTGCTTGAGACCCCAGAGCCAACTGTCCATGTCCTCACTGCCGAAGCCGCCGCGCCGATCCGAGGTCAGGGGCGTGGCCAGGTAATCGAGGGCAGCCACCAGCGTTGCCAGGGTCAGCTCGTCCAGGCTCTCGACGTCTTCGGTGCCCAGCACGTCGAAGAACACCGACTCTTCGGTGGCAGGGTCCCACGAGGCCAGGCCCAGCGGGTTCCCCGCTCCGACTCCATCAATCAGTAGCTTGAGGGCTCGGGTACGGCCGTACTTGCCAGTAGGACGGAAGATGTCGGGTAGTCCTTCGTCGCCGAAGACTGCGTTGACGAAGCGCCCCATCCAGGCATTGAAAATGCTGGTAGCTACTGCATCGAGTCGGTCGTCGTCGCTGGGCTCATTGTAGAAGGTGTCGACCCCGGACGCGGCGGTCAGGCCGCGCTCCTGCCAGCTGCCCAGGCGCCCTGCGGCCTCGTCGAGTCGGCTGGCTTGGGCTGTGTACATGACGACGATTCGCTGCTCTGCGGCAGACAGCCCGGTACCGTCTTCGCTGGCCAGGTTCGCGGCACGTTGCAGCGAGCCCAGCAACTGCGGCAGGAACTCCGTTGCCATGCGCGACTTGTGGTCGGCCTGGATCGCCGAGATGGACTCGACCGAGTGGCTCCCGGCGCCCGCCTCGATGAGTTCGTGGATCCGCGAGGCTCGCCAGGTTCCGTACCAGGGGCCGCCAAAGTAGTGCTCCTCGTTCCACAGGTTGTTGTCCCAGGCTGCCTGCCAGGGTGCGTTGTTGGAGTTGACGACGTAGCCCTGCTCGGGATTGCGGGCGTGGGGGTAGTCCTGCCAGGCGATGGCGCAGGACAACTCGTCGTCAGCACTGGTATCGATCTTCAAGTCGTCGTCGTAGCGCAGCGAGAATGAGGGGTAGAGCGTGCCGTCGATGAACAGTTGAGGGTTGGCGCCAGCCACGGGCACCCCGCTGCTCTCGCGCGGCAGGTAGGTTCGGCAGGGCATGCCCTGGAAACCGGTGTACAGGATGTTGCCGCTGCTGTCGGCGACCAGGAAGTGCTGGCTGTACGAACTCATGCCCTGCAGGTGCTCGGCCCACTCGTCGACGTTCGTTGCGGTCTCCCAGCCGTGCACGTGCTTGACCATGTGTCGTTCGGTGTAGTGGCTGGCTGCGCCGGTCACCGCGCTGACGATGCCGTCGCCGTCGCTGTCGCCGGGGACGATCCACTTGCCGAAGATGTTCACGGCAGCGGCATCGTCCTCGTTGCTGTCGACCTGCTGGCCTTCGAGCGAGAAGATCGGTCGACCCTGGCCGCTGACCCAGCGACTGTATTGTTCCGTCTCGCCGCTACCGCCCATGGCGCCCGATACCTGGTAGCTCTCGAGAATCTCCTGCACCGGTACCTGCTCGCCCTGGAACAGCGTCGCTACTGGCCGACCATCGTCACCCAGGACGACCTGGTCGGCGTAGTAGTCGTTGATGTCGCTGACCTGCGAGGTATGCCCCCAGGCGACCTGGCCGTTGGTGCCCAGGCCGATCATCGGCGCACCGGCGATGGTCATCCCGGTGACGTGCATGTCTCCGCCCCCGAGCAGGGCCGTGTCGAGGTGGGTGTTGTACAGGAAGGAGGGGATCGTCAGGGCGAGGTGACCGTCGGAGCCCAGCAGGGCGACTCCGTCTGCGCTCAGGTCAGGACCGATGGCCCAGGCATTGCTGCCGAAGCCGGCTTCGCCCGTGCGCCCGATCCGCAGCGCGAAGCTGTCGGCGAGTTCGACCGCGCGTGCCAGTACGCCAGCTTCGACTCTCGCACCTCGTGCAAGGGGCCTCGAAACGGTCGAATGATGTCGTTCTCCGCTGAAGCCGAAGCCGGCACTGCTATCGACGGGATAGACCGGCGCGATGTTTTCCCAGATGTCCAGTCGTGCGCCGTCGATCCGCAGTGTCTCGTTGAGGAGGCCGGAGCCGTAGTTTGCCAACTGCTCGACCCGTTGTTGGTTCTTGATGTCGGTGGTCTCGAATCCGGACACGAAGTTGACGGTCGAGGCGACGCCGGCGATGTGCAGTGGGCTCCAGTCGCGCATCAGGTCTTCGGGCCGATCGACCGCGAGAAACAGGTAGGCGGCCTCCAACTCGGCAGGTACTGGCAGGCGTGCCGCCTGGACCTCGGCGATGTAGGCATTGACGCCGTCGGCGTAGGACTGCCAGACGTCGAGGTCCTCGCCGGTGACCGACTCGAGCATCTGGTCAGCAATCTGGCGTCCGCCGCGCGATCGGATCTCGATGTCTGCGGACAGGCCGGCACCGCCCATCAGCTCGGCGAGTGTGCCGAGCCCGTTGCGAGCGATGAGGTCCATCTGGAAGAAGCGGTCGCGGGCCGTCACGAAGCCCTGGGCGCAGGCCAGATCCGATCGAGAGACGGCGTAGATGTGCGGGAAGTCGAACTCGGTGCGCACGACGTGCACGGGCTGCTCGAGGCAGGGCAGGTCCCAAGAGGATGTCTCGGCCACCTGCTCGAGGGGATTGGGCGGCGAAGGCTCTTCCTGGGTGCAGGCGAACAGCGTGCTGTAGAGGAGCAGCAGGACGAGAGTCGGGAGGGCTCGATTCAACATGGCGGGGACTATAGCGGCGGTTGGAGATGATTCCAGGGCAAAGCCGGGAGCACAGCGGACCTTGGCAGCCAGATACCAACAATGAGATATTGTTTGGAGCGTCATGCAGGCTACCGGGGAGGCCAGAGATGAAGTGGGTTTACGACCAAGCGGGTGAGCTGAAGGGCCCGGTGGACGCCGCCGAGCTACGCCGGCTGTTGGCTGCCGGCGAGATCAGCGCGGACACTAGGGTGCGGCAGGAGGGTCTCGAGGTCTGGCTGACTGCGAGCGAGGCACTCGGCACGGCTGCGCCCGCTGCTGCGGCTGCCCCCGCGGAGGGCGGCATGGGCGCCATGATTGCCCTGGTCGTCATCGTCGGTGTGCTGGTGCTCTATGGCCTCTCGCAGAGGGCAGGAGACTCCGAACCTTCGGCGCAGCCGTCTCAATTGGTGATGCAGCCGTCTCAATTGGCGATGCAGCCGTCTGAAGTGGCGAATGCAAGGATGGTTGGGCTGAGTGCAAGTGCCAGCGATCGGAACAGGGACATGGACAGGTACGGTGCGCAAAAGGCGTTGGATGGGGACGTCAATACAGCCTGGTGCACCGCCGAGGGCAAGGACTCCTGGCTCGAGGTGCGCACGAGTCAGCCGGGCCTGCTGACAGCAGTGGAGCTACGCAACGGCTACCAGAAGAATCGTAAGGACAAGTACGGTGACCGGTTCTGGAACAGCAGTCGGGTTCGCAGTCTCAAGGTCGAGGTGGATGGCGTGCACTGCAGGAATGCCAGTTTCCGGGACATCAAGGAGTTCGAGCGTGTATCCCTTGCAGAGTGTGCACAGACCCGCATCCCGCACGTAGTCCGCCTGACCATTCAGAGCGTGTTCTCGGGGCGCGAACATCCGGTTTGTATCTCCGAGGTGCGCGCCTGGGGGATCCCTTAGTAGAGTCTCTGCTGACTTCTTCGCCCCCCGCCCCCCGATCTCCATGAGCGACCGATGAGATGGGCTCGAAGCCGCAGTGACTCCGGTGGCGGCAATGTGATATTGCTCGCAGCCCCGCGCGGGCTCACGGAGAGACCGCGTTCTTTGCGAGCACAGGGCAGAGCTCTCCTAACAGTAGTCAGGACACCTCGAATGATCTCTATCCACAACCTTGCCACTCGACCCCTCTCTCTTCTTGCACCGATGTTCGGCCTGCTGGGATTGTTTGCGTTCCTTCCGGCCTGCCCGGGACAGGCAACGTCTTCTGGCCAGGACCAGTCCGAAACGGCCGCAGCTACTGCGTCCGATGCCGACGCGGCGGCCGAAACGGCCACCGCCACTGCGTCCGATGCCGACGCTGCGTCGGCGCCTCCGGCTACCCCGACTGGACCGGTGCCCTGCGTGCTGGAGTTGTGGGACGCCGAGAAACAAGAGTGGACGTTACGGGACAAGCTGCAGTGCCCTGCAGACGGCAAGCTGCGCCTGCTGTCGGCGGGCGACATGGGGCGGGCTGGAGAGCCCCTCAACAAGAGCGTTGCCGGGATGCAGCGGGCCTGTGCTGAGAAGGACTGCCAGTTGCTGTTGATGCCTGGCGACCTGGTCTATGGACCAGGGACCAAGGCTGAGAGCTCGTGGCGCCGAGCCTGGGACGAGGGGCTCGCCCGCCTGGGCCTGCCGGCACTCGCTGTCTTGGGAAACCACGAGTATCGCCATGAGCCGGACCCCAAGATGAAGCGCGACGTGTTGTACGCTTCGGACAAGCACCTCCGGCTCGTCTTGCCGGCGGCCCACTATGCTGCTCGCCTGGTTGCCGGCGACAAGGTGCTGCTGGCCCTCGCCGGCCTGGACACCGACTCCCTCGCGTCTGGCGGAACACAGCTGGGTCACCCTGGTTTGGGAATCACCGAGCTGTTCACGGCCTGCAGGGAAGGGGCCCCGGTCGTGGTGTTGGGGCACCATCCGCCGAGTAGCCAGGGCTATCACCACATCGACGAGAGGGCAATAGAGACGCTCCTGCGCAGCCAATTGGTCAAGAGAGTGGCCGCGGGTTGCAACATCGTGGTGGTCGCCGCGGGACACGACCACGACCTGCAAGCCTATGGTCCGGGTTGCGAGGAGGCGGGCGCGCCCGCCGTGGTGGTCGCTGGAGCGACCGCCCGGGGCTACCGCAAGCGCGGCTCGACGCACCTGGCAACGTGTCCTGCGAGCGACGCGCAATCCAGTTACCATGCCGGGCTCGGCAAGCAGGCCGGAGGCTTTGCCATCCTCGATCTGGACCTCGCGGCGGGACAGGTCGCTGCATCGCTGGTCCACACCCCCGAAATGGACCAGAGCAAGGTCCTGGGTGTGGTGAAGTGGCAGTTCTCTGTGCCTTGAGAGGAGCGTGAAATGCAGTACGTCAATCTCGGAGATTCCGGCCTGAAGGTGAGCCAGGTAGCCCTGGGTTCGTGGTTAACCTACGGCTCCTCGGTCGAGCAGAAGGCTGCTGAGTCCTGCGTCCGCAGCGCCCTGGATGCGGGCGTGATCTTCCTGGACAGCGCGGACTTCTATGCCTACGGAAAGGCCGAGACCGTGCTGGGAGAGGCGCTCAAAGGGGTGTCCCGACCAGACTACGTGTTGGCTACCAAGGCGTTCTGGCCGCTGTCCGACAACCCGAACAACCGCGGCCTGTCGCGCAAGCACCTGTTCGAGTCGGTGCATGCCAGCCTGGGGCGCCTGCGCACCGACTACATCGACCTGTACCAGTGCCACCGCTACGACGAGGAGACTCCCCTGGCCGAGACCGTCGCTGCAATGGCCGACCTCATGGCGCAGGGCAAGATCCTGTATTGGGGCGTGTCCTGCTGGACTTCGGCGCAGATTCTCGACGCCTGCCACCTGGCCGACAGCCTGGGTTGCTCGCGTCCTATTTCCAACCAGCCCCAGTACAGCCTGCTGTGTCGCGATATCGAGCAGCAGGTGATTCCCCTGTGCGACCGAGAGGGCCTCGGACAGGTGGTCTGGTCCCCCCTGGCTCAGGGCGTACTGACAGGAAAGTACACCGGTGGCAAGGCGCCGCAAGGCAGTCGCGGGGCCGACGAGAAACGCAACGGCTTCATGCAGCAGCTGCTGCAGAAGGAGGTGCTCGAGCGGGTCGACCAGGTGGTGGTGATCGCCCGGGAGTTGGATGTCAGTCCGGCCCAGCTGGCCCTTGCCTGGTGTCTTCGCGAGGAGTCCGTGGCCTCGGTCATCGTGGGAGCGACCCGGCCAGAGCAGGTCGTCGACAACGTCGCGGCCGCGGACCTCGACCTGGATGACCACGTCCTCGAGCGCCTGGACGCGCTGTTCCCCGGGCCGCCGCCCCTGCCGCAGCAATAGCTCCTGCGGTCGCGAGCTTGCGGCGGCTGCTCAGTCGGCGACGGTTACGAGTACCTCGCCGAACACCAGGGTCTGACAGGCGAGGCGACCATCCAGCGGTTTGCCGAGGATCTTGAGGACTCGAGTCTCGATTTCACGTCGGTCCGAAACTTCACCTTCTACCTTTGCGATCCGGCACTCGCCGCAGGTAGCCAGGCCTCCGCACTCGTGGGGCAGGGGAACCCCAGCTCGGACAACCGCTTGTAGGAGCGTGTTGCCTCGATGCACCATCGTGCTCTTGCCGTGGTCGACAAAGGTGACCTCACAGTCGGGTTTCTGCAGCGGCTGGGAACTGGGAAGCTCGCCGCTGCCCCTGCCGGAGCCGTCGGTTCCTGAACTTTGCGCCCGTCGCCCACGGGCAACCTCGCGCACCTTACCCAACAGCTTGCGAATCACGAGAGGGGCCTCAGTTCACGATGGGTAGGGAGCGGTGCCCAGAGGCCTTTTCGGCCTCGGCGGCCGCGGCAGCTGCGCTTTCCACGGTCGCAATGGTGGCCCGAGCGATGATCTCCTCGGCGGCAGCCATGAACGCTCTGCCTACCGGCGAGTCGGGCTCACTCTCGACCAGGGGCATTCCCATGTCACCGCCCTGGCGCAGGGTGATCTCCAGTGGCAACTCGGCCAGGAAGGGGATGCCGAACTGCTCCGCCGTCTTGCGCGCACCTTGTTGGGCGAAGATGTAGTGCTTCTTGTCTCAGCCCTCACAGACGAAGTAATACATGTTCTCGACAAGGCCGAGAACCGGGATCTTTACCGACTGGAACATCGCGTGGGCCCGGACCACGTCAGCGAGCGCCACTTCCTGGGGAGTGGACACGATCACCGCGCCAGTCACGCTGAGGGCCTGGGCGAAGGTCAACTGGACATCGCCGGTGCCAGGGGGCAGGTCGACGACAAGGTAGTCCAGTGCTCCCCAGTGCACGTCACGCAGGAACTGAGTCACCGCGCTGTGCAGCATGGGACCGCGCCAGATCATGGCCTTCTCCGGCGGAATCAGGAAGCCCATGGACATGACCTTCATGCCGCGGATCTCATTGGGTTCGATGGTCTTGCCGTCGGAACTGTGCACTTCCTGGTGCAGGTTGAGCATCGTGGGGATGGATGGGCCGTAAATGTCCGCGTCGAGAAGCCCGACCTTGTGGCCCTGCAGACGCAGGGCGCTGGCCAGGTTGACCGCAACCGTGCTCTTGCCTACCCCACCCTTGCCTGAGGCGACCAGGATGATGTTGGTTACGTTGTCCAGGCTCGGAAACCCCTTGGCCTTCTGATTGCCTGCCATGGTCTTACTCTCCGTGAGTGGCTGTTGTGGTCGGTTGCGCAGCACCGATGGCCTCACCGTGGCCTTGCGATGCCCCTTCGTCAAGGCTTTCCATCTGGCGTCGAAGCCGGCCTGTGCTAGACCGACATGCCCCCATCGATGTCGATGCAGCGACCGGTGAAGTAGCCGCACTCGATGATGAAGCGAACGCCGGCGAAGATCTCTTCGGGCTCGGCGACGCGGCGCAGGGGCACTCCCTTGACCATGCCCTCGAGGACCTCGGGGCGCATGCCGTCGAGGATCGGAGTGCGTACGAAGCCCGGGGCGATTGCGCCGGTGCGGATCCCGTAGCGGGACAACTCCTGGGCCCAGAGCCTGGTGTCTGCGACGAGTCCGGCCTTGGCAGCGGAGTAGTTGGTCTGGCCCCGGTTGCCATGGCGCGATACCGAGCTGATGTTGATGACCACCGCGTCCTTGGTGCCGCTGTCGATACAGGACGTGACGAACTCGCGGGTGCACAGGAAGGGGCCGGTGAGATCGACGTCGATGACCTGCTGCCACTGGTTCAGGCTCATGGAGCGCTTCACCTTGCCGGTCTCGCGGTCCACCTTGACGAGCAGCCCGTCGCGGAAGATCCCGGCGTTGTTGATGAGCACGTTGACCCCGTCCATGGCCTCGCTGGCGGCGATGATCAGCGAACGGACGCTGTCTTCGTCGGTGACGTTGGCGGTGACGGTGGTGATGGAACCGGGCAGGGTTTCGGCAGCCGCAGCTGTCTCGATCAGTCCCTCTGGGTTGATGTCGGCGGCGACAACCTGTGCGCCTCCCGCAGCCAACTGGACGGCAAATGTTCGGCCCATGCCGCTGCCGGCGCCGGTGATGATCGCTTTTGCGTTGCTCAGTTCCATGGTTGCAAGTCTCCTGGCGGTTGTCGGGGAGCTCGAGGTGATTCCGCTGGTCTCGCCCCCGAGCCCCGGGACGCGTTGTATACCAGTGTTCGATGCGATCTTCTCCTTTCTCTGTTCGGGCCTTGATTGCGGGGATGCTGCTTGGCACTTCCCTGAGCCTGGCCGTGGTGCTGTCTACGGCAGAGCGGGCCGCAACGGTTGCCGACACCACGGCCGCATGGATGGGTGCCTGGCTGATCGCGGCGGTGCTCGCACTGCTCGCCGTTTTGCGGCGGATTGCGCCGATCGTGCCGGGCCCGGCGCCAGGCTTCTTGTGGTGGTTTGCCGGGATCTCCGGTGCCGGGGTCCTGGGTCGCCACACTCTCGACTCGTTGTCGTTTGCTGCAGCCGAGGTGCCTACCAGCGCGCCGCTGGCGGGCCCATTCGACCTCGGCGACTTGCTGCTCTGGGCCTTGATGCTGCTGGGCGTACTGGCGACCACAGGCCTCTCCTCGCGCCGCCCGCCCGGCATGGCGATGGGGCTCGGTCTCGCGCTGATGCTCGCTCCGGTGGCGCTGCTGCTGGTGCTCAGCCTGGGTCACCCGAGCCGGCACTCGCAGCTGGTGGCCCCGCTCTTCGACGGGCCGCCCTGGCTACTTGCTGCAGGGCTGGTGTGGGTGGTGGCGTTGGTTACCTGCGAGAAGGCGCGAGCACGTGGTGAGCAGGGCTTCAGCACCTGGCTGCCGGCACTGCTGACCTGCGCCTTGTTCGTGGCTGTGCCGTATTGGTTACTGAGAATGCAGGGGGGAGCCGGAATCGAGCGGGCCGACGGCGCCCTCTTGCAACGCTCCGGCGTCATTGCCTTCGGATACTACGGCGCACGGGTCAGTGCCGGAATCGAGGCGCTGGCGACGCTCGCTGGAATCGTCGCGCTGCTCGGATTTACTTCGCGCTGCTCTGCCATCACCAGGCTCTTGGGCCGCGGCGAGCACATCGCCGCGGTGTCCGCGTCTGCTGCGCTGGCGGCGCTGGTTCCTCTGCCCAAGGTTCTATGGCTTGCTGCACTTGCAGGTTGGCTTGCCGTCATAATGGGTCTGCCCATTCGTGAATCCGAAGAACCGGAGGAGATCTCGTGAACAGCGGCGCACCTCTGTCGATGGTGATTCTCCGTGATGAGCGGGACCTGGTCTGGTTGGCCCTCTCGCAGCTGGAGCGCACCGAGACCGATCTCGTTTTTAACGTGCACCTGCTGGCTCGGGATGAACCCGATGAACCTCCGGAGCCCTTCCTCACCGCCTGTGGCTACCGAGAGCCACTGGTCGGTATCAGGGCGCTGCTGGACGACCTCGCAGGGGCGATTACCGGCGAAGTGACTGCGCTGCGGCATGATCCGATCAGCGACGGCCTATCGATGGAATTGAAGGCGCAGGGCGCGACTGGCGGGTTCGAGGTGGTGCTGTGGCTGGATCTGTGTCGAATGAGCCGGGCAATGCGGGGCCGTGCCAGCCGAGGGCGGCAACAGAGCGGCTTACGCTTTTTCTGCGACCGAGCGGCCCTGGAGCAGTTCCGCGCCGGGCTCGCCACCTTCGTGCTGGAGGCACAGGACTTCCAGTAGGAGGGACCTCATGCGGCAGAATCTGGGAGTGTGCGCTCGCCTGTTTCGCCTGCCGACCGTGCTGGGCTTGGCGGTGCTGTGGTCGCTGAGTGCCTGTGACCGCCCTGTCGCCGTTGCCGACCTCTCCGACGTGAGCCCGACTCCTGCCTGCCTGGCCGATGTCGTCCCCCTGGACTTTCAGGCTTCGTCTCAGTGGCTGAGTCATTGGCAGCGGCTCAGTAGCGACGACTGCCGGCCGGACTCGTGGCTGGTTCGCTTTCCGGAAACCGGTCAGAACATCGCTGGATTCCGGGCAGATGCGAGTGCTTTGGGACCCACTCCCCAGCGGTTGCAGGTCGTCACCTTCGGTGGTCGTCTTGCCGCCCGAGGCAGGGCATTGCTGCCCCTGGTGCGCGAGTTCAGCGAACTGTTCTTCCAGGTGGAGGTGCGGGTCAGCGGTGCGCAGAGCCTGCCCGCCGGCGCCAGCGAGGTGCTCCGCTCTGACGCTGGGGAACAGTACGACGCCGTGCGAATTCTCGATCTGCTCGGCGGGTCCTGTCCGGACACCACCGCCTGCCTGCTGGTGACAGATCACGACATCTACATGCCTGGGCTTCAGTACGTCTTCGGCCTGGCAAACTTCCGGCATCGCCTGAGCCTGGTCTCGCTGCACCGGATCTGGACCCCTGAGGGCAGCGCTGTGGCTCGTGCTGGCGGCCCACAATCCGTCGAGCCGCTACGCCGCCTGCTCAAGATTGCGGCCCACGAACTCGCCCACCAGTTTTCTCTGTCGCACTGTGTTCACTACCGTGACTGCCTGATGGCGGGGACCAGCTCGGTCGAGGAGAACGACCGGGGGCGTCTGAGCCTTTGTCCGCTCGATTTCGAGAAGCTCCGGGAGGCTCGCAACCTCGAGCCAGGGCAACGCTTCCGATCCCTGGCCGCGTTTGCGGCGCGTAACCAACTGCACCCCGAGGCGCGGTACTGGCAGCAGATGGCGGCCAGCTATTCGCAAGACTGACGGTTCGCGACACACCGGGCATCAAGCTGCCCGTCGAAGTCGGCACTGCAATTGCTCATGGGGAAGGCAACCCCTGCCCAGGAGTGCCCAATGCGTTCATTTGCCATTGCCTTGTTGTCCTTGCTGCCCGCCAGCCTGCTGCTGGCTGCCTGCTCGACCCATCCCATCCCCCGGCTGTCCGTCGAGCCGGGTACTGAAGTTGATCTTCGCGAGGCGCTCGGCGTCAGCGACGCCGCAGTCGTCGGCGTTACGGTGGATCCCATCTCGGGTCAGCGCTACGTCCTCGATCAGTTCGCGGGGATCTTCGAGGTTGAGGACGATGGTTCAGCAACCCTGGTGCGGAGCATCGCCGAGTTGCCCGTGCCCGCCATTCTGCCGCGCTCGCTGTGGACCGACTTCGTGGCGATGGGCGAGGGCCGCTTTGCCTTGACGGCGCTCAGCGACGGCTACCTGCTGGACCTGGGCGAGGAGACGATGAGGGAGTACTTCTGCTACGAGCCCGGCGACATGCTTTGGGAGCAGGAGCAGTTGACGCACTCAGTTGCCTTCGACCCCAACCTCGGCGTGCTGTACGCCCAACCCATCACCTTCGAAGAGGGCGGCTTCGATGCTCCCGTTGCGCTGGCATCGTCCATCGGCGGCTACAGCCTCGAAGGTGGACAGCCCGAGTCCTGGCTCAACCTGGCCGACACGGAGTTCCTCGCTCGCGGCTCTGCTGTGGACACAGATGGCAGCCTCCTGCTCGGCCGCGACGATGAGCTCTATCGTCTCGAGCCCAGCGGCGACGGCGAACTGCAACTGCTCGGCACTGTGTCGGGCTCCTCGCGCATCGAGGGCCTCGCGGTGGATGCTTTCCGCAACGAACTACTCGTTGTGGACGGAGCCAACGACCTGCTGATCGCCCTCTCCCTGGATCGCTGAGGAGTTCCTTTCCCGCGGCGGGTTTGCGGAGTGTGGCGAGACCTGTTGTGATTCCGCTCGGACCCCCGGGACGGAGCCCATGGATCGCGACGACGCCGTACGACAGCTCTACGAGCAATTTCCGTATCCACGCACGCTCGCCGGCTTCGAAAAGGTGGTTTCCGGTGAGCACGTGGCGGCATGGAGTCCGGGGCTTTGCCGCGCGATCCACTATCCCGATCGGGCGGCGCCGTTGCAGCCGGACATCCTGGTAGCGGGTTGTGGCACGACGATAGCGCCGACCCTGGCGGCATCCCACCCAGAGGCTCGGGTCGTGGGCATCGACGTATCCGAGTCCTCCCTTGCGATCAGTCGAGGTCACGCGGAGGAGCATGGCCTCGACAATGTTCAATTCCATCACCTGCCCATTGAGCAGGTGGCGGAACTAGGCCAGGAGTTCGATTACATCCACTGCCATGGAGTGCTGCACCACCTCAACGACCCGAGCCTCGGTCTTCGGCGACTGGGAGAGGTCTGTCGCGCGGATGGTGTGCTCAGCCTGATGGTCTATGCCCGTTACGGCCGCTCGGGGCTCTATATGTTGCAGGAGTTGTGCGTGCGGCTCGGGCTGGCGGTCAATGAACCCGATGGTCGTCGGGCTCAGGCATTGCTCAGGGTTCTACCGCCCAAGCACCCGTTCCGGATTGTTGCAGGGCACCTTCCCGGGGACGTCAATCTCGAAGAGGTCATGGACATGCTCCTGCATCCTCGGGATGTTTCCTATCGCTGTGACGATGTTCGCGAACTGGTCGATTCTGCAGGGCTACACTTCCAGCGCTGGCTGCCAGCAGCGCAGTATGACCCCGAGTTGACCACTATGGGCCAGACTGATCTCCAGCAGAGCTTTGCTCCGCTGGACTCCTGGCAGCGTGCCGGCGTCAGCGAACTTTTCTGGGGGACGATCATCAAGCACGAATTCCTGGTGACCCCGGTTGTGCGTCCTTCCCACCAGGACCTGTTCGGCGGAGAGCGTATCTTGGACGCAGTCCTCTCTCTTGCCGGGCATCTCGTCGTCGACGCGGAGGGCGATACCATCAAGTTGAGCAACCAGCATCACCAGGTACCCATCGAAGTGACGGCGAGCCAGAGCGAATTGTTGCCGCTGCTCAAGGCGGTGGATGGCCGGCGCAACGTGGCCGAAGTGCTCGAGGTATTTTACGGCGGAGTACCCGATGACCCCCGCCGTATCCTCGAGGGCATGGAACTTGTGCGCACGCTGGTGGGCGCCGATCTGCTGGATCTGCGTCGACCGCTCTAGGCCCGCCGTCCTCCTGCCTGTTAAGCTTCGGATCTTCGCCCCAACCGCGGACTGCTCCATGAAAGACAAGCATCTCAGGATTCGCATCGAGCAATGTCTCGCGCTGTCCAAGGCCTCCAACTGTCCGCGTCGCAAGTTCGGCGCCCTGCTGCTCGATCCGAAGCGCAACGTGAGCCTGATGGACGGCTACAACGGTGCTCCTCGCGGTGGCGGCGAGTTGTGCGGCGGTACGGTCTGCCTTCGAGACAGTGACCAGATTCAGAGTGGTACCCGCGTTGAGGTGGGCTGTCATCACGCCGAGATGAACGTGGTCTGCAACGCTGCGGCGGGCGGAGTCGCCACCGCTGGCGCCTGGATAATCGTCACCGGCGAGCCCTGCATGATGTGCAGCAAGCTCATTCATCATGCGGGAATCGATCGGGTGATTGTTGTCGACGGGGGCTACGGGGGCGTGAATGGCGTCGACTACCTGGAAGCCCACGGGGTCACCGTGCAGCGGGCCGAGGGTCCGCGAGATCCGCGGCTGGCCGCCTCGGGCTGAGCGGACGTTATCCCGCTACGAACGGCGTGAATGGCTGTGGGCCGTCGCCCTGCGCGGCCTGCCCACGGGGCTCGATGACCAGTGCGACGGCGGGCCCGTGGCCGCTGGCGCGCAGTTGGTGGTCAAGGTCTTTTGGCAAGGCGATAAGCGAACCCGCCGACAGTTGGCCCCGCCAGCTGGGAACACTGCTGTCAATGCCGTGCACTGAGCCGTGCAGGCTGCCATCGATGAGAACCAGGTAGCGGTTGCGGTCCGCACACGGCGGCAGGCTGCGCCGCAGAGGCAGGCGAGGATGCAGGGCGCTCAGTGTGATGCCAACCCGCTGGTTAGCGAACAACTGCTGGGTGTTGCGCAGGCGCATGCTGCGGGCCCTGGCGAGCAAGGGGTGTTGCTGCTGGGCCGTACGTGCCACCGAGGTGCTGACCAGCAAGACAGTGGTTCCTTCCGCGAGGGCGCTGAGACACCAGTGAGCGTCGTTGGGGACCAATGCCAGGTCTCCCCGCTCCAGCCGTTGGCTCCTTTCGGCGGCCAGGGCGTCGGCACCGGTGGGCGCAGTCCGCTGTGAGAGTTGTAGGTTCCCCGTCAGCGCCACGATGACCTGGCCCTGGCCAGGCGGTAGCCAGCGTTCTTTGTCGCCGTGCAGCGGACGAGCAATCTTGACGGCGAAGCCGGCCTCCTGGATGACGCGGTGCTCCTGGCCCGTGGGGCAGAGACTTTCGGTCAGCAGGTCGAGGGGGGTGATGTCGCCGGGTTCGGACTCGGCCCCGGGGCCATGTCGGCTGTCGGACAAGGTCAGTTGGTGCCCCGTTTCGGCAGGCTTGTCGGTCCCTGTGTGGTCCGCACGTTGGCGCCGCGGTCGATCCAGACGGTGCGTTGCTCTACGTAGGCCTGGGTCTTGTTGCGCAGAGTAAGCTTGGCGTACCAGCCCCCGTTGATCTCGGTGAAGTCGGTGAGCAGGTTGTCGAGGTAGCCCTTGTTGTTGAAGAGCAGGCCCGCGCAACCTGTGGTCGTGGCGAAGGTGGTCGTATTGGCGCTGTCTTCCAGGGAAATCCCCTTGTACAGCTCAGTTGTAGAGTTGTTGGTCCAGCCTGCCAACTCCAGCGGCGCGGTCACGAGATCCCATATACCACTCGCCGGTGCTGTCTCCTCGCGGTTCGAGACGGTGATCAAGTAGGTGCGGTCGACGCCGTTGGAGAAGTTGGCATCGCCATCGAATGACAGGCAGTAGCGCGAACCGTTGGTGACCGCCATCTTGCGGGCATTGACGATGGACGCCTTCAAGTGCATGGACGCTCCGTTGAGACGCATCCGTGACGTCCAGGCTCGCAGGTTGGGGACCGTGAGAACAGCGACGATCCCCATGATCACGAGCACGATGACGAG
>CAZBDA010000002.1:974-89351 GCA_964490445.1 uncultured Rickettsiales bacterium | reverse complement strand
TCCGCCTCGCGGCTGCCGGCTGGTGGGGAATGGGCAGGTTCCTGGGCTCCGACTTCGCACCTTGCAAACACTGTAGCCCGCATCCTCCCCGAGTGCACCGGCTCCGTCCCCCACGTGCGACCACTCATCCTGCCTGGGCAATCTTCGTGCGTTTCGGCCCCTCGCAAGGCGACCGTCCGTGTTAGATTCACGGCCCTTATTGCAACGGCGCACCCAGTGGGCGCCGAACGGTGCCCCAGCGGGGTGCCGGCCAGTATTCGGAGTGCCCCCACCCATGTCCGAGACACCCCACGTTCGACTCCTCATCATCGGTGCCGGTCCGGCCGGTCTCACTGCTGCCATCTATGCGGCCCGCGCCGAGATGAATCCCCTGGTTGTCGAAGGGCTGGTTCCTGGCGGACAGTTGATGACCACGACCGACGTGGAGAACTACCCGGGCTTCCCCGAGGGCATCGAGGGGCCTGATTTGATCCAACTGTTTCGGGATCAGGCCGAGCGCTTCGGGTCACAATTCCGTTACGGCATGGTCAGCGGGGTCGACACGACCAGCCGCCCCTTCCGGGTCGAGATCGACGAGGATCCGGACGATATTGTCCTCGCTGATTCCATCATCATCAGTGCCGGCGCAGACGCGAAGTGGCTGGGTCTTCCCGATGAGCAGAACATGCGCAACTACGGAGTGAGCGCCTGCGCTACCTGCGATGGGGCCTTCTTCAAGGGCAAAGAGATGGCCGTTGTGGGCGGAGGCGACACCGCGATGGAGGAGTCTCTCTTCCTGACCCGCTTTGCCACCCGAGTCCACCTTGTGCACCGACGTGATGCCTTTCGTGCCAGTCGCATCATGGCCGCACGCGTGAAGGCCCATCCCCAGATCGAGATCCACTGGAACAGCCGCATCGCCGAGATTGGTGGTAGCCATGAGAGCGGTGTGACTTCGGTGACCCTCGAGGACACCGTGGACGGCAACCGCACGACCCATCCCTGGGAAGCGGTATTCATCGCGATCGGACACAAGCCGAACTCCGACGTATGGACCGACCTCCTCGACCAGGATGGACTCGGCTACATCAAGACCGTGCCCGGTTCGACCTACACCAACATTCCGGGGATCTTCGCCTCGGGTGACGTCCAGGACTCGGTGTATCGCCAGGCGGTGACTGCAGCCGGCACAGGCTGCATGGCGGCCATTGACGCCGAGCGTTGGCTCGAGTCCCAGGAGGCTGCGGAGCAGCAGGCTGTCGCAGCCAGTGTCGGCGAAGGGGCCGCGGCAAGTCCCTGATGCTTCCCGCCTGTTCCCGGGTTGTAGTCCTTCCGCTGCGCAGCGCAGCGAAGTCGCCTGAACTCAACGCCTTCGCTGCGGGAATCACGCGCGACCTGTTCTGGCTCCTGGAACGCCTGGGTGATCTGACGATTGTGCAGCGAGACAGCGCCCTCAGCAGTCCACCGAGTGGTGCCGAGAAACACGTAATCCCCGAGGCGGACTTGATCCTTGCGTCGCACCAGGCTGACTACCTGGTTGCCGGTGAGCTCGATCAGGCGGGGACCGCCTTGGTGGTGCAGTTGGCGGTGTTTGCGCCGGGGCGTCGTTGCATCCACAGTGCAGGCTCCTTGCGTTCCGGTGAGATTGCGACGATGCGCCTGGACTGGCTGTTTGAGGTGGCTTCGGCCATGGCCTCGACAGTCGACCCGACGGCGATCACCGAAGGCTACGGCACCGAAAGCCTCGATGCCTACCGGTTGTACTGCCTGGCCTCGGATCCGGACATGGCGAACCTTGAGCGTCTGCAACTACTGGAGCTGGCGGTGGAGGCGGACCCGAACTTTTCCGAGGCCTGGATCGCGCTGTCATTGATGCTCGAGCAGGCGGGCGATAGCGCCGGGGTGCTCGAGGTGCTCGAGGAGTTGATTCTGCGGCACGGAGATCTCGCTGAGGCCCGCTATCACTATGCTCGAGCTCTGCACGCCGCCGGCGAAACCGTGGCCGCCCGAGCCCAGATAAGGCAACTCACCGTCGGTACACCATCGGCCTTCTCGTGCCTCCTGGCTGGCCGACTCTGTGCCTTGCTCGGCGAGCCTGTCCGAGGCATCGAGCAACTGGAGGTAGCCATCGAAGGAGGCTGTATCTGCTGGCAGGGCTTTGCCGCGCAGGGCGACTGCTTCTCGGCGATCGGCAGTCACCGCGAAGCCATCGCGTCCTGGCAGACGGCGTTGGCAATTGACTCCGAGGCGAGCGGTTTGCTGGGTCCCCTCGCGTTGGCGCATCATCGCCTCGGGGAGCCCGAGCAGAGCGAGGCCCTGTTCGAGCGAGCAGTGGAGCAGGAGGCCGACAAGGTCGAGACCCACCGGGCCATGGGCACATGGTTCCAGGACCGGGGCAAGCACGACGAGGCCATCGAGGCCTTTTCTTGCGCCATATCACTGCAGCCCAGTGATGCACTGCTGTACAACAACCGGGGTTACTCCCGCTTTTCGGTGGGTGATGAGGATGGAGCCCGCGTCGACTTCGAGACGGCGCTCGATCAGGTTCAACATGGCGAGTTGCCGTTCTACCTACACCTCAACCTTGCCCGTCTCGAACGGGGCGATGCCGGATTGACCGAGTCCAGTCGTTTGCTGGTCGATGGCGGTGAAGCTGTTCGCGAGGAACGCACCGCCGAGGCGATCGCCATGCTTCAGGGTGCGATTCGGTTGTTTCCGGAGTCGTGGAAGAGTTGGCTCTTCCTTGCCCTGGCCTATCGTCAACAAGGGCACTGGACCCGCGTTGCCGATGCGCTTTCCGAAGTACAGCGTCTGCGTCCCGACAGTGCCTCGGCCTGGAGCGAACAGGCATTGGCAGTATTGGCGCTTGGTCGCTTGGATGAAGCCCTGCATTGTGCCGAGCGGGCCGCCAGCCTGGCCCCTGATGATGCCGGTGTGCTCGCCAACCTGGCCCTGGTCTGCATGGAGGCGGGTCGCTTCGCCGAGGCGCGGGTTGCGCTCTCTTTGGCTAGCGAGCTGGATCCGGAAGATCCGATTACCGAGCGCTGTTGGGCCAGCCTGAAGCAGCGAGAACTCAAGAACCCCACCTGGGGCGGTCGGCGCTAGCGCGCGCTGGCAGCCTCTTCAAACTGCTGGTCGCGGGTGTGGTTCGATGCATTCGTTGTAGTCGCGTTCGATTTTCGTTAGTGTCGCCGACCCCAGCCCCCAGGTGTGGAGAGTCATGAGCCAGATCCCTGAGAGCATGCACGCGCTCATCTATGATCGTGAGTTGGACCCGTGGGAGTCCAGCACGGGGTTGCGCAAGGTCGAGCTTGCGACGCCACGGCTCGAGCCGGCCATCGTCCCTCAAGATCGCAGCTCAGTGCTCATCCGTACTCTGTACACGGGCTTCTGCGGAAGCGACCGTGGAATCTGGTTTCGTAAGGCCTTCCACGACATGATCTACGACTCGGTCGCCGAGGAAGACAAGAGCTATCGGGTGGTCGGCCACGAGTTGCTCGGCGAGATCGTCGAGGTGGGCGACCGAGCTGCCGAAAAGTACGGCTACAAGCCAGGTGACATCGTCAGCACCGAGAGTCACCTGGTCTGCGGTAGCTGCTACCAGTGCCGAGTCGGCCAGAACCACGTCTGTGCCGAGGACAAGATCATCGGTATCTCCGTCGACGGCTGCTTTGCGGACTATCTCAAGCTTCCTGCGAAGGCGCTGTGGTCGACCAACCTCGACCGCATACGGCCCGAGGTCGCGGCTGTCCAGGAGCCCTTCGGCAACGCTGTACACGCCTGCACGAAGGTCGACTTGCGTGGCAAGTCGGTGGCAATCTTCGGCACCGGCACCATCGGTCTGTTCGCGGTGCTGATCGCCCGAGGCCTGGGCGCCGGTCGCATCATCGGGATCGATCCGAACCCCCTGCATGCCGGCATGGCTCGCCGACTCGGTGCCGACGAGGTCATCGAGCCCGACCTACGCGGTGCCGACCCGATTGCGCCGGACATGAAGGTCGTCCAGGCGATCAAGGACGCGACCCAGGGCATCGGTGCCGACGTCGCCATGGAAATGAGTGGCTTCAATTCGGCTTTCAACACCGCGATTGCATCGACGCGCCGCGGTGGCGACGTCATCCTGTTCGGCATTCAAGATGGTCCGGTAGTGCTCGACTCCTTCTCCCGCCTCGTGATGAACGGCATCGCTCTGCACTCGGTTATCGGACGCCAGATCTTCGAGACCTGGACGGTCACCCGCTCCCTGCTCGAAGACCGCTCGAACCGCATCCAGGACCTCATCTGGGAGGTCATCCTGGGCGAGGGCGAAGACACGATCGTCGACATCGGTGACTGGCAGAAAGAAAGCTTTGAGGCCTGTATGACCAGTCATCCGAAGGCGATCATCCGCTTCGCCGGCTGGGACGCCTGAAGCAGCCGCAACCGGGGAGAAGGCGCAGTGTATTCAGAGAACGTTCAGTCCATCCTCAAGAACCAACTCAGCGAGATTCGGGCCGGTGGCCTGTACAAGGAGGAGCGCGTAATCGTGACTCCTCAGCGTGCGGCGATCTCCGTTCGCGGCGGCCAGGAAGTGATCAACTTCTGCGCGAACAACTACCTCGGTCTGTCCAATAACTCGCGACTCATCGCCGCCGCCGCTCGCACGTTGGAAGAACGCGGCTTCGGGATGTCCTCAGTGCGCTTCATCTGCGGCACGCTGGATACCCATACCGATCTCGAGGCGCGGCTCTCGGAGTTTCTCGGTACCGATGACACGATCCTGTATTCCTCGTGCTTCGACGCAAACGGCGGCCTGTTCGAGACGCTGCTCGGTCCCGACGATGCCATTATCTCCGACGCCCTCAACCATGCCTCCATCATCGATGGAGTCCGTCTCTGCAAGGCTCGTCGCTATCGCTACGCCAACAGCGACATGGCCGATCTCGAGGCGAGGTTGCAGGAAGCTGCCGACGCCCGCATCCGGCTCGTCGCCACCGATGGCGTGTTCTCCATGGACGGCTACATCGCCAAGCTGCAGGAGATCTGCGACCTCGCCGAGCGCTACGACGCCCTGGTGATGGTCGATGACAGCCACGCGGTGGGCTTCATGGGGACGACTGGCCGAGGTACCCACGAGCACTGCGGCGTCATGGGCCGGGTAGATATCCTCACCGGCACGCTCGGCAAGGCTCTCGGCGGCGCCAGCGGCGGCTACACCAGCGGCCGCAAGGAGATCGTCGAGATGCTGCGCCAGCGCAGTCGGCCGTACCTGTTCAGTAACACCCTCGCACCGGCCGTCGCCGGCGCCGCCATCGAGGCGCTCTCGATGCTCACCGAGAGCACAGAGCTACGCGATCGCCTGGAACGCAACACGCGCAGCTTCCGAGAGCGCATGAGCGCCTCGGGCTTCGAAATCCTGCCCGGTGAGCACCCGATTGTGCCGATCATGCTGGGCGACGCGCGCCTTGCGGTGGAGATGGCCAGCAGGGTCCTCGACGAGGGGATCTACGTCATCGGCTTCTCGTTTCCGGTCGTGCCGCGCGGGCAGGCCCGTATCCGGGTGCAAATCAGCGCGGCGCATACCGACGAGCACATCGACTGCGCCGTGCAGGGCTTCGAGAAGGTCGGCCGCGAGTTGGGTGTTATCGACTGAGCCTGGCTGCCTGGTTCAAGCCTACAGGAAGGCCAGGGCAATCACGGCAGTCATCACCAGCGCGATGGTGAATTCGGCTACCGCCCCGACCAGTGTGCCGATCACTGCCCCCGCTCCCGCCCTGAGCGCTTCCTTGCCCTCTTTTCCCGTGGCCAGGTGTTCGGCGAGCAGTGCTCCGCCGAAGGCGCCAGCGAGAGGGCCCAGAATGGGGACCGGGATGGCGAAGCCGACCATCAGCCCGAGCAGCGCGCCGATCACACCCCACGTGGTGGCGCCAGTTCGCTTCGCGCCAAGGGCGGTGATGACGAACTGGCTGACGAGTGCCAGCAGGGCCAGCACCATGGTGGCTAGCTGGATCCAAAGGCCCAGTGGCTCCCAGCCTGTCATCAGTCCGTGTGCGACCACCCCGAGCCAGATGATGCTGGCTCCCGGTACGGCGGGCAGGGCACTGCCCAGCACGCCGATGACGACGCACAGCGCGAGCAGGATGTGGGCGGCGAGGGGCAGCGCGTCGGCGAGGGAGGCTTCCATTGCCAGTCCTTGTGCTACCAGTAGTTCGTGTTGAGGACGAGGCCAGGGCCCGTGACGAAGGACTGACAGGCAAGCCGCTGCCCTGTCTTTGCGTCCTCTTTACGCAGCACGGCCTGTTCGACAGCATCAGCCTCGCTGAGCGAGGCCGTGCCTTCCAGGACAGAGACCACACACCGCCCGCAGACGGCCACGCCATCACACGACGACGCGATGGGCTGATGAGCGTCGCGCAAGGCCTCGAAGATGCTCTGCTCCGGCTGTACCTGGACCTCCCGGTCGCGCCGTCCCGAAAACGATGATCGACAGAGAATCAGCTGTGGCGAGGAAGGCATCGAGGTCACAGCGCTCCGACGGCGAAGAAAGCATGACGCTGCTCTGTCTGCTGGCGTGGTTTCCGCTAGTCTACCAGCCGCAAAGAAGGAGGCCCGGTCCGATGACGGAGACGATTTTCTCGAAGGTCCTGCGCAAAGAGATTCCCGCGGACATCGTTCACGAAGATGAGCAGTGCATCGCGTTTCGGGACATCAATCCACAGGCTCCTGTGCACTTGCTGGTGATCCCGCGCAAGTACATGTTCAACATCTCTGCAATGCAGGACGAGGACGAAGCTCTGGTAGGCCACCTGTTCGCCGTGGCGAGGGACCTGGCGAAGCAACAGGGACTCGATGAATCGGGTTTTCGCCTGGTCATCAACAACGGGATCGATGCCGGGCAGACGGTCTCCCACCTACATGTACATGTACTGGGCGGACGCCCAATGACCTGGCCGCCAGGCTAGTCGCCCGCCAGGGGCCCACTCGTCGAGTTCGACGCCGGCTGGGGACCCTACTCGAAGCCCCACTTCTGCTTGTTGGCAGCGACCTGGTCCGGGTCCGGCTGTTCGTGGTCGATCTCTTCCTGCACTTCGAAGTCGTCTTCGCAGTCGGCCATCTTGTAGTTGAGAGGAGTGTCGGCCTCGAACACCTCGGGCACCTCGTCCTCGGGGAAGATGGCTTCCCACGGGCATGCAGGCTCACAGGCGTTGCAGTCGACACACTCCTCGGGGTGGATATAGAGCTGGTTAGGGAAAGACTCTTTGTCATCGCCCTCATAGCGGTAGATACAGGAGACGGGGCAGACCGCGACACACGCGGTGTCCACGCAGTCGCGACAGAGTCGGGTGACGATGTAGGTCATGTCGTCCTCAGCCAGTTTGGCCCTAGGGCCATGGTTAGCAGTTCGCTTCGGCGACCTCGGCCAACTCCAAAGCCGCTCTTCGCGTCCTGAGAGAGAAGTATCCAAAGAGCGGCTGCCACAAGCAAGGGGGGAGGAGCGCTTCTGTGCAATCGACGGATTTTTTTTGGAACAGGTTTCGTCTCCGGGGTGTCTTACCTATCGAGAGCGGGAAGAAGACCCCGAAGACGCCGGAGATTGGCGCATCGGGCACCCCTCGACACTGGCCGTTGGCAACAAAAATGCGAGGAATGAATAGGGTCAACCACGCGTTGGCCCGAATGGAGTTCGACTATGACGAGCAAAGGAAGCGATGCTCTGCGCCTTTACTACAACGCTGTGAAGCAGCACCCGCTGCTGACTGCCGAGGAGGAACGGGATCTTTCGCGCCGTTGGCTGGAGGACGGCGACCGGGCGGCAGCGGACCGGTTGGTCCTGTCCAACATGCGTGCGGTCATCAAGATCGCGGGTGAGTACTGCAATCAGCACGCGACGTTTGCCGATCTCCTGCAGGAGGGAACCCTGGGCCTGCTTCGCGCGGTCGATCGTTTCGACCCCGACCGCGGTGTGCGTTTCCTTTCCTACGCTGCCTGGTGGATTCGGGCCTTTATTCGTGACCACCTGTTGCGTACCCGCTCCCTGGTGCGCCTGGGTACGACCCAGCGGCAGCGTACGGTCTACAGCAGACTCGGAAAGGCCAAGGCACAGGTTGCCCGCGAAGGTCTCGAAGGAGATGCTCGGATGGCGCGCCTGGTCGAGATCATCGGTGTTGACCGCGCAACCATCGAGAGCATGGAAGGTCGTCTTATGGGCTACGACGTGAGCCTGGACGCGCCCGTAGGCAGTGAAAGCGGTTCCGCATCGCGGGCTAATTTCATCCCCAGTGCCCAGCCCGATCCGGAGCAGCAACTGGCTGAGGGCGAAGAGATGCGCCTTGAGCGTTTGCGTCTCGGCCTTGCGATCGCGCAACTGCCACCTCGTGAGCAGGAAATCATCCGCCGTCGGCACCTTGCCGACAAGGCGGAGACCCTGGAGGTGGTGGGGCAGTCCCTCGGCGTCAGCAGAGAACGGGTCAGGCAACTGGAAGCGCGGGCACTGCGTCGGATCCGCAACTGGGTGGCGGAAGACCTCTGGTCACGCCATGTCGCCTAGTCGCCGCTGGTCCAGAATCCGGGCTGGCAGGCTAGTCGATCCCCTCGGGCGGTAGCTCCTGCCAGTCCGTGAGCAGACCCTGGGCGCCCTCCTTGCTGAGCAACTCGACCTGCAGGTGGCGCAGGGCCCACAATGCATTTCGGTTGGCCCCGGTCATGACACGCATCCGAATGGTCAGCTTGTACTCGCCGGGTGCCGGCTTGAACGACATCAGATCGAAAGGTTCGAGCAGGTGGAAACCGTTGGGCTGCAGAGCTCCGGCGGGTCCGTAGGCGAGTCGAACCCGGTTGTTCGCCTTGTCTTCGCCCACCTGGCGCGCCTCGGAGATGGGAATGACCAGCATGCGCTCCTGGGCCGTGCCGTCAGGAGCCAGGAGACGTACGTCGAGGACCACCCGATACTGGATGTTGGTTCGTGCCCAGCCCATGTACTTGGCTGGGTCCAGCTCGATAGTCAGGCGCACCTTGTGGCGCGGCCCGTTCTCGCTGGCAGTTGCGCTCCAGCCTCGAACTTCATTGTTGCGGCCCTTCGGGCTTTGCTCCAGCGTCGCCACAGTGCTGGGGTTTCCGCAGGCGGCCAGCCCCAGTAGCAACAGCCCGGACAGGAGCCATGTAGTGCGTTCTCGGTAGCTTCGGCGGGCCCATTGCATCGGTGTATGACAGCACGCTGCAGGGGGTCCGGCAAGCTTTGGGGTGTAGCTCTCCCTTGACAGGCGATGGGGCGGGCGACTACCGTTCAGCAGGTCGTTTAGCTGAACGACCCCGAGCTGTTGCCCCGGCGGATTATGGGCCTGATAACCAGCTATTTCATCTCTTCACTCAACGATGGTGCGCTGCCATACCTGCGTGATCCCGTCCTGGAATTGTTCGACCGGGTCGTGGAACACAAGGGTGTTCCGACTCGCCAGGACTTCCGTTCGCTCCGCGATAGGATCGACATGGTGGAGTTCCAGTTGCGTAAGACCAAGAAGGGCGTGAGCGAACTGCTTGGACAGTTGGAGGACCTGGCCGAGGAACTCGGGGTCGATTTTGTTCAGGGGGATCCGGGCGACGGCTAGAGTGTTGTTGTAGAGGCCGACAACCCGTGCAGCGTAGGGTTGAAGTGGCCAGTTGGATTGGCGCTGTAAGCGGGTTGACCGCGAAGGGAGAGCAGGCGGTGGGAACTTTGAAGAGTCTGGTATTTGGAGGTGTCGCGGAGCGTTTGGTGCCTGTGCTGCACACGCCCGTAGAGGACATCATTTACGAGGTGTTGGACCAGAAGGGGCTGCCAAGCCGCTCTGAGGTTCGAGACCTGCGCAATAAGTTGGAGCGGCTCGAAGCGAGTGTCGGGCAGATGACCGAAGCGCTCGAGGGCATCCAGGGCCAGGTGGAGAAGGTCAGCGAGGCTGCCGCGAAGGCCAGGACTGCTGCGCCGTTGCGGACGGCAACGGCGGAGAAGATCTGCATCGTCGATGGCTGCGAGACGAAGGTCCGTGCCAAGGGCTACTGCGGCAAGCACTACCAGAAGTGGAAGCGCGGCACGCTCTAAGCCGCGCAGAGACGGAAGGCTAGCGCCGCCTACGCCGACGGCGCCCGACCACTACCAGTGCGCCCAGGGCAAGGGCCCAGGAAGCGCCAGGTGTACTGTTACGACCGATCACATCTGCCGTGCAGGAGATACAGCCTGCACCGGTGGACTCGTCGTCCTCGTCCTCGTCGGGAGGATCGTTGCTCCAGACGTCACCATCTACCGTGATCTCCGCGGCTTGGAAGCCCTGCAGATTGCCCGTGGTTCTCGAGGCGATCGAGAAGTAATAGGTCGAGCCAGGCTGCAACGGTGGGTCGGACTCGAGGTCGAGCTCCAACTCGAAGTCCCCGTCCTCGCCGTCGATGCTGAAGTCGAAGTCAGCAGCCACTGGCACCTCGAAGTTGCCGATGGGCTGTAGATCGTGGTGAATGTACTCGCCACGGCGTACATGCAATCGCCAGGCGAGATTCGCATTGCTGCGCTGGAACTCCTTGACACGGAAGCGCAGTCGGTACGTGTATTCACTGGTTTCCAGGCTGAACTGGTTACCCAGGGGCACGTTTACATCGCCCATGAAGCCGATGTGCACCATGAACAGAGTCGGCTCCTGGTCTTCGTCCAGGCGGATTACCCGTCCGCAGCCGATGACGCCCGACTCCTGGCCGTGCAACACAAAGGCGTCGTGCTGTTCCTGGCTGATGACCTCTGCGTCGAGCATGTCCGCGGCACTCTCCACCAGGGACTGGCCGGCCTCTTGCCAGTTCACATCGGATGCCCAGGTGCTGATGGCGCCGTAGACCAGGTCGGCGGTGAGCTCGGGTCCCAGCAGCTCATCCTCGATCATATTCCAGCCAAGGGCTCCCCAGATCTCACCGTCACGATGGCTTTCTCCGAACAGGTCGGTGGGGCAGTGGCGGTCTTCGTCGAGTGCTCGGATTGAGGAACTGCCGAGGCTGAAGCCACCGGCAGCGTACTCGCCCAGGTTCGGGTCGCCGGTCAGCACCAGCGAAAAGAGATCGGCAGTTCCCTCGTTGAGTGCGCCAGTTGCCCATTCCACGCCGTAGCTGTCGGCGCCGATGAAGCCGGGGTTGACGATGCGGCCGAACACCGAGTGGCCGAACTCGTGGTAGATGACGTCGGCGTCGTAAGCGTAGTCGTAGGTGGCGGTCTGCCCGAACGCGACCTCGCCGATTCCATCGCCGTCGGCGTCTCCCCAGAATGCGTTGGCGTAGTCGAAGTTGACGATGCCTTCGATGCTCTGGTCCTGGATCAGTCCGAAGTTGTGTCGGAAGTTGTACCTGTCCTGGAACCAGCGCGAGATCAGGTCCAGGTGGTAGTACATCTGGACCTCGGCGAAGGGGTCGTCGAAGGAGGTCGGGTCCGGGTCGTACAGGAAGTCACCGTTGCTGTCGGCTTGTGCCAGCGTGTCCTTGCCCTGGCACTGGTTGTCGCCGCTGTCCCAGTCGCTGCAGGAACGTACCTGCGCGTACTCTCCGAGCAACCCGCCACCCGTGATGCCAATGATGTCGACTTCCTGCAGGGTGCTGACGTCGGGATTGGTCGGGTAGATGTTGCCGCGCCCGTTCCACAGCGTCTTTTCGTGGTGAAGTGGGCTGCCATCGTGGGCGTCGATGAAAAACCGCCAGGTGCCGATGGGCTGTGCGGTGCTTACCTCTACCTGCCAGGCCAGCCGGGTGGTTCCGCGCCCGTCGATCAAGATGCGCAACTCGCCGCGCGCAGGCCACAGGGTACCGCTGCCGTACATCAGCCAGGCCGCCTGCTGACCCAACTCCGCAGCCAACTCCAGGGGAAAGCTCGGGTTCGGGTCGAGGAGAACCGAGCGGAGAGGCGCTCCGTGCTGACGGATGAGTTTTCCCTCGGGATCGAAGGAGAGAATGACCTCGTGCCCGTGTACGGGAACGCCCAGCAGTGTCTGCTGTAGGCGGACGCGGGTGCCTGCCGCCCAGGGCAGCACAATCCTCGGGGTCAGTTTGAGTGCCTCGGGATAGGCGATCGTACCGTTGCCAGACTGCTCCCGTACCCAACTCATGGCAAGGGCTTCGGCTTCCGTTTCCGAGACTCCGCCAGTGGCGCTCGTCGCTGGCAGAAGTAGCGCCAGACTCAGTAGCAGCAGGAGGCCGCTCTTCATGTGATTGTCCTCCTCCGTGTGGGTTTTTGGATTCACGGCGCATGGACTCTAGCAGCATGTTGGCGGCGGGGGCAGGGAGGAATTGCCCAGCCTTCCCATCAGGCGGGTTAAGGGAGATGGGCTATTGACTCCGCGCCCCGGACGGGGGACGCTCACGATCCATGTCGACGGTCTCATTCCTTTCTGAAGTCAACGGTTTCAGCGGCATCGCGCCCAACGAGCTCGGCAAGATTGCCGAGCAGATCGAGGAGCGGGAGTACGCCGAGGGCGACTACCTGATCCGCAAGGGCGACGCAGGCGACTCGATGCACATCATCGTCACGGGCAAGGTCGCCGTGCCGATTCTCGACCCGCAGGGCGACACCAAGATGGTCGTTCACCTGGGCCCGAAGGACTTGGTGGGAGAGATGGCGCTGCTGACGGGCGAGCGTCGTAGCGCCGATGTCATCGCCGAAGAGGCAGTCACCACCCTGAGTCTGAATCGCGACACCCTTCAGCCGCTCCTGCGGGCGCATCCGCCCCTGGCGCGGTTCCTGACCGAGATCCTGGGCAAGCGACTCGAGCAGAGCCAGATCTCCCAGGTGGGCAAGTACCGGTTGCTGGGCAAGCTCGGCGAGGGAGCGACCGCCAAGGTGTACGAGGGCATTCATCCTGCCCTCAATCGCCTGGTGGCCATCAAGATGCTCAGTCACTCGCTGCTGTTCGACAAGACCTTCCAGGAGCGCTTCCTGCAAGAAGCCCGCACAATTGCCGGACTAACGCATCCCAATGTCGTGCAGATCTTCGATACCGAGGCTGCCTATGCGACCTACTTCATCGTCATGGAGAAGGTCGATGGCACCGACCTCGCGAAGCTGCTCTCGGTTCGGAAGACCCTGCCTGCTGCAGAGTGCATGGACATCCTTCGCCAGGTCGGCGCCGGTCTCGCTTATGCGCACGGTGAGGGCATCGTTCACCGTGACGTCAAGCCCGCCAACACGGCGGTCGGCAAGTCGGGTGACGTGAAGCTGATGGACTTCGGTATTGCCCGCCCGATTCCGAAGGGTCCCACCGCAGAGCGGGCTAAGACCGTCGAAGGGACACCCCGCTATCTCGCGCCCGAGGCGGCCGTCGGCAAGGCCGTGGACGGCCGTGCTGACATCTACTCTCTGGGCGTCATGGCGTATGAGATGGTTACCGGCCGGGTACCGTTTTATGCCGACACCATCCGCGAGTTGCTGCAAATGCACGTGCGCAAGCAGCCAGTCGATGTCTCCAAACTGCAGCCCGACATCCCCGATGGCCTGCGCGAGTTCATTATGGGTGCGCTGATCAAGCGGCCCGATGAGCGCCTCTCGGACTGGAACTACATCCAGCAACTGCTGGGTGGACGCAAGGCGACCGCTCAGGTCTCGACCATCCGCACGGACATGGTCGCTGAGCTTCTCAGCGTCTCGTATCCCCCTGACCGCACGGAGCGGGTCCAGGAGGTCATGGGCCGCTTCGGCGATGAACTCGCAGAGATGCCCGGGATCGAGGTGCATCGTGCTGTGATGCGTCCGGTTGCCGGCGACTTCCTGATGCCCGTTGAGGAGGATCAGACGAGCGACGAGAAGGCCAGCAGCGCCGACCGCGCCACTGGGGTCATGGGGACGACCCTGGTCGACTGAGCACGAACTGAGACTGGCCACATCCGCTGCGATCAGGTAGACGTTTGCGCGCCGGCGCCAAAGGGGAGCGTCGCAGCCCGAGCGGGGTGAGCCGAGTATGAGCAAACCATGTGGACTGCTCTTCGCAGCGGAGTTACTGGATCCTGCCCTCGTCAAGGAGGCGCTGGACTCCCAGGATGCACCGCCCTGGGACGAGACTGTGTTTCAGGTCCTGCGAGAGGTCGACCTGTTGTCCCTGGTTTCGGGCCGGCCCGGACGTGGCCGTGGTACCGCCATCGCCCTGTTCTCTTCGGGGTGGTGGTTCCGCGGCCTCGATGACATTGCACAGCGCCTGGCGGAGCTTTCCGGCAAGCCAGTGCTGGCGCTGTTCGAGTTCGAGACTGGCCAGTCGTCGGGCTTCTTCCTCGGTTTGCCCGGTGGTGACCACCAGAGGCAGATCTTCCGGGGCAGCGGTCGGCGGGTCTGGGCCGAAGGCCTGAGTCGTCTCGTGGGTCTCCCCCTAGACGAGCAGCAACTGGTAGGGCTGAGCCTGGTGTCTGGCGTGATCGCTGGTGACGATCCTGCCATTGGCCTGTTGCCGCCTCTTTGTGTGTTTTCCCTGAGCGGCTATTCCGACGATGATCAGGCCGTCCTTATCGACGTCATGGGCTCGATGCTGGTGGCCGGTTGCTGCTGGAGACCCGGTTCAGTGATGCAGCGCGAGGCTCCGCCTCCTTCGCGGATGCGCGTGATCGCCCTCAACGGGCCCGTGCGTTTGCCTGGGCCGCCGCGTTGGGCAGTGGCGAACCGGCACGACTCGATCATGGCCGCGTACCAGATCATGGAATCCGACGGCTGGATTTGCCTTGCCCCGCAGTTCTCTGGGGCTCTCGCCCAGCACGGTGCGGCTGTGGAACTGTTGCAGTTCGCGCCCTTCAAGGATGGTCGCTGGATCGGTGTGCTCCATCCGTGGCGAGGTGTTCGCATCGGCGCAATCCATGATGGGCGCGCCGCGGTGGAGCCCGTGCCGCAGGATGGCATCTCCTCGCAGAAGGCTTTTGAAGGAGCCCTCGAATTGGTTCTTCACAGGCTGCGAGAGGGGGCCCTGCCGGTGCGCTACTTGGAGCAGCAGTTGCGCAGTAGCCCCGACCCCGCGTCGCTCCTGGCCTGGCAACTCGACGTCCCCGCCGAATTGGGTCAGACCTACCTCGCATCCCGTGACCCCACCGTGCGGCTCGAGGTGCTCGCTGCGATCCTGCTGACTCAGCCCGACGGGCACGGGCACCTGCCTACTTGAATTCCCCGCGGCCTTCCTGGGCGATTCGGTTGTAGATGAACGGATGAGGCAGGGCGAGTCGTCGCTCGCCGAGTCTGCTGGGAGCCTGCTGGGTTTCCTGTCCCTCGAGGCTGGCGTTGGCAGGCAGAATCTCTGCCAGGCCGTCTCGCGGAGCGCCCACGATCGAGTGGTAGCCGTCGCTGAACGCACCCCGCAAAGGCAACGCCGAACCGAGCGCCTGCCAGCCGCCCTCGACCCGCAGGACCGGAGGTGAGCCGCTCCAGTAGGAACGCTCAGCCAGGGCAGCGCCGGCGCCGAACCAGAGATCGCCCAACTGCTCTGGCGATATCTGCTGAACGAGTTTGAGGTCTCCCTGGTCGAGGAGCCCGTCATAGGCAATGCCGAGGCCGAGGCCGATGACAATGCTGCGCCTCGCTGCCGGTGCTTGCAGGGTCCGGGTCGGCGCCAGCCAGAGCTCCGCCTGCGAGGGGAGAGGGCCACCTGTGTCGTTGCCGCTCGCCTTGAGTCGGTGGCTGAACTCCTCACCCAGGAGCATCCCGTAGCCCTGCAGCCAGGCGTCCTGCTCGCCGACCCTGACGGCTGAATGCAGGTAGTGGAAGTGCCGATGAGGATCGTCTTCGACCAGGAAGATCCGGTGCTGTCCGGCAAAAAAGGCTGCCTGTCCTGGAGCCAACTCGAGGCCTGCAGACGACGGTAGCGAGAGCGTCCCCAGTGCCAGGGCTACGCTGGTGGCAACCGCCAGCAGGCCGGCAGCTGCTCTCGATGAGGACGCGGCCAGCAGCCGGTGCAGGTCGCCGTAGCGAAGCCCGAGCAGGATCGCCGCGATGACGACACCGTTGAAGCTGTAGCGGAAGGCTGCCGGGTATCCGGCGAGGCTGCCGGCGAACAGCATCGGTGCCAGTGCGCCGATGGCGTAGATTGCCAGCAGGCCATCCAGCGGTCGCCCGGGCCCCCTTGTGCAGGCCCGCGCCCTGGACAGCAGGGTCCAGGTCAACGAGGCGAGCAGCATGGCCATCCAGCCGGCATGCAGCCAGCGAAGAGAGCTGCCCTCTTCTCGTCCACCGATCAGTGCGAAGGGTAGCCGGCGCGCGAGGGTCGAGATGTCATCCCAGCCCAGACCCGCGATGATTGCGGTGACGGGTATCGACTTCAGGGTGAAGGCTGGAGCCGGCGGGCCGGGTGCGCCGCCTGCAGCTTTCCAGGGGAGCACGGCAACAGCGATGGCGACCAGCAACCATGCCAGGCTGCTCAGGCGTCTCGGACGTTCGGCTTCGAGCAGCCAATAGATCGCCGCGAACAGGACCAGCCAGGCGGTGTGGCTGGAGTAGACCAGGGCGGTGCCCAGCAGTGCCCCACAGCCGATGACGGACAGGCGGGATCGACCGAGTCCGGGCGCCCGAACGAGTTCGATGATCCACCACAGGGCAATTACCTGTGCGCCGATGACCTCGGTGGTGGTTCCCACGAAGTAGCTGTGTGCGCCGACCAGTGACGGGGCACCGAACACCAGCAAGCCGGCGCAGAGCAGTGCAGCATTTCGTCCGCCGAGGCGAGCGGCAAGGCCGGTAGCCGAACCGCAGAGCACGGCGTAGTGGGCAATTCCGCAGAGCTTGAGTGCCGCGAGGTCGCTGAGTCCGAGTTTGAGCAGGACTGCAACCTCGATGGCGCCCAGGTAGGTGCCAATGGCGTCGGGGTGGACGGAACCGGCCCAGAGTGGAAGGTACTGGCCTGCGGCGAGTGCGCGAGCGGTGAGCAGCAGGTCAAACTCACCGGGTGCGAGCGAAGGCCGAAACGGGCCACTGTAGTCCAGCAAGTGCAACTGCCAGTACAGCACCAGGGACAGGGTGGCTGCTCCCAGGGCCGCTGCGGCCGCTGCCCAGAGCAGTGCTGTAGCCATGGGAGCTCCCTCGGGAGCAAGGATCGGGGCGTTGGTGGCCACGGCTTGAGCCTAGACCACTTAGCGGTCGTAAGGCGCTGCACTTCCCGAGACGACTCAATCCTGCGGATCTCCGCACCTCGCTGGTGGGCTAGAATGTGTCCGAGGAGCGAGGCAGGCAATGGCTACCGACCGCAAGCGTTATTGCCCCTTGCACGGGGACTACGCAGTTACCGATCACGAGACCGCCTGCCCAGAGTGTCGTGCAGACCCCGAATACTCGACGGTGTCTTTGCAGAGAGTTCGGCTCCTCAGCACGGGTGACATCAGCACGATCGTCGATGGTGAGAGCCACCTCACCGACATCGATGACGAGTTGCCCTGCCCGGTGTGCGGACTGCAGACCTCCCTGGCAGACTTCCGCCACGAGGCAATCGGCGAAGTCTGGACACGGGAAGCCGCCGAGTGGGCCGAGGAGGGCGTCTGTCCCGGTTGTTACCGGGATGTCCTGCCTCCCTACATACGCGAGTGGAGCGACGGGGAGTGGTTGTCCCACCACTACGAGGGCTGGCGCAACACCGTGGAGTCGGTCGGGGAAATCCTCAGGTACGAAGATTCGGCTCAGGAGACCTGGAGGCTGCCCGAGGATCGACACCAGTTGCTCGACATCGAGGCGACTCTTTCGGCGCGTCGCGAGCACCTCTCCCTGTGCCAGTCAGCCATGCAGGACCTGCGTGCACGCTACCCCAGCAGCATGACGCCTCCCCCCTTTGACCAGACCCTGGGCCATGCCCGCGAGCAGAGCCTCTCGGCACCCGCGATCCGAGCCTTGCGGCAAATGCACGACAACGACCAGGCGATCGAGGACGAGATGCGCGAGGACTCCATTCATGCCCAACACGAGATCGGTACCGTGGATGGGGTGACTCAGTTGTCGGCCGTGGGTTCGGATGTGGCGACGATCCAGGAACAGGACAGCGTTGCCGACGAGTCGATCGAGGTTGAATTGCAGCGTTGGCCGATGATTGTCGCCGCGGTGCTTGTGCTGGCGGTTCTGCTCTGGCTGCTGACTCGCTCCTGAAGGCAGGTCCCCTTCGCTGCTGTGCTGCCACTAGGCTTGCTGCTGTTGCCTGCTTCGCTTGAGGTTCGAGGCCAGTTCGAGCCTCTCTTCCAGCATCCTCACGGCTGCCGTCCGAATCCCTCGGCCCAGCGTTCTCTGTAGGCCCAGCCCGTCGAGGACGGCATCGTCGAGGGCCCTCCGGTCCCCCTTGTGAACTTCCTGGGCAAGGGGAAGGACGGTGCGCTGCGATAGTTGCCTCCATGCGGCCAGCAGCCGTGAGCCAGCCGGACTGCCGATGAAGTAGCTCGGATCAGGGATGTGGATGGCGTCGAGGTCGGGTCCGTAGCAGGTGAGCAGTCCCTCGCCGAGGTTGACTCGACCGACCGTCTCAGTGGCTAAGGCAACCCAGGTGGAGTTGAGCAGGGCCACCCCCACCTCGCGATGCTCGGGATTCAGCCACTCGCCCCACCAGGCGGAGTTGTTCACGGGCAGTCGTTCGGGATTGCCGAGCACGTAGTGTCGGTCCATGCGGAACTGCGGCAGGATGACGTCGCCAGTGCGCAATTCCGGAAGTTGATACCAGGGGTGGTTGCCTTGTACCGAGGGCACTTCCGGCCATGGACACCCTCGACTGCTCTGTTGCTCGCCCCAGGAGATGTAGCTCCTCGCTCCGGGGCTTGTCTCCCGGTCCAGGTGGTCGCTGTCGCAAACGAACACGCGCGCGTCGACGTCCCCCTCTCGGACGATGTAGCGATGGAGGCCGCGCAGACTTCTCAGGAAGGGCCGCTGGTAACATTCCTCGACCGCAAAACGGGTGAACTGCCGGGATCGTCTGGGACTGAAGAACGCGCTGATGCCGACCTTGGTGCCGTAGCCCTTGCGCAGGAGTGGACGGCTTTGGTCGCCGAGGCGGACAACCCGACCCTCGGCGCGCTCGAGGACGTCGAAGTAGATGGGCGCGGCGCGTAGAAAGGTGCTCCAGCGCGGTTCGGCTCGCTGCGGCCCTTCCTTCAGCAGTTGTGCTGGGCGAACCCATCGACGTCGTAGTGTCGGCTCCGCTGGAACCTCTGGGTCGAGGATCGCTGCGGCCTGGCCGTCGCCGGCTGAGCCGAGCAATTGTGCAAAGCAGGTGTCGCCGACAACGCTGTCTGGTCCTCGTGCTTCCAGCACGACGATTACCGTGTTGATGCTGGCTTCTGGGAACCACGGTTCGTTTCGGGATTCCACGACCGCGCGGAGCATGTAGTGCTCCAGCAGGAAAGGGCGGAGGGACTGGCCAGAGTCGGCATCCATCCAGGTGTTCGGCATGACGAAGGCGAGCCGGCCGCCCGGTGCAAGGAAGCGCAGAGCCTGCAGCAGAGAAAGTAGCGAGAGGTCGCACTGGGCGGGTGGTCGCAAGCCGAGGCTGGCTTGAATCCGAGAGCGGATCTCGGCGCGCCGCTCTGCCGGCAGACGTTCGTTCCGGACATAGGGCGGGTTGCCGACGATGACCTCGAAGGTTCCGAGTTGTGACGGATCGAGGTCGAACAGGTCCGCGACCTGCACGGTCGCCTGGGGTAGCGCCGCAGCGCAGGTGGCGACAGCTTCTGGGTTGATGTCGTGTCCGAACAATCGTTGCGCGTTGTGCCCATCGCGATGGGCGCGGCGCAGGAAGGCACCGTCGCCACAGGTGGGGTCCCAGATGCGGTCGCGGGGGCCGGCAGCAGCGAGCTGCAAGGTGAGTTCGGCGACGGACGGGTTGGTGTAGAAACGACCGTAGCGTAGGCGTTTGGATCGCTGCATGGGCACACTCTGCCTGATTGACAGCCCCGGGCAGAACCCCCAGGCTCGTGGCTATGCTACGTCGCGAGGGGATCGCCAGGGAGCCGGTCGACGACGAAGGGGTCCTCGGGGACCTCGTCACCCGGGTCGAAAGCCGCCTTCAGGGCGTGGAGCTTGCCTACCTGCTCAACGAGTGCTGCTTCAGCGAAGAGAAGCGAATCGGTAGGGATGCCCAGGGTCGCGACCTCGAGCAACTGGTGCGATTGCGTGAGATCCGCCGCCGACTCGCGTGGGCAAACGACGACCAACTACGTGCGGATCTTCGCGACATGGTTCGCTTGTACGTGGCCGAGATCCACGGTCACTTCGATGCTGCTACCTACGAGAGCGCGACGCGAGTTCTGCCCCAGGGGCTCGCGCTGCTGCTGAGAAAGCAGCAACTGTGGGGCATGCTCAGTCGTACCCTCAGTGGTCAACTGACCCTCAGCGACAAGATCCAATCCCGTGGTGCGGTGGAGAGCTTCGACAAGCTGGTCGAACTGGGCACCTGCGTGCTGGTGCCGACACACATCAGCAACCTGGATTCTCCCGTCATCGGCTTCGCCCTGCACGAGGCGGGTCTGCCGCCCATGATCTATGGAGCGGGGATCAACCTCTTTACCAACTGGCTGTTGTCATGGTTCATGGACCACCTGGGCGCGTATCGAATCGATCGCGCCAAGCAGCACGGCCTCTACAAAGAGGTGCTCAAGGAGTACTCCACCTACGCACTGGAGCGGCGCTGGCATTCGCTGTTTTTCCCTGGCGGTACCAGGTCCCGAAGCGGCAGGGTCGAGACTCGCCTCAAGAAGGGCCTTCTTGCGACGGGACTGGAGGCCTACCAGCGGAACCTTGCCCGGGGCGTCGACAAGGCGCGGGTGTTCTTTATTCCCGCGACCATCAACTACAACCTGGTGCTGGAGGCCGAGACCCTGGTGGAAGACCACCTGCTCGATGCCGGTAAGTCGCGCTACATCATCACAGACGACGAATTCAGCCGTCCGGACCGGGTGCTGCAGTTCGTGCGCAACATGCTCAGCCTCGATAATCCCGTCGAAGTGGTGTTCGGTCGGCCGCTGGATCCCTTCGGCAATCCAGTAGACGAGAAGGGCGACTCGCTGGATCCCAGCGGCCGCTCCTTCGATCCCGCTGGCTACGTGATGTCCGGTGGTCAGCTGGTGTCTGATGAGCAGCGGGACCGCTTCTACACCGGCCGTCTCGCCGAGGCGGTCTCGGCTGCCTATGATCGCGACACCATCCTCTATGACACCCACGTGCTGGCGGCTGCGATGCACCGCCGCCTCGAGGCACACAACCCGGGGCAGGACCTGTTTCGTCGCCTGCTGCTGCCGCTGGAGGCGCGTCGCTTCGACCAGAGAGAGGTGGACGCGGAGCTACGCGCGCTGCTTGCCGAGCTGCGCGAACTTGCGGCGCGCCAGCAGGTCAGGCTCGGCGGCTCCTTGCGGGAGGGTCGGCCAGAGGATGTCTGCAGAGCCGGGATTGAACAATTCGGCCGCTATCACAACAGTCGGGCGGTCTCCCAGGAGGGCACGACCCTTTTGATGGACGATCCAAAGTTGGCGTTGTTCTATGCGAATCGCCTGGCAGGCTACCCCCTTTCAGCTCCGGCTCCCGTTGTGAAGGGACGTGCATGATGAGCGCAGAGGCGCCCGTCGCAGGGGTCGTGGGTGCCGGCCAGTGGGGCTCCACGCTTGCCTTTCTGCTGGGCAGTTCCGGCCACCCTGTTCGCCTGTGGTCGAGCCGCGCCGCCAGGATCGCCGAAATCGCGCAGACCCGCCGCACTGAATCGGTGCCAGGGGAGCTTCCTGAGCAGGTGACCCCCGTGGCGGAGTTGGCAGAGGCTCTCGAAGCTGAGGTGCTGTTTCTTGCGGTGCCGCCGTCCAGGGCCGCTGAGTTGGTGGCCCGAATGGCGCCATTTCTTCGTCCTGAGCACCGGGTTGTGCATACAGCCAAGGGCTTTGCAGCTGATGGTCGGTCGGTGTCTCGGATCGTGGTGGATGGTAGTTGCGTGTTGCGGGTAGGGGCCCTGGCCGGTCCTGTGGTGCCTGATGACCTCTGGCGTGGCGATGACTGCGCAGCGGTGGTGGCCAGTCCCTTCGGCTCGCTGGTCGAAGAGGTCTGTCAGCTTCTCGGGCACCCACGTCTGCGGCTGTACGGCTCGATGGACCTGCCGGGGGTCGAGGTGGGCGGCGCCATGTGGGCTCCAGTCGCGCTCGCTGCCGGAATGATTGCGGCTGCCGAGTTGGGCCGCGGGCTTCCCGCCGTTCTGCTGACGCGCGCCATCGTCGAAGCCGGGCGCCTGTCGGTTGCTATGGGGGGACAGCGCAGGACCCTCTCCGGGCTGGGGGGTGTCGGCGATTGGATGCGCAGTCTGCAGGACTTCGACGACGAGGTGGTGCGCGCCGGCATGGCCCTCGCGACTTCGTCCGGCGGTGGCGGTCATGCCGAGGCGGCTGCGCGAGTCGGCACTCTCGTGAAGCTGGCGCAGCGCATGGGCGTGGACATGCCCATCGTCAATGCTGTACACGACGTGATTGGAGGCCGCCCGCTGCAAGAAGCGCTGGGTGCGTTGATGCTCCTTCCGACCGGTTTCGAAGAGGACTGAGATGGCGCTGGTACTACCCTTTGAGCGTCTCGGCAGGGACGATGAACGGGCTCTGGTCGACTTCCTGGCTGACGCGGACCTGTTGGTGAAGGGCACCGACAAGGGTCCCTGGCCGCCGTATCGTGGCGGTTGCCGGGACTGGCTGTTGCTTGCCGTGGCCCCGGCGCTCTACTTCGTTGCGCCGCAGTTGGGTGTCGACCCGCCGCTGGCGCGCGCCGGCACCTTGGTCCTTGTGATCCTTGCGTCTTGGGGCTTCCTGCGTACCTTTCGAGCGGTCCGACGCTATCGTCGCCTTACCTCGGGCGACGAGGGCTGGCATGCCCTTGCCTGGACCAGCGAGCAGATTTGTTTCCGTTCATTGCAACTGTGTGCAATTGCGCAGTGGAGCGATGTCGCCAACTTGCGCCACTTCGGACGTGATGAGGGTGGCGCCCTGGACGACACCCTTTGGATTCACCTCGACGGTGGTGAACGCCTCCTCGTTGAGACGCGCGAGGGCTTCTTTGCGGGCCGCCGCCTGGAGGACTGGTACGCGGATCTGTGTGCCCGGTGGGGCAAGAGTACCGGGCGCAGCCCCTGTGCGGACGAGCAGGAGAGCTGAGCGTGTCCAGAGCCGATGTCGTGGTGTCTTCGGACGCCTCGTTCCTGTACCTGAGCAAACCGTCCGGGGTGCCGGTATTCGACCGGCACGATGGCTCTGTGGGTGACAGCCTCTGCTCATTGTTGCTGTCCCTGCTCCCGGAGCAGGAACAGCCCGGTACCGGCTCGCAGTGGCCTGAGGGGTTTGCGGGGGGGCTCGTTCATCGTCTCGACAACTGGACCTCGGGGCTGGTCATCGCTGCGCGCTCGCTGGAGGCCCTTGCCGAGGCTCGAGCTGCTTTCGCCGAGCGTCGCCTGCGCAAGAGCTACTTCTTTCTCAGTGATCGAGATGTCGACTGGGATGAACATCACCTCGAGCATGCGCTTGCCCACGACAAGCGTAAGCGCACCCGGATGACCTGGCAGCGGGGTCGTTCGACGCCGCATCGAGGTCGGTGGTACGAGGCGCAGACCAGCTTCCGCAGAGTCGGTAGGGAGGCCGGAAGCTATGGGCTCTGGCAGGCGACGATGTCGACCGGCGTGATGCACCAGGTGCGTGTGCACGCTGCTGCCGCCGGATTGGCGCTGCTGGGTGACAAGCTGTACGGCGGCAGCCCGGATCCGCTGGGTCATGGACGGTTTTATCTGCACCACGCGACTTTGCAGGGCTGGCCATCGGACCCGCTTCCCGAACTTCCGATTCCAGGGGACTGGCCGTGAGGGACAGTGTCGCGTGGAAACTCCTGGAGGTGGCCGTCCCTCGGCCGCAGGTGGGTGGTCTGTTCTCGCAGGATGTGGTGCCGTCTCCCGCGTTCATGGAGTTGGCCTGCGATGCCTACGGACGTCTGCGCACCGACTGGCGACGCGCTCGTGCGGTGGTCTCGGGGGCTCAGCGCAAGGGCCGTAGCATCCTTCCGTCGGCGCAGCGTCGCCTGCTGGGCGAACTTCTGCACGGCCTCGGCCGACATCACCGGAGCCTCGAAGTGGTTCTGCAGCGCGCCGGTCTCAGCGAGGCTGCTGTCGGAGGGGCTCTGGACCGCGCCTACGTTCTCGGTGGCCTGGTCATGCTGCTGGGCCTGCCGGCGGAGAAGGTAGGGCCTCTGGGTGGACGCGCGGAGATTGACTGGGACTTGCTCGCGGATCCACTGCACGCCTTGCAGGGATGGCTGCTCGAGGACCAGCCCGACACCGCAGCGGCATTCTCTGTCGCCGTGTCGCTGCCGGCCTGGCTCGGTGAGCGTCTGTTTGCTGAGTTCAGCGCTGATTACGACGGCCTGCCCGAAGCGGTCGCTCTCGGACTGGCGCTCAACGAGCGCGCCCCCCTGTGCCTGCGCGTGAATTCAGGGCAGATCGAGCGGGACCAGGCGTTGGCGGAGTTACGAGCAGCAAAGGTAGTAGCCCGCGCGAGTCGTTACAGCCGACACGGTATCGTCCTCGGTTCGCACCTGGACGTGAACTCCCTGGCCGGGGTGCGCGAGGGCCGGCTCGAGGTGCAGGACGAGGGCAGCCAGGTCATCGCCGAACTCGTGGCTGCGTCGCCGGGCCAGGTAGTGCTGGATGCCTGTAGCGGTGCTGGCGGCAAGACCCTGGCCCTGGGCGCAGCCATGGCGGGTCGCGGTCGGTTGTTCGCCGGAGATGTGCGGCAGGGAGCCCTCAAAGAGGCCGCTAGACGCTTACGTCGGAGCGGCTTGACCTGCGTTCAGCCGGTGCTGCTGGAGGAGCAGGGCGGCCTGCCCCCAGAACTGCAGAACTTGATCGGCGGCATCGACAGAGTGCTGGTGGATGCTCCCTGTTCAGGAACCGGCGCTCTGCGTCGGAATCCGCAGCAGCGCTGGCACCTGTCGCCTCTCGAACTTGCCGCCCTGCCCGCGAAGCAGGCAGGGATCCTCGACCGCTTCGCACCCCTGGTCCGCAGTGGCGGCTTGCTCGTCTATGCCACCTGTTCCGTGCTGTCGAGCGAGAACGAAGAGGTGAGCGATCGATTCCTCGCTTGCCACCCCGAGTTTACTCTGCGGCCATCGACCGAACTGCTCGGTTCGACTCTCGCGGAACAAGTTGGCGACGGACGGGTTGTACGTATGTACCCTCATCGTCACGGCACCGACGGCTTCTATGCTGCAGCCTTCGTTCGCTCCTGACTTCCATTCACTGAGTTGCCTGGAACTGCAATGAAGCCAAACCACCTTTTTGCCTCCTTCGTCTCACTAGCCGTCTTGCTTCTGTCTGTCCCGGTGACTGCCGGTGAAGTGCCTCCGACGGCTGATTCGGACCCGGTTCTCGAGGCCCTGGAGCTCGAACTTCGCAGGAGCCAGGAGTTGCTCAGCAAGAAGGAGCAGGTGCCTTACTTCATCGGCCTGGAGGTCATCGAGTTGCAGGGGGTGAAGATGCACGGCGAGGAGGGTGGCTTGCAGGGCTACCGTCTGGGCAGCCGGCGAATTGTGCATGCGGATGTGCGGCTGGGCGATCCCAGCATGGATTCGACCCACCCTCTGCGTGAAAGCAACTCCGACTACAGCCGCTCAGGCCGTGAGTTGGGTTCTGGCTCTGACGTCGGTGTCTTGCGTCGGGCCATCTGGCGAGAGGTCGAACACGCCTACCGCGAAAGCCGCGAGCGGATGCAACAGGTGGAGTCGGAGAAGAAGGTGCTGGTGGCCGAGGAGGGCAAGGGATTGGACCTCGCGCCCGCGGAGCCGGAGCAGGAGATTCTGCCCCTCGCGTCACTAGAGGACCTGGACCTGCAAGTCCTGGAGGACGCCGTGCGCACGGCATCCGCGGTCTTTAGCAGCAGTGCGACGGCACTGGACCCCTCGGTGAGCCTGACCGCCGAGGTGACCAACCAGTGGTTTGTCAGCTCCGAAGGACACCGCGTACGCCATGGAAGGAAGCGCTTCCGCATGGGCGTTACGGCTGACACCGTCGCATCGGATGGCGATCGCATTCAGATTTACGAGGCCGTCGATACGGCCAGCAGCGACACGCTGCCTGATGCGGCTGGGCTTACGGCGGTGGCCAAAGAGTTGGAGAAGCAGCTGGTAGCGTTGCGCGCTGCACCCCGTGAGCAACCCTACAGCGGTCCGGCGATCCTGAGCGGCAGGGCCGCAGCGGTGTTCTTTCACGAGATCTTCGGTCATCGTGTAGAGGGAAGCCGTCTCAAGCAGGTCGACAACGGCCAGACCTTCTTGAACCGGGTCGGCGAATCGATCCTGCCCAAGTTCCTGTCGGTCCATGATGACCCCTCCCTCTCGCAGGCCGAGGGAATCGACCTGAGGGGGGCCTATGCGTTCGACAACCAGGGTGTCCGTAGCGCGCCGGTCACGCTGGTAGACAAGGGCGTACTCAAGGGTTTCCTCGAGAGTCGATCACCGGCCACCGAAGGCGGACGGAGCAACGCGCACGGCCGTCGCCAGGCGGGTCGGGCAGTGGTTGCGCGTCAGGGCAACCTGCTGGTGACTGCCCACAAGAGCATCTCCGATGCGGAGCTTCGCAAGAAGCTGCGCAAGTTGGCGAAGCGGGCCGGCTTGGAGTACGGCCTCTACATCGAGGACATCTCGGGCGGCTTCACCTTTACGGGCACCTTCCTGCCGAATGCCTACAAGATCAGCGTGTTGCTGGCGCGACGCATCTTCGTCGACGGTCGTCCCGACGAGTTGGTGCGGGGAATTGACTTCATCGGAACCCCGCTGCAGACCTTCTCCCAGATCGTGGCGGCGGGTGAACAGGTCGAGGTATTCAATGGCAGCTGCGGTGCCGAGAGCGGTTGGGTGCCGGTCAGCGCTGCCGCTCCGTCGTTGCTTGTCTCCCAGGTGGAAGCGCAACGTCAGCTCAAGGGCCAGTCCAAGCCGCCCCTTCTGAGTCCTCCTGGTCCCTCGCCCGAGGCTGGCTCAGCGGATCGCCTGGTCAAGCAACTGGAGGCGGCTGTCAGAGCATCACAGCAGTTGTCTCTGGATGGCCAGCCGTCACCGGCCTGGACCGAGATTGTGGTGCGCGACCTGGACCGGCATACCGCTGTTGCCGACTTCGGGGCTTTGCGCAACACCAACGGAGGCGCCAGTCGGCCTGCCAGCATGGAAGTCGTGGTCGGTACGGAGGAGCTGAACTCCAGTCGGATCCGGGGTGGCGGAGTTGCTTCCCTTCCGCATGCGATCGTCCAGGCTACGCTGGTGGTCGAGGACCGAGGTGAGAACGTGCCCCGGGACTTCTGGCTCATCGGTGACCACAGCTACAAGGCGGCGCGGCAGCGCTACGCCTTCAAGGTGTCGTCGCGGTCCACTGCGGTGGGCGACAAGCCTCCGCCGGACCTGGCGACTCTACCGCCGGTGGTGCACGTTGCGCCCCGTAGCCCCGAGCCCATCCCCCGCGAGCTTCTCAACGAGATCGCGGTATCCACTTCGGCAACCTTGCGCGGCGCAGGCCTGCTGACCGGGACCGTGACGGCCAGGACCATCCGTGGCAACGAGTACCTGGTGCGTAGCGACGGGACCCTTATCGTCCAGCCGTACGGATACACGGTGGTGCTGGCCAGAGCGAGCGCTGCGCGGAGCGACGGACTGAAGATTAGCGACCACCGCCAGTGGTTGGTTCGTAGCGAGGCAGACCTCCCATCCCTCGCCGAGATCTCGGCCGAGGTGAAGGCGATGGGCGAGTCCCTGCAGTCGCGGATCTCAGCGACCGTCGTGCCCTACTACGAGGGCCCGGTGCTCTTCGAAGGCCGCGCTGCATCACAGCTGTTCGTCCAGATCGTGCCGCCGTCGCTGCATGGCACGCCGCCGTCGCCCGAGGCGGGCCGGTCGTACCAGCAGCAGACTCGTCGGGGCCCCCGCTTGAACCGCAAGGTGCTGCCGGCAGGCTGGCAGGTCGTCGATGACCCGACTCTCAGCCACGAGACCTTTCCGGGCGGCTATCGCTATGACCAGGAAGGCGCCCCGGCGACCCGCGTAGAACTGGTTCGCGACGGCCGCGTCGTGGACTTCGCCATGTCCAGGATTCCCCGTGCAGAGGTAAGCGGCAGTAACGGCCATGCCCGCGGCGGCATTGGTGGCCATCGTGCCGGGCGTCTCAGCAACTGGACTGTGACCTCTCCCCGCAACCTGAATGACCGTGACTTTGCCCGACTGGTCGCCAAGGCGCAGCAGGCAGCGGGCAACGACCGGGTCCTGGTGATCCGGGACCTGGTCCGCTCGCGTCAGGGCTCGGTGTCGGCCCCGACCGGCGCCGTCTGGCGTTATGCCGACGGTCGCGAAGAGCCGGTCCTGTTGCTCGAGTTCCAGGGGATTGATCGTCGTACGCTCCGGGACATCGCTGGCGTGGGTGGCGGCGTCCGCACCATGGCCTACCTGGGCTCGACCTCTGCGGGCGGTCGCCCGGGTTCTGTGTCCGGGCTGCCGATGGTCGTCACCACTCCTTCACGCGTCCTCGTTGAGCACCTGGAGCTTGCTTATCCAGGTGCATCGCAGGAGCCCTTTCTCATCCCCCCACCGCCCCTCGAATAGATCGCTGTCGCTGCCATGACCCTGCAACTGGTTGCCGCTATCCCCATCGGTTTCGACAAGGTCGTGGCTCGCGAGGTCCGCGCCCTCGGCGGGGGGATCGGCAAGACCACAGCGCGCGCCGGGCGCATCTTCTTCGAAGGACCGGCTGATGCTGTGTACCGCACCAACCTGAGGCTTCGTACTGCCGAGCGGATCCTGCTTCAGGTGGGTGCGTTCTCGGCGCGGGTGATGACGGAGTGGGGCGATCAGGTAGCGTCCATTGCCTGGGAAAACTGGGTTCCGCGGGGAAGCTCGGTCCGGCTCCACGCGAGTACCCGGGCCTGCCGCCTGTTTCACACCGGTGCCATGCACGAAGCTCTGCTCGAGGCCATGGTGGGCAGGGGACTCGACGTGCGGGCCCCTGCCGGGCCGCGAGACGGTAGGGCAAAGGGGCCGTCCTGCGCGGTCGATATCCGTGGCACCGCGGACCACTTCGTTGTCTGCGTCGATACGTCGGGTGCTGGACTGCATCGGCGTGGCTACCGCAAGGAGACTGCCAAGGCGCCTCTGCGTGAGACGATCGCCGCGTCCCTGCTGCAGAGGGTGGGCTGGACGCCTGCTCAGCGGCTGCTGGATCCGATGTGTGGTTCCGGGACCTTCGTGATTGAGGGCGCTTGCATGGCTCAGCGTCGTGAGCCGGGCATGGATCGTTCCTTCGCCTTTGAGCAATTTCCGTGCTTCGACAAGGCGCGCTGGCAGCAGCTCCTGCAGCAGAGCCGCGAACAACTGGTCGCGGACGGCGGAGGCGCCGGGATTGAGGGCTCGGACCGGCAGTCGGGTGCGGTGCGCGCAGCCAGGAACAACGTGCGGCGGGCTGGTATGCCGGCGCAGGTGCGCATCGAGCAGCGGGCTCTGGAAGATCTCGAGCCGGACTCCGACGGCGGCCTCATCGTCATGAATCCGCCTTATGGCCGGCGGCTCGAGGGGGCTGGTGACGAGGTCCTCAGTCTCGAGACCTGGTCTTCCTGGGGTGCCGCAGTGCGAGAGACGCGTCCCGGCTGGGACCTGCTGCTGCTAGCTCCTGCGCCCGAATTTGCCCGCGCCTTCGGTGCAAAGGGCAAGCCGATTGTGCGCTTCCGCAATGGCGGCCTGCCGGTGTCTGCCTGGCATATTCGCGCTGGTCGTTAAGGTCGCTGTTTCCCGCCTGCTAGTTGCCCTCCCTTGTGGGTTCAGGGCAGTTTGATTAGGGTGCGCGCCATGCAAGATCTCAACAAGAAAATCCTGTTTGCACTCCTGGCCATCGCTCTGGCCATCGGGCCACTGGCCTGTCGTGACAAGGCCGAGCCCACTGTTACGGACAGCGCTCCTGCCGCCAAGCTCGCCAGCTCGACCTTTCCTGCGGAACCCATCGAGTTCCCGGTGAAGGCGCTGGAAGGCACCGACAGCGTGCCTCTCAACGTCGAAGTGCGTACCCGCGGCGGCGAGGTCGTCAAGCTCAGTGAGCTGGTCAGCGGGCCGACCCTGTTGGTCTACATCGATTCGGACACCGACAACCGCCAGAACCGTGCCGCTACGCGAATGCTGCGTCGGCTGGTGCGTGAGGGGCGCGGCGTCGGCTTCCGCACAGTTGTGCTCTTTACCTGGGGCACTGAGGTCGCCGAATTCGACACGTGGCTGCGCAAGCGCCAGGTAGCCAACACGGTGAAGCTGGCCGTCGATCACACCGGCGGCTTCGGTACCAGTACCCGATGGTCGCCCCGGAGCGCGGCACTCATCGATGAGGGCGGTACCGTAGGTCACTTTTTTGGTGCCTCCGAGGAGTGGGACTCGCGACTCGGATTTGACGGCGGCATGACCTCCGATGTCCTGGCTCGCGCCTGGCAGAATCCCTACTCGGGGCCCGTCCTCGACGACGCGTCGAAGCAAGCTGCGGTACAGCTCGTGCGGGCCGCGCTGCGGACACAGTGGCAAGGCGACAAGCTGCCGTCGCAGTTGGAGGCAGCGGCAGGGGTGGGACAACTAGCTGACAAGCTCGAGCACCCCGTCTACGTCAGCCTGTTCCGTGAAGGCAGCACAGTGCGCCTACGGGGTGAGCATGGTGCCGGCAGCATCGGTACGGCAATCGCGACTGCGACACGCAACGCACTGGCCTCTGCCGGCCCAGCTGCCAGCCAGTGGCGCGAGGCCTCGGGCTCGATGCGTTTCTCCATTGACCTTGCTGGCGAGCCGACCCCCCTGCCGACCCGCTACATGAAGTCGCTCTGGTACCTGGTCGAGCCTGGCGTGGACGGTCTCATTGTCAGGCGGGGTGACGAGCAGGGCGTGATGATTCCGGCCGAGCCGGTAACCCTCGGATTCCTGTCGCCGCGCAAGCACAAGCGCACCAATAAGCTTGAGACGATGTTCCGTGAGGTCTGCAAGTGGGCCGGTCTGGGCCTCGACGATTGGAAGAAGGAGGACACCGAGCTGTTCCGTTTCCAGACGCAGTCGTTCGGAGTCGTGAAGCCCGAGGGCCCGGCCACCGACTTTTACCGGGGCAACGTGTTGTTCGAGGGGGAGCCCACCGAGGCCGACCTGCTCGCGTCGATCAAGCTCGGTGGTCGGTGGCTGGCTGGCACCGTCAAGGAGGACGGCAAGTTCGACTACGAGTACTTCCCGAATCTTGATCGTGGCAGCAAGGACTACAACATTGTCCGGCACGCAGGCTCGGTGTACGGGCTGTTCGAGATGTACGAGATGTCCCTCCACGAGCAGGCGCTGGCGGACGACCGCGACATGTATCTCGAGCGAGCTGCCCGGGCAATGAGCTTCATCTACGAAGCGGTGGGCAAGCCCAACACGGACAAGGTGGGCGATCGCATCTGCCTGCTTGAGCGCGACAAGAGGAACCGCTGCCAGTCGGGGTCAGCTGCACTCACGCTTCTTACCTACCTGGTCCGGCCCGAGAAGAACAAGGTGCCGAAGCGCTACCGCGAGGCACTCTTCCGTGACGATGACGAGGCGCTCATCGAAGGTCTGGGCCTGACGCTGCTCGACATGATCGACAAGGACGGCAAGGTCTTCCGAAACTACCGCGAGGCGACCTCCATGGATGCGGTCAAGAAGGAACCGCTCTACTACCCCGGTGAGTCCATGCTGGCCCTTATGCAGCTCTACAATCGCAGCCAGGATCCTCGCTGGCTGGACGGCGCCAAGCGTATTGGCGAGCGGCAGCTCGCTTCGTACCAGCGGAATCGCTTCCAGGTCCCCGACCACTGGGTCATGCAGGCCTACCTGCACCTGTGGCGGGCCACCAAGGACAATCGCTATGCGAAGTCCGGTTATGCCATGGCCACCCACTACAGTTCCGAGCAGTACCCGAACGTGTATACGCCGTTTCCGGACTATCTCGGCTCGTGGCGCCGCACCAACGACACGCCGCGCACTACTCGCGCCGGCTCTCGCAGCGAGGCTTTGCGGGCAATCGTGCACCTGGCCTGGGAACGGGGCGATGATGCGACGATTTACGAGGACAGCCTGCTGGCGGCATCTCGTCACATGATCGAGCAGCAATTCTCGGAGCGAAATGCCTACTGGTTGCCCAACCTGAGCCGGGCGGATGGTGCCTATCGGATGGGCCAGGTGGACAACCACTGCCGCATCGACAACAACCAGCACATGCTCGTCGGTATGGCGGGAGCACTGGAAGTCCAGCGGCGCCGCGACAGCAGATGAGCGTCCGCCTGGCGCTGGGGGCACTGCTCGCGTCCCTGCTACTCCCGCTCGCGCAGGCTCGCGCTGACTCTGCCCTTGCCGACCTGGTCGAGCGCGTCGCCCCGTCGGTGGTCAACCTGCACACCAGCGGGGTGCGCCAGGTACGAAGCTACTGGGATGCCTTTTTCGGTGGGCCGCGGCACTGGGAGTCGCTGGGTTCGGGCTTCGTGATCGATGCTGAGCGCAACCTGATCGTCACCAATCAGCACGTCATCGGCAGCGCCACGGAGATCCTCGTCATGGACCACCAGGGCCGAGTCCTCCAGGCCAAGCTGCTGGGTGCCGATGAGGGGATCGACCTGGCAGTACTGCAGGTGCAGGACGCCGGCCTGCCGGCGGTGACACTGGGTGATTCGCGTACCCTTCGCGTCGGCGAGGACGTGTTTGCGGTGGGCAACCCGTACGGACACGGCCACAGCGTCACGCGAGGAATTCTCTCCGCTCGGGCCCGCTCTCTCGGACGCGATGAGTTCGATCTCTTCCTGCAGACCGACGCAGCGATCAATCCGGGCAGCTCTGGTGGGCCTCTGTTCGATGCCAAGGGACTTGTGGTCGGCGTCAACACGGCGATCGATAGCCGTGGGGAGTCGATCGGCTTTGCCATGCCGGTGGAGTTGGTGCGCTCGGCGATAGGGCTGCTGCTGGCTGGCGAAGAGGTGGTCCCGGGATGGCCGGGCCTGCGACTCGAGGAAGAGGGCGGCGGCGGCCTGCGAGTCGCTGCGGTCTATGCTGGCGGGCCAGCGGCCAATGCCGGAGTCCAGATGGGTGACCAGGTGGTCACAATCGACGGGCGACCCTGCCGTGGTCGGGCCGGTTGGTCCGAGGTGTTCGGGAGCGCCTTTCCCGGGGATCGTGTCGAGTTGGGTCTTGTCGCTCGTCGCCCAGGCCAGCCTCCGATCAAGGCCGTGCTGCAGTTGCAGAATCGTGCGCAGTGGGCTCGTGGCCGTGTCGGCAAGGCAGTGGATGTCGAGGTCCTGCGGGTTCGTGTCCAGCGGGTGGCACCGGATGTTGCCGACCGGATCCTCATCGATACGGGGCTCGAGGTGGTCGCGGTGGCTCGCGGATCGCTCTTTCGGCCCGGAGACATCGTGGTCGAGGTGAACGGTAAGGCAGTGGCCAGTCCTGCCGACCTCGTCCTGGCTGCGGACCAGGCAATTCGCCAGCGCTTTCTCTCCGCCATCGTCCATCGCGATGGCAGCCCGGCCCGTATCGTTCAGCGCTGGTAGCAGCTTCTGCCTGGCGCCGCACATTTGCCCGGGCAGCACCTTGCCGTTCGGCCTATCATTTCGATCCCGTTGCATGGGGGTGCCAGGGAGGGTTTCCCAGGCGGCGGCATAGCCTGAAAGGACTCAGTGATGTCCCAGCGATGGTCTCTCTTGCTAGTGCTGCTGCTCCTGTTTGGTTGCAATGATGCGCCGGAAGGCGAACCGGTTCCTGAGCCCGAAGTGCCCGATGAGCCTGCTCCTGGTGAGACGGTCTACACCCTGGACCAGGATCTCACCTGGAGTGAGGACACGCTGGTCTCCGGGGTCTGGTACGTGGCGGCTGGAGTGACGCTGCGCATCCAGGCTGGCGTTGAGGTGTCGTTCCTGCCGGCTACCGGGCTGATCGTCGACGGCGTGCTGGACCTCGCCGGCACCCCCGAAGAGCCGGTCACCTTCGTCAACGCTGCGACGCTGAGTGTCGGCAACTTCGGTGTCTCGGTCGGCGGCGATGGGGATCTCTCCAACCTCGACAATGCCAGCTTTACCGGGGTCTCTTTGTACCTCGAAGGAGGCGCCTCGGCTTCGATCGTCGGTAGCAGCTTCTCCGACGCTTCGTTGTCCGTCAGCAGCCGGAGCGCGCCGTTCTTAGTGGACAACTGCAGCTTCGTCGATGGTCAGCGAGACTTCCAGACGGGCGTCGTTGCGAGGGATCTGAACCGGCTTGATGTGATCTCCTCGAGCTTCTCGAGGCTGTTCCGGGGCGTCCAGTTCGACGGTAGCGGCGAGGCGCCTGTCCTCAACGTTACCGGCAGTAGCTTCAGCGACCTGCAGCGCGCGGTGCACTCCGGCACTGCAGGCGTGCCGCACACCGTGGTGGTCGACACGGTTACCGTCACCGATACGGACTATCACTCCCTGGAGTTCTACAACGCCGAAGTGACGGTGCGGGACACCACGGTCGAGGGCTCGGGCAGGAACTGCATCTTCGCCGACAGTTCGTCCAGCCTGGCTGTAAGCGACACAACCCTTACCGATTGTGAGAGCTACTGCGTAGTCGCCTATGGCGGTGTCGAAGCAGACAACCTGGCGGTCAGTGCCTGCAGCGATAGCGGCATCCTGGTCGGTCCGGTAGGTGGTGTGATCAGGGACTCGACTGTGGTCGATACGGACTCTTACGGAATCTACGCCGAGGGCCCGCTGACGGTCGAGAACAGCAGCGTTCAGGATTCTGGTCGCACCGGGATCTACGTGATCGATGGCGATGCGACTGTGCTCTCCACCACGATCACTGCTGCCCGTGGTTCGGGTGCCCACAGCTACAACGGTGCGGTCACCGTGGTCGGCAGCACAATCAGCGACGTCGAGGCTTCCGGCGTGTACGCCCAGTACGGCACCTTGACCATTGCGGACAGTACAGTCAGTGATGCGCGGGGCTACGGTCTGCGCACTTATCGAGGTGACGTGGTGGTCCAGGCAGGAACCAGCGGTGTCTCGATCGTGGGTGTCGATAGCCATGGTGTGGTTGCATCTGAGGGTGGGATCACGGCGGTAGGGCTCGCGGTCACCGACACCGGCGGCATCGGGGTCTCGTGCGATGGAGGCGACCTTAGCTTGAGCAACACCGCGATCACGGGAACGGCGTCCCATGGGGTCTCCGTTACCGATGGCAACGCGCTGATCGTGTCCACTGATGGTTCAGTAGTGGTTGAGTCTGTCGGCGGCACAGGTGTGCTGGTCTCTGGCGGAAACCTCAGCGCCGAGGGGTTGGAGGTGCGCAACTCCTTTGCTGCCGGGGTCGACGTCTACAACGGACAGGGTCTGGTCAGCGATTGCACCATCGAGGGTGCCGGCAGTGATGGCATCAGCGGTCGTCAGAGCCCGTTGCTGAGCGTCGCGTCCTGCACCATTAGTGGCAGCTACAACTACGGCGTGAAGCACAGCAGCGGCGGAAACCTGGTCGTTACGGGCTCCTCGGTGGACGGCTCTGGTCTGGGCGGGATCTATGGTTACCGTGTCGGCGTGCAGGTGACGACAACTTCGGTCGTAGCGAGCGGTTCGCACGGAATCTATGTCTATGACGGTGGGCTGAGCGTATCCAACAGCACAGTGGCCAACTCCACGCTGCACGGGATCTACAGCTACCTCGGTGACCTGAGCGTCGACCAGAGCCAGGTCGTCGACCAGAGCCAGGCGGGAGATCAGCCCAGCGCCGGTAGCAACGGGATTTCAGTGATCCTGGGCCAGGCGACGATCAGCAACACGCTTGTCGACAAGGCAAGCAGCTACGGCGTCAACATTCAGTCGGGAACGATTTCAGCCAGCACCATCAGCAATGGTGGTTACACCGGGGTCCTGCTCAGTGGACACGACGTGTCTTCGATCACCGGCTCCAACATTGCCAACAACAGTTTCCGAGGCATCCAGACCACCAGCATCGCTGCCAATCTCTGTGACATCGTTGGCAACAACATCACCGGCAACGCGGACTGGGGGCTGGTGTACGGGCAGAGCGTGACGGGCAACTACATCGCTGACAACCGCGGCCAGAGTGGTCCCGACACCGGCTCTGGGGGCACACTGGATGGGGTCCGCGACACGACCTCTACGCAGGTCCTGCAGGTCGACGAGTTGAATGCTGCCCAGAGCGTGCCGGTGACTGGAACCGGGCCGGCTCCGATCTAGCCGAAGTAGGCCGGCTCGTTGCCCGGCTTCCACTTGATGTTGCAGCCGAGGCTGGGCTTCTGGTCGGGGGGGACTGGGCTGCCGCTGATTAGAGCGTCCAGGGCTGCACGCAGGTCGGCGCCGGTGACCGGGACGCCGTTGCCCGGGCTGCTGCCGTCCATGCGGCCTCTGAAGACCAGGCAGCCGTTTCCGTCGATCAGGAAGAAGTCGGGCGTACATGCCGCCCCGTAGCTCTTCGCAGTTTCCTGGCTCTCGTCGTACAGGTAGGGAAAGCTCCAACCCTGGCTGTTGGCCATCGCCTGCATCTTGTCGGGGGAATCGTCCGGGTAGTTGGCGACATCGTTCGCGCTGATGGCGAAGAGCTCGACCCCTTTGCCACGGTAGTCACGGTCCATGTTGCGCAACTCCTCGAGGATGTGCACTACGAAGGGGCAGTGGTTGCAGATGAACATCACCAGGGAACCACGCTCTCCGCCGTGCTCTGCGAGGGAGACGGGCCGGCCGCTGACTGTGTCGGTCAACTGGAAGTCGGGGGCGCTCTGGCCGAGGTCGAGCATCATTGTCGAAGGGGTGCGTGCCATGTTCTCTCCGTTCAGGGTCTGCGGTCCTTGCCCTGGGCCTCGTCGTTGTCGCTATAGGCCGGCTGCGACTCGCCGGCAATGGTGTAGTTCCGGCCATCGCTGGCCACATGGATCGCGATCTCGCCGACCAGTGTTGCCAGTTGTGCCGGTAGTCCGCTGGGCCAACTACTCAGCGAGGCAGCATAGGTGACAAGTTGCCGTGCTGTCTTTGCGCCGCGCTGCACGACCTCGGGGGCAGGGTGCCCGTACATGCCGCCGCAGGAGTAGATGATGAACTCCGGGTCGAGTTCCCCTAGCAGGTCTTCGTTGGACGAATAGGCCGAGCCGTGGTGATTTGCGCGGTAGACTTCGACGTCCAACTGCCGGCCGTTGTTGCGCCAGTCCTGGACAAGCCAGGACTCGACGTTCGTGTAGGTAGAGGACTTGCGCCCGAAGGTTCGCCGGGTGCTCGCGGGATAGGCCTTGCCGGCGCCGGGCCAGGCAGCTCCCGTCAGGTCTCCGGCGGTGAAGAACTCGAACTCACCGCTACGGATGAGCAGAGCGATGGAGAAATCATTCTCCGAGGCCGGCGCCTGCGCGTAGTTGCCCGGGTGTTTCGCTTCGATTTCCTCAAGGGCACTCGCGCCGTCGCTGCGCTTGCCGTTCAGCGAGAGGACTTCGACGGTTACGCCCGGCCCCAGGTCAATGCTGCCGACTCCCATGGCAGGAACTTCGCGTTTGCCGACGCGACCCGAGCCCAGCCAGCCGTCGATGTGTTCGAGCAGATCCTTGTGCGGTCTTGTGCGTGGGGCGAATTCTTCGCCGCTGTCACCGCGGTCCAGCCAGGTGCCGATCCTGAACGCCTCGTTGTCGTCCGCGAGCAGTGCGAACATTCCGCTGGGCTTGCCCTTGCCTCGGCCCGCAGTGCCGACATGGTCAGCGTGGAAGTGGGAGACAAGGAAGTAGTCGACCTGGCGACGCCCACTGAGTGCTTCGATTCGGTCGGCGACGCGTAGGTGGTTTTTTCGGTCACCACCGCGCGTAGAGCCGAGGTCGATGAGCAAGGAGCGCCGCTGCGGAGCGGGGCCGAGCACCAGTAGTGAATCCGCCTGGGCCAGGGTGAAGATGTGAATCGAGAGGCCGGTGTCGAGGGGGTCGGCGTCGGCCTGCGCACCCTTTTGGGTGGCGGTCGAGCCACTCGATGCAAGGCCGGTAGCAGCGTGCCTGGGGGGGCAAGCCGCGAGCAGTAGCAGGACCATCAAGCTGGTTGCGAAGAGAGCAGCGTGGCGAGTGTCTGGCTTCTGCATCGAACAGAGTACTCCTCCGGCTTGTTTGGTTCGTGGTGCCAGTGGCCTATGATGCCAGACGATTCCATGCAGCCCGATTCCGATCTGTGCCACGACCGAGATCAACCACGGTCCCCCGCTTGTTGTTGCCCGCAGCGGGGCTACTGGCTGTTGTGGGGCCTCTTGTCGTGTGCCCTGCTGGTGTCCGTGCCGGTGCAGGCGAGGGACTTCTCGGTGGAGATTCGGGTCGCCGACGAGGGCGAGCTACGCCAGCTTTACTATGACGGGCTGATCGACGACGAAGAGCTGGATCTGCTGCTGCGGTTGCTCGAGGCTCCGGTCGATCTCAACCGCGCGGAAGCATCGGACCTGGTGTCTCTGCCGGGGATCACTCCGCTGCTGGCGCAGGCGGTCGTCGATGCCCGCGAAGCCGACGGCCCCTTTGCGTCGCTGCTCGATCTGGCCTCGCGGGTCGAGGGCATCACCCAGGAGATCAAGAGCCAGATCGAGTCCTTTTCCCTGGCCCACCACCGGAAAGACAAGCGGCTGCCTGTGCGGGGCCAGGTGGACTTCCTGATGGCGAAGGGTTTCCAGGTGGCCCGGCCGATTGTTGATGACTATCCAGCCTACGGGCACAGCGCAGCGCAGCTCGGCTATGACAAGTGGCCGGCGTTTGCGCTCGGCACTTCCGTATCAATCCTCAACTGGATCGACGTCGGGGTCGCGGGGGTCGCCCAGGAGGGGCTCAAGGCGGCGGCTTACGATCCGGGGTCCGGCGACATCTACGCTGCCTACGGCACCCCGGTGTTCCGGCCCTACATGGGCTATGCGCGGGTCATTCGCCCCTCCGGCCAGGCGGTCGTCGGCTCGTACCACCTCCACTATGGCCAGGGCTTGGTAATGAGCACGCTCGGCGCCCGGGATCGGCACGGCTTCTATCTGCGCCGCAGCATCGGTCATGGTGAGGACCGCATCCGCGAGTTCGACGGACTGATGGGTGCGGCGGTTCGAACTGCTGCGCTGAGAGCCGGCAAGGTGCGATTCGACATGTCGGCCTTCCTGTCGATCCGGAACTATGACCAGTACATCAGCTACATCGGCCTCGCTGCGGGCCAGCAGTTGGACGCGGCGACCGCAGACGTCGAGTCGCCACGGGTGTGGGTGGATGGCAAGCGCGCCAGCTACATGACCATCCCGAGCGTGTTTCGAGTCGGCCTGCTGGGAGGCAATTTCACCGCGCGTTTCAATCGCCGCACACACGTCGGTGTGACCGGCTACGGGGCGTTCCTCGATCGCACGGTGCTGGCCGGGGTTGAGGATCCGAACACCTTGCTGATTCGTCAACGCTGGCCCTCGGCGCCGGGCTTCGGCGCGCTCGGTGTCAACGGATCGGTCGGCATCGGCCTGTTCAATATCGAGGGTGAATGGGGACTCTGGCTTACCGAGTCTCCGGCGAACGCGTTTTTCATTCGTGCGGAATTCGAGCCTTCCTGGGGCGTGATAGCTCTCGCATTGCGGCACTACGACACCGGCTACGGCAACCCGATGACGCGGGCCGAAGCGGCGGCTGATCGCTATGCAGGAAACTCGGCGCGCAACGAGCAGGGGCTGCGTTTGTCGGCAACGGTGCGGCCCGACAAGCGACTGCGGGCAAACGTCCGCTTCGATCTCAGTCGCAACATCCTGTTCAACGTCACCGACCTGAACTTTCGTGCCAGTCTCAAGGGCAAGCCTATTGACTGGCTGCAGCTGCGGCTGTTCACCGAGTATGTCAACCAGAACCTGGCTGTGAGTGGTCCCGACCAGCGCTACGGCGGCTCCTATGACGACGACCTGGTCTTTGGCCTCGCTGCAGATGACGAACTCGATCTGGAGGAGGAGAGCTACGAGCGCGCCGGTGAGCACGTTCGCCTGGGCGGCTCGATCCGGCTACAGCACCCTCGTCGAGGTAGCCTGGTGGTTCGCTACAGCCACACCTGGGAGGACACGGGCAAGGAGGTTGCCACCGAGTCCGGAGCCTGCGAACTGGTCATGCAGCAGAGTCATCGCCTGCGTGTGCATGGGCGCGTAGCGCCGAGCCCGAGCACCCGGATTGTGGCCAGCTTCAGCTACGAGGATGACGACACCCGCGGCAGCAAGGGGAGTCGGGGCTTGGAGGGCTATGTGCAGCTGGAGCAGTCCATAAAGGAGCGCGTCCAGTTACGCCTGCGCGGCAGAATCGGCCGCTATCTCCCCGATGCACCACAGACCTGCGACTTTGGCGCCGACAGCACGTACAGTCCCGACGACTATGACCTCCGTCACTTTGGTGAGCTGCTGTTTACTGCGCGGGTGAAATTCTGATGTTGCGGATCCCAGCCCTGGTGAGTGTCGCAATGGCATCGCTGTTGGTGTGCCTTGCTCCAGGCCGCGCCGAGGCTGTCGAGCCTGGCGACGTCGTGATCAGCGAATTGCTGGTTCGCTCGGGTGCTGCGTCGGAGTGGATTGAGCTCTACAACGCGTCGACCGTTACGGCAGATTTGAGTGACTGCAGGTTGCGCGAAGAGAATGACGAGGTTGCGCTCACGGGGCTTAGCCTGGCGCCTGGCTCGTTCTCGCTGCTCAGCAAGGGCGTCGATTGCGTCGTGTTCGACTCCGACCAGGTCTGCGTGCAGGTTTCGGATTTTGTGTACAGCACCATCACGTTGAACGACAGCGAAGCCCAGACGCTGGAGCTGATCTGCGGTACCGGTACGGTCATCGACGATGTGACCTACGACGACCGGGTCTTCGCCGCTGCTTGCACCGGTGCAGGTAGCGGCACCTGTTCTGTGAACCTGGACCCGGCGGTCATGACCGAACAGGGCAACGACCAGTGGAGCGAGAACTGGTGTGTGCCGCCAGCGACGGCCTTTGTCTATGACGAGCTGGGCCTGGAGTCGGTGTCGACGCCGAGGCTCGTCAACCAGTGTGCCTCGACCGAACCGGGCTGCAATCCAGGCGATGTGATCTTCACGGAGTTCATGATCGATCCACCCGATACCAGCGATAGCATCGAGTGGTTCGAGTTGCTGGTCACGTCGAAGTCGGGCTGTGACCTGCACGGCTGTGTCCTGTGGGAAGGGCCTTTTGACGAGATCACGGCAGACAATCTCACCTCCGAGGAATGGTCGACTCACGAGATCGATGCACCGGGCAACACCCTGCCGCTCGTTTCGGGTCAGTACGCCCTGTTCTCCGAGAGCTCGGCAAGCACCGTTGCCACCGCTGGTGACGGGTCGTCCCAGTACTCGGCGGTCTACAACTACTCCGGGCTGTCTTTTGCCAACTCGGGCAGTCACTGGGTGCACCTGCTTTGCGCTGAGGCGACGGTGGACTCGGCTCCCTATGCCTGGGACGAGTTTGCGCCGGCCTGCCTGGGTAGCTCCTGTTCGGTAAACCTGAGCAGCACGGCGGAGGACGCCGGGAGCAACGACGACTTCAGTCACTGGTGCCTGCCGCCACTGGCACCAGACTGGGTGTCTTCCCACGCGGATGGCTTGACGTTCCTGGCGACGCCCGGTGAGCCGGGCGCCTGTCAGAGCAGGGCCTGGCCAGCTGTCGACGAGTTGGTCTTTACTGAGTTGATGGTGGCTCCAGAGCGGCATGGCGGCGAGGGTGCGCCCCAGTTTGCGGAGTGGTTCGAACTCTACAATCCGGGGACCGTAGACTTCGAGCTGAGTGGTTGCCGGCTGCTTCGCGAGCGCTTTGATGAGGCAGGAGACCTGGTTGCTGAGAACCAGGCGACCTTCCTGGGCAACGAAGTCGTCCAGCCAGTAGTCACCGCGGGGCAGGCCGTGGTGTTCAGCAAGGGCTGCCTGCTCAGTGGCGACGACCCGACGGATCCAGAAGCCGTCGGCTGCCAACCAGGGGAGTACACCTACGCGTCGATCTCCCTGACAGACAGCACGAGGGAGTCGCTCTCGCTACTCTGTCCCGATGGCTTTGGCGGAGAGTTTGTCGTGGACACGGCTGGCTATGACATGACCCGGACCGGCCACCGCAAGGGTCGGACCATGCAGTTCGATTACAGTGGACCCGATGAGAGCCGCGACAATGCAGATCCCTTCCAGTGGTGCGAGGCTTCTCTTCAGCAGGAAATCCCCGCCATGCAGACCGACGACGGTGAGTTCAACTACGGCAGCCCCGGCGAGCTTGTGCCCTGCGTTGTCGGCCAGGTCGAGTTGCCGACTTCGGGACCGGGATGTCGCTGTGATTCCGGGGGAGCCTCGGAGTTCGGCCCGGCTGGGCTCGGAATGCTGTTGATGTTCGCGTTGCCGCTCGTACGCAGGAGGGTCCGGTGAGCGCATCCCCGGCTTCTGGGAGCCAGGCCAGGGGCTCCCTGGCGGTGGCTGCCAGCCTGCTGCTGATCACCACGTTGTCGCTGTTTGTCAGCGGTGCACGGAAGCAGGGGCCCGCACCAGACACTCTGCGTATCCATGTTCTCAACGTAGGGCAGGGTGACGCTACGATCATTGAGGGTCCCAGGGACGCTCGCGGTGATCGCAAGGTCTTGATCTACGACGCGGGAGAGAGTGGCGAGCTGGGCAACGAGGCTCGTCACGTGATCGAACCCTACTTGCGACGTCATCTCGACGATGGGCCATCGGGACGACCGGTCTTGAACGTCGACTACCTGATCCCATCGCACTACCACAAGGACCACACTGGCGCGGCGACGGGTCGGGAGTGGACCGGCCTGTTCTACCTTTGGGATGCCCTGAACGTGCGCATCGGACGCCTACTGGACACTGGCATCAACTACGACGCGGGAGGCCAGGGAGATCGGGCGTATCGCCGCTGGATCGAGGAGAACCAGGTGAAGCGCTCGACCTTGGCCTTCGACCAACTCGGCGCGGACCGCCAGATCGACCTGGGCAAGGACGTCTGGGTCGAAGTGCTCGCCGTCGGGGCGAGGGTCGAGGGGCGAGGGCGGGTCGTCAAGGAGGAACACGTCAGCAGTACCAGCCAGAATGACTTTTCAGCGGTGCTCGTCCTGCATTACAAGAAGTTCGACATCTACCTGGGCGGAGACCTGAGCGGCTATCTGCACGAGAGTTGGGGTGCCTGGTACCACAACATCGAAGGCGCGACCTTCCCGCACCTGCGGCCGGTGGAGGCCTACCGGGTCAACCACCACGGAAGCCAATGGTCGAGTTCGTATCCCTTCCTGCAGCGAATCATGCCGCAGGTGTCGGTGATTTCCTGCGGGCGTGGGCACAAGCACCCCAACCAGTACACCGTGCACCGCCTGCTCGGCTGGGAAGATTACTGGTCGGGTCGGCCCATGGGCTCCGACGTGTTCCAAACCAAGAACGACGATGGTTTCCTGTTCTCTGGGGAGCACCCTCATACCGGGCGGACGCAGCGGGTAGCGGATGGTCACATTGTCATCGAGAGCGACGGGGAGACGAGCTTCTCTGTGACGCTACCGGGGCAGGAACCCTTCGTGTATCCCCTGGATCCTCACCCGGCGTACACCGATGTTCCCGACAGCGTGCGGCAGGCGCGCCGGTCCAGCGCGACTGGCACGGGGGGCGAAGCCGATGCCGACAAGGGCTACAGCGAGGTGTATGACCGCGAGGATGTGAAGCGGGGGCGGGTCCACGCGCCCCGGGGGTGGTGGCGACTGAGTTTCGGCTCTGGGAGCCTTGCCAGGTTGGCTCTCTGCTTGTGGCGGTTCGAGTCCTCGGCTTCGTTTCGATTGCTGTCTCACCAGCAGCGCCGGTTGCCTGGACCAGACGCGGGGCTCAATCCAGTTGTTTGAGAGCAGCTTCGGCGCGTTGCAAACCCTTTTCGATCGCCTGCAGCGAGACCGCACCGACCGAGAAGCGCATCCAGCCGGTATCTTCGCTCAGTCCGAATGCCTGGAAGGGGACGATTCCCAGGCCTGCCTCCTGCAGTAGAAAGCTGCGGACGTCTTCGTCGGTCTCGATGCTGTGGCCCCGGTGGCTGCGGCCGAGTATGTCAAAGTGCACGGACAGGTAGATGGCACCTTGAGGCGCGAGCGAGTGGACAGGAAGCCCCTGCTCAGCCATGGCCGAAAAGCCCTGGTGGAGGGCATCCAGGCGCGCCTCGACGTCGGTCTTCATGGTGGCGTGGTATTCGCGGATTGCCTGGGGATCGTGCAGGAGGGCTGCCGTGGCAAGCTGCGCCGGTCGCGGTGCCCAGGCGCCCATGTGGCCGATGAGCGCCTTGAAGCGCGGGGTCAGGGCTGGTGGGACGACGGCCCAGCCGACCCGCAGGCCGGTGGCGGCAAAGGACTTGCTGATGGCGTCCACGTAGATCGTGTAGGGCGCCATCTCGGGTCGCACAGACACCGGGCTGTGGTGTCGGGTTTCTCCGAAGCACAGCATCCAGTACACCTGGTCGTACATGACCATGACCGGTCGCTGTCCAGAGCTGGCACGGCGAGCGTTCTCGTCGAGGATGACGTCGCAGAGTTCCGCCAGTTGCTGCTCTGAGTAGGCCGTGCCGCAGGGATTCAATGGTGAGTTCAGGCAGAGCAGTGTCACGCCGTCCAGGTGCGGGCGGATCATCTCGGCGGTGAGTAGGAAGTTGCTTTCGGCGTTGGTAGCAAGGGCGATAGCACCAGCGCCGGCGAGGTGCACGTAGTAGGGGTTGTTCCACGAGGGAATGCCGAACAGCATCTTGTCGCCCGGTTCCACCACCAGGGCGACGGTGGCGAAGATCGGCGGGCGGGCACCGCTGCCCATGATGACGCTGTCCATGCGGTACTTCAGGCCCAATTCCCGTTCGTACAGAGTGCGGACGGCCTCTCGCGTCTCGGGAAGGCCGATTGCCGGGGGGTAGTTGGTTTCGCCCCGGCTCAGCGCCGCGGCGATGTCCCTGGCCATCCGCTCTGGGATCCGGAATTCCTGCGGCGAGAAGTCGCCGACGGTGAGGTTGCAGATGTCCTGACCGTTGGCTTGCATCGCCTTGATCTCACCCGCGATGCGCAGGATCTGCGAGCCGCCCAGGCCCTGGCTCATGGAGTTGAGAGCGCGCGCAGAGAACGCTGCTTCGTCCTCACCGGGAGGCGTACAGACCGTGCAATCAATGGGCTCGTCGGCAGCGGTCATGGTCATCCCCTTGGGTTGAGCGGCGATCATGGGCTTTCCGTCGAGAGTCCGTCGGTGGTCGACGCGCGGCGGTCCACCCTGCCGAGGACCACGGAGTAAAGCACCATTCCGACGACAGATGCCAGCCCGACCAGGCCGATGTCAATCCAGATCTCCCAGGGCTTGTAGGTCTCGAAGAGGAAGCTCTGCACCTCGAGCTGCGTCATCTGCAGCTTTTCGGCGAGCAGCGGCACGACCTCGGACTTCTGTAGCGCTTCGATTGTCTCGCTGGGCACTTGCAGGGTTTCCTCGAGGTGTTTCTTGGCAAGGTTGACCTTGTCACCTTCCTCTTCGTACTTGCTTCCAGCGAAGATCGAGCCGGCAATCCAGCCAATGGCGACGGGCATGTTCGCGTAGCCCATGAAGGTGCCTTCCTGGCCCTTCTTGGCGAGGGTGGCCAGGAACTCCATCTTCTTGGGCGACGACAGCATCTCGCCGATCGAAAACACCAGGATGCCGCCGATGCAGACCCAGCCGATGGCGGCAGTGCCGGCGATGATCGAGCCGACGGTCGCGATGACCATGCCGATCAGGATCGAGGTCAGTGGTCGTACGAACGAGGTCAGGTAGCCGAAGCCGACCATGGTGAAGACGATGAGCGCGGGGTTCGCGTTGATCATCCACTCGGGAGGTACCTGTGCACCCTGATCGGCCAACTCGATCATGCCCGGAGCGCTCGCTATCAGGGTTGAGCGCAGCGATAGGATCGCGGCGGCGCCACCGACAAGCCCGGCTCCCAGTGCGAGGGGACGCCCCGGGATCGAGATGAGCATCGCCGTTCCGCCTGCCATCAGGCCCAGGATCAAGGCCATGGGTGTCAGGGTGCCGCTGGCAAGCTCCGGGCCGAGATACAGCTTCAGCGGGAACACCGCGCTCGCCGCCAGGGTCAGGGCGACGATGCAGTAGGCAGGTGCAGGTACTGAAGACGCCTCCCGGCGGTCAGGGCGCATCGCCAGGAAGATGCAGACGCTGCAAGCGAAGCCGAACACGCAGCCCAGGAAGATGGCGAGGACGGTGGGCGGCAGCGGCGAGGAATAGGCCTCGCCGAGGCTGGCGATGATTCCCGAGGTATCGACCCAGTCGTCGATGACATTCGGCAGCAGATCGAAGACCTGGTTGAACATCATCCAGAAGCCGGCGAACAGCAGGCAGAACCAGATGACTCGGTGCTGGAACAACCCTGCGACCGAAACGATGAACACGCTGAAGGCATCGCCACGGCCCGCGTCGTACTCCGCTTTGCGCGGCACGTAGACGAGCAGGGCGAAGGCGAACAGGGCTGCCCAGACAAAGTACAGCCACTCGTTGGTGACGTCTCCGGCTTGAGAATGTTGCCACCACGACCACGCGGATGCGATCAGGGCGACGACCCAGATGCTCGCCCAGCAGGTGGCGACCTTGCTACTGACACTGCGGCTCAGCGCAGCCATGGACAGAGTCTGCTTCTTCTCGATGTCGCCGCCTTCTTCTTCGGTGGGGTCCTTGTAGAAAGGCAGCCACAGGTAGTTGATGGCGACGATGACCGCGCAGGAATAGAACACGTACTTCCAGTCGAGGATGCGCAGCATGCCGGCCACTACCGGGCCCAGGAAACCGCCGATGTTGACCAGTTGGTAGAAGATCGCCCAGCCGACCGACGCCTCGGAGCGCTTCAGGGTTGCGGCGAGGGTGCCCTGCACACCCGGCTTGAAGATCGCGGTGCCGGCTGCCAGCAACATGCAGCCGATGAAGAAGCCCCAGTAATCGAGGAACAGCGCCATCATGATGTAGCCGATGATCTTGATGAAGATCGCCACCGCGATGGTGCGCTTGTGGCCGTAGCGGTCGGCGAAACCGCCCGTGAAGACGGGCAGCACGGATTGGACCGAGGCCCAGGCAGCGAAGATGGAGCCCTTCTGCACGTGGGTGAACTCGGGCCCGCCGAATTCCAGGGGCAGGACCATGTAGATGGCGACGACCGCGCGCACGCCGTAGTAGGCGAGACGCTCGAACATCTCCATGACGTTGACGATCCAGAAGCGGTTGTCCAGGTTCTGGACCTGCTCGACGAGGCCCGCCGGCTTCACCGCCGTAGCGGAGTCGTGACTCATGATTCTCCCGGTCGTCGGACTCTAGTCGACGGTTCAGCTGCCGAAATAGATGCGTGCGCCCACGTGACCGCCGACATCAAAGCCGATGCCTACGCCGGGGATATTGATTCCGAAGGCGACTCCGGGAACGACCTCGAAGAAGACCTCCGCCGGAGCATCTGCCACCGTCACCGACATTCCCAGGGACGCGCCGCCGTGGCCGTCGACATAGGTGCCGTCGCCGTAGAAGAAGGCGCGCAGGCGGAAGGACGGCCCGATGCTGGGGTGCAGCTGGACTGGCGAACCGGGGATTGAAATTGCTGCGAGGTGGATCTGGTAGGCGAAGCCGACGCTCAGTGCATTGACGCGCAGCGGTGCGGCAATGTGGATGTGGATGCCGTGCATCCGCGAGGGCCAGAGCTTCAGGGACAGTCCGTTGTCCGTGCCGACGAGGAAGCCGAGTCCGAACACGCCGCCGCTCTTCCAGGAGCCGCTCGCTGCGCTGCTGGTCTGTCCCTGGTCGCCAGGGGATTGCGTGCCCTCGGTCCCTGCGCTCGCGGTCTCGTCACCTTCGGACTGCTCACCACTTTCGCCCTCGCCGCTGTCGCCCTCGCCTCCGTCTCCCTCGGGCTGGGCCCAGGGCGGAAGTTCGCCGTCGTCGTCGTCGTCGTCGTCGTCGTCGTCGTCGTCGTCGTCGCCCTCGTCCTCGTCGCTGTCCTCGATGCTTTGCCCTGGAGCCTCCTCTGCGAAGGCCACCGATGCGGGCAGCAGGAGGAGCAGTAGGAAGAAAGGCAGAGAGCAGGTGTCGTGGAAGCGGGTCATAGTCATCGTCCGGTAGAGCAGTTGGGCGAAACGCCCGTCAGCGTTCAGCAAAAGCGTCAGAAATCAGAGAGCAGCGAATGGACTCAGCGGCGGCGGCGCAGACCGAGCATGCCGACAAGCACCAATGCCAGTGACACGAGGCCGGTACTGGAGGAGTTCGCAGCGACCGCGCAGCCGGAACCGGCACCGCCGAACGGAGGGCCTGCGTACTCGCCAGGCACAACGGCTTCCGCAGCCTCGTTGGAGACCTCTCCGCCGGTCTCAGGGCCATCGGTTGTGCTGGCTCCACCGCCACCGTTCAGGTTGGCGCCACCCGAGGCTTCGGGGATGCCCTCGCCGGGGACGATGTAATCCGCAGTGGAAGCGGTGATGGAGATCCCCAACTCGGCGCGGATCTCGTCGGCATTTTCGGGCAGAGGCCAGTCTACCTGCGGCGGATCCTCGTCGAGGAGTTCACCGACCAACTCCCAGTCGACGGGGTTGATCTGCTTGGCGCGGATGTTCAACTCGCGGTCGAGGATGCTGAAGTTCGGGATGCCGAAGCTCCCTGAAGACGCGATGTAGTTGCTGGCGATCGACTGGTCGTGGTCACCTACTACCGGGAAGGTCAATTCCAGGTCCTCTGTCCAGCGGTCAAGGTCGGGCTCTTCCGACTGGCTCAGTCCGTCGAGCAGTATGTTGATGACCACGAAGCCCCTGTCGATGAAGTCCTGGTACTCCTGCTCGGCCTCGGGAGCGGCCTGTCGGCAGGGTCCGCACCACTCGGCTGCGATGTCGATGACCACGACGTTGCCGTAGAACTTGTGGATGTTGACGGCCTCTTCGTGCTGATCTTCGGAGTCATCGCTGTCCCAGTCATGGCTGACTTCGCCCACGTCCCAGCCCTCATCGTCGATCTCGGCGGGCAGTGGAAGGCGCGGGTAGCCACCGGTGTAGGGGAAGTCGTCCTCATCGGTTGGGTCGAAGTACTGCAGGTACTCCTCGGTATCGGAAAAGCCATCACCGTCGGAGTCCGCCAACTCGGGATTGGTTCCGATTGCGATCTCGAAATCGTCGAGCAGGTAGTCCTCGTCCGTGTCTCTGGGGCCGCAGCCGACCAGTAGCAGGGGTAAGGAGACGAGGGTAAGAAGCAAGCGTTGCATTGCAGGTGCCTTTCGCTGGAGTCCGTTCATGATGCCCCGACCTGGGCCGGACCTTCAAGTGCGAATCGATTCACGGTAGCCAGTTGTCGGTGGCTTCTGTGGTCCCAGCAGTCAGTTGATCCAGGAGTTGGGGTTGATTTCGAGACTCTCGTAGAGCTCGTCGGCATTCTCGGGGAGCACATAGTCTACGTCAGGTCGATCTTCGTCGAGCAGGTCGTCGATGAGCTCCCACGGGGGCTCGCCGCCTGCCTGGTACCAGGTGTCGATCTGGTGCTGACGATCGATGACGGTGTAGTTGGGAATTCCGAAACTACCCGACGGAATGTAGTGCGGGGCTGCGTGCAGGTCACCATCTTCAATCAGGGGGAAGGTGATGTCGAATTCCTCGATCCAGCGATCTCCCTGGGGGTTCCTGTCCCCCATGCCCAGGCCGTCGAGCAGCAATTGGATGATGACAAAGCCGTCTTCCTTGCGGTCCTGGTACTCCTCGTCGAGGGTCTCGGCGGTCGAACGGCAGGGGCCGCACCACTCGGAACTCATGTCGATGAGGACTACGCTGCCGAAGAATCGCTTCAGCTTGATTTCGTCACCGTGCTGGTCGGTCACTTTCCAGCCTCTGCTGATCTCGCCCTCGTCCCAGCCGGCATCGTCGGTGTACTCGTCCCAGGCGTCGCCGTTCATGAGCGGCCCCCTGGGATACGCGCCTTCATAGGGGTGATCGTCTTGGTTGCGTGGGGAGAAGTAGGTCAGCACCTCGGTCGCGTCGTCGAAGCCGTCTCCGTCGGTGTCATTCAGCAGCGGGTCGGTGCCGATGCTCTCCTCGAACTCAGTGGTCAGGCCATCCTCATCAGGATCGGGATTCAGAGCCTCGCAGCCACCGAGATTGAGCAGAAGCAGGGCGGAGAGAAGAGCCTGTATCGGACGCATTGAAACCTCCCAGGGTGCACCTTCACACCCTGCACACGCGTAACTGTGATTGATGTCGGCTGGAATGATGCTGCGCCGCGGTCGCAAAGACAAGTGAAAGTCCCACAGGATCTTTGCGACGAGTTTGATAGCTTGGCTGATAGCGCGTGCCGATCAGCTGTGATAGCGTCTTTGCTATCAGTAGGGGCCGCGCCCCGGAGTGGAGTCGAATGAACGAGAAATCTGAGCAGATCAATGTTCGCGCCTCGCAGCAGGTGGCTGAGGAACTGCGAGCAGAGGCGCAGCGTCGTGATCTTCCCCTGGGTGAGACCCTCGAACAGTTGTTGGTTCTTGCCCGTGCAGACCAGCAGACTGGAACCTGGGTGGAATTGGATCCCGTGGCCGCTGCAGCTCTTCGCTCGGTTGCTGCGGCGGCGGGCGTGGAGCCTGCAACCCAGTTGGCCCGCATGGTGCGAGGGCGGCTGCGTGAGCAGTTGCTGGCGCTCGCGGGCCGGTTGGAGCACGATCAGGGTGAGGAGCCGACTCGAGAGGCCCGATCCGCAGCGGCGGCCGAAGGCCTGCAGAAGCACGCTCGCGACCGTTCCACTGCGAGGCCGCCCCGGGAGCCGTCGCAACCCGTTACAGGTGGCGGTGATGGAGAAGATCCCCTCGAGAAAGTCGGTGTGTTTACGGTCTTCGACTGACGCCTGCCGCAGTGATTCAGGACTGCTAGTATCTGTCTCGGCCTGGTACTGACAGGGCCGCGGCTGTTACGTGAATGGAGGGTTCGCGACTTGATCCAGAAGCTGTTCATCGTTGTCGTGGTAATCGCAGGGGGGCTGGCGGTTACTTCTCTTGGCCAGAATGGCTGGGAGCGTGCGGCCGTGGGGAAGGCGGTTGACGACATCCTGTTGCCCTCCAACGCGCATACCTTCGAGGACAGAGTGGGGCTGCAGCGTCAGTTGGCAGAGGCGAGCATCAAGATCGTCGGCGAGGACGACTTCTTCGGACCCGGCGTGACCTATGAGCGGCCGTTGTCTGAGATGGCTACCAAGGACGCAGTGTTCATCTACCACTACAAGCCGACCATCCCCCTGCTTTGGCTGGATGGCATGGCGTTGCCTACTTCTGCCGGTGTGAAGGTCGTGGGTACTGATGTGCATGCCAGTGCCTTGATTGCCAACGTCTGGTGGACGCAGAAGCGCTTCTTCCTGTTCGACGAGGACGTATGGGTCACGCGCTCGGTACTTGTGGGGGAGGCGGACGTTGCAGGCTCCGGTTACAAGATCCGCTCTGACCCGTGGGTCGAAGGGGATGCCAGCAAGTACAAGGACGAGCCCTGGACCGTCATCGAGGCGTTCAGGTAGTTCGCCTGAGGGATCCCGTCTTGCCCGTCAAGTCCTTTGCTCCCCGGAAGTCGGCCCTCGGCGACTTCCACGACGTAATCGGCGCCCTATCCGACAAGGAAGTGGCCGAGAAGGCCGGGGTGAGCACCGAGAATGTCCGAACCTATCGCTTGCGCCGCGGCATCCCAGCCGCGTGGCGGGGTGAGAGCCTCGAGGCGCTGCAGGCGAAGCAGCAGCGCCGAGCAGCGAAGAAAATCAAGGTGCGTCCAACCAAGCGCAAGAGGCGCAAGATGCGTCGCCGTCGCGCGTCCCGCCTCGATCCGTACCTGGAGTTACTCGGTGATATCTCGGATCGGGAGCTGGCCGACAAGGCGGGAGTGACTCCCGAGAATGTGCGTGCCTACCGGGTGCGGCGTGGGATCCCGGCGCGTTGGCGCGGGGACGAGCTCGCCGACGTTGCGGCTTCTCCCGCCGAGACCGCCCGACCAGTGTCCGCGAAGGCGGTGTCGGTGCGAGGCGCTGAGAGGTTTGCCTACCGTGTTGTGGCTGATGTGGCCGGCGAAGATCGGGAGTATGTGGTGTTCGCCGGGAGCATGGCAGAAGCTGCCGGTCTCGCCGCTGACAGGCTCAGTGGGCTGCATCCTGACAGTGTCTTGAAAGAGTTGTCGTTGGTCGGCGAAGCGCTATAGCAGTTGACCGACCTGCTCGTTCCCCATATAAGGCGCGCTGATTTCTACAGGGCGGAGGACCATCCGTCCTCCTCGCCCTCTCACCGCTTGTCGGAACGACCAGAGCCATGTCCGCGAATCTGTCTACGCACCGGAACATCGGAATCTCGGCCCATATCGATTCGGGGAAAACAACCCTGACCGAGCGCATTCTGTTCTACACCGAACGGATTCACGCCATCCACGACGTACGTGGCAAGGATGGTGTCGGCGCCAAGATGGACTCGATGGATCTCGAGCGGGAACGAGGTATCACCATTCAGTCCGCCGCCACCCACTGCGAGTGGCAAGGCCATCACGTCAACATCATCGACACTCCGGGACACGTGGATTTTACCGTCGAAGTGGAGCGGGCAATGCGCGTCCTCGATGGGGCCGTGCTGGTGCTCTGCGGCGTGGCCGGCGTACAGAGCCAGTCTCTTACTGTCGATCGGCAGATGCGTCGTTACAACGTTCCCCGCATCGCCTTCGTCAACAAGTGCGATCGCTCCGGTGCCAACCCGGGGCGTGTCACCGAGCAGCTGCGCGAGAAGCTCAACCTGAACGCGGTGATGCTGCAGATCCCGATTGGCCTGGAGTCCGACCACAATGGCGTGGTCGACCTGGTCCAGATGAAGGCGATCTATTTCGACGGACCGAGTGGCGAAGAGTTGCGTCTCGAAGAGATTCCCGATGCCATGCAGGCAGAGGCCGATGTTGCCCGCGAGGCGATGCTCGATGCGGTCTCGATGTTCAACGATGACCTGATGGTTGCCATCCTCGAAGACGCCGTGCCGGTGGAGTTGCTGCAGCAGGCCATTCGCGACGCCACGATCAGCCTCCAGTTGTGCCCCGTCCTGTGCGGATCCGCCTACAAGAACAAGGGCGTTCAGCCCCTGCTGGACGCCGTGGTGGCCTATCTGCCCGATCCCACCGAGGTCCCGAACGAGATGCTGCCGCTCAACAAGGGAGTTGAGGGTGAGCCCACTGTGCTGCCCTCGGATCCGGACGGTCCGCTCGTGATGTTGGCCTTTAAGCTCGAAGATGGCCGCTACGGCCAGCTGACCTATCTGCGCATCTACTGCGGCACGCTTCGCCGTGACGGCTTTATCGTCAACGTGCGTACTGGCAAACGTCTCAAGGTTGGCCGGGTCGTACGCATGCATTCGGACGAGATGGAGGATATCGACGAGGCCATTGCCGGGGACATTGTCGCGATGTTCGGCGTCGACTGTCGCAGTGGTGACACCTTTACGGACGGGACAACCGAGTGCGTCATGTCGTCGATGCACGTGCCCGACCCCGTGATCTCGGTGTCCCTGAATCCAGTGGACAACAAGGCCCAGGACAACATGTCCAAGGCGCTGAACCGTTTCACCAAGGAAGACCCGACCTTCCAGGTCAGCCTCGACCCTGAGAGCAACGAGACGATCGTTGCGGGTATGGGTGAGTTGCACCTGGATGTCTACATCGAGCGGATGCGTCGCGAGTACAACGCCGACGTCACCACTTCGCCGCCGAGAGTGGCCTACAGAGAGGCGATCACCTGCGAGGCCGCCTTTAATTACACCCACAAGAAGCAGACGGGTGGTTCGGGCCAGTACGGCAAGGTCGTCGGCAAGCTGGTGCCGCTCGCGGAGGGCGACTACGAGTTCGAGGACAAGGTTAAGGGAGGCAACATCCCCAAGGAGTTCATCTCGGCGGTCGACAAGGGCTTCAAGTCCATGCTCGCCAAGGGTCCCTTGCTCGGTTTCCCTGTATGCGGTGTCCGGGTTGAACTACTCGACGGTGGGCACCACTCGGTCGACTCCAGCGATGTGGCCTTCCAGGAAGCTGCCCGCGGCGCTTTCCGCGCGTCCTATTCCAGTGCTGGGCCGGTGATTCTCGAGCCGGTGATGCGCCTCGAGGTGGAGGGGCCGACGGAGTTCCTCGGTGCGATGGTGGCCACGATCACTCAGCGACGAGGGCAGATCAGCGGCACCCAGGAGGGCGAGGGCTTCGCTCGCATAGAGGCCGAAGTCCCGCTGTCAGAGATGTTTGGTTACGCGACTGTGATTCGTTCGTCGACCCAGGGCAAGGCGAGTTTCACCATGGAGTTCAGTCGCTACAATCAGGTGCCGGCGCAGATTTCTGAGGATATCATTGCCCGGAAGCAGGCTGCCCGGGAACAAGAAGCCGCTGGCAGGAGGTAGAGGACGATGCTCGACGGAAGCCCACTCAGTCTCATCGAGCGCGCCAGCAGTGGCGGCCTCACCGCTGGAGAGTTGGGCCTTATCCTGTCCCCGGCGGGTCTCGGCAAGACCGCGCTGCTGGTGCATCTCGGCCTGGAAGATCTGCTCGGCAGGCGCTGCGTGCTGCACGTCAGCGAGGGTGAGTCCATCGCCGAGATCTGTTCTCGCTACGAGGAGTTGCTTGCCGACTACGACAGTCGCGGCGCCCTGCCTGACCCGATTGCCGCGCGCACAGCTGTACAGCGCCACCGCATGGTGCAGAGCTACACTCCTGGTGGCTTCAGCACGCAGAAGCTCACGCAGTTGCTGGGCATACTTGCTGAGCACGCGGATTTTCGTCCCGAGGTAATTCTGCTCGATGGCCTCGACTGGAGCGCACTCAGCCGAGCCGAGGTGGCGTCCTACAAGGCGCTCGCCTGGGCCCACGGCACCCGACTCTGGGTCACCACGCTGAGTGAGCCCGCTTCTCGCGAGTCGAGTCCTGCGCAGTTGCCTGCTGCTTTCGAGCCGGTTGCCGGTCTCATTGATCTTGCGGTCCAGTTGAGGTCTCGGGGCGAGCACGTCGAGCTCCAGTTGTGTGGCCAGACCCAGGAGTCCGACTCGTCCTCGGAACCCATGCTGCTCGAGCCCAGCCACATGCGTGCGGTCTTCGAGGGCAATGGAACGGGCTTGCCGGTCACCTACAGCCCGGACGCCTACACCCTGTACTCGGGTGCGGCAGCCGGTAGCGAGGCCTACTTTGGAGAGGTCGCCGAGCGCTACGGCCTGGCGGAAGTCAACTACAGCTATCCGGGACACGAGCCTGCGCGTGAGCGCGGTCTGGTCATGCTCAGCGAGCGCGAGCTGCGCCAGGGCGATGTGTCGCTGGCCTATGCGTCCCGGCGCATGCACCGAGGCTACGACTCTACCCACGCGTTCCGGCGTGTCCTGCAGACGCTCTGGCACCAGGTGCATAGCGCCGACCAGGTACTTGTCGTCGGTTCGATCCAGGACGACGACACGCTCTCGGGTGGGACTGGCTGGGCTGGTGAGTTGGCTCGAGTCTGGAACAAGGCGTTGTGGGTCTACGACCAGGAAGAGCAGAGCTGGTTCCGTTGGAGCGTTCGGGAGGCTTGCTGGCGAAAAGTGGATACCCCGCGGATCACGTCGGTGCGGGTCTGCGGCACGGGAACCCGGAAGCTGAGCGAGTCGGGGCGTGCTGCTATTGATGCCGTCTTCGCGGCGACCTTTGTCGACTCAGCGCCGCCGTCTGCGTAGTTGCAGAGCGAGGACGGCGAGCACTGCCCAGTTGCCCTGCCGCGGCTGAGGTGCCAGCGCACAGTTCGAGTAGTTGACTGAATTCTGAGTGTTGTCGTCGGGACCGCCGACCCGGTCGGGATCTGTCTGGCAGCCGCTGCCGGTGCCAGTGAGGCCGGAGTCGCCGCCGCAGCCACTGCGAACTGTCGGCCGCGACCCGCTCCAGGGCTCGCAGTCGCTGCCTCCCAAGGCTCCCAGGGGAATCAACAGGCCTCCTTCGCTGGGATAGCTGACCACGCTGCCGTCGGCGCGGGTCAACTCGAAGTAGTAGCTCGGGCAATCCTCGCGGTAGTCGCCCTCAGACAAGACCCAGGACAGAACATCGGCATCAAGAGCCCGGGCAAAGGTCTGCTTCCCGTCGGCGCCCCGGTCGTCCTCCATCGGGTAACGGACGCCGCCAAAGAGGAGGTCGGCGCCCTCGGGCGTGCCGTCCGGGTCGTAGGCTGCCAGGAAGAAGGACACCTCTTCGTTAGCTGCCGGACGCAGCGGCCAGTGGGTCGATGAGGTGGTGATCGGTTCGACCTCGCCACCACGGAAGCCGAAGTCTTGCACCCACAGCGGTGGGCCCCCGTCATTGTCCGAGAAGCCGGTCCCCAATTCCCGCCAGTCGCTTGCCAGCATGTTGTCGCGGTGCGGTGGCGAGTAGAGCCATCCCTCGAAGACAACCGTGAGCGCGTCGGGGGAGCCGAGTGCGATGTTCTCTCCGATGCCCATGCCGTCGTAGTAGCGCCATAGGCGCTCGCCGAAGTCAGTACCGTCGCAACTCTCGTGCTGGAAGCAGTCATTCTCGGCCATATCGTCGGCGTGGAAGCGAGCGGCTGCTCCGAGTTCGCTGTTGTAGATCAGGGGCGCGACAGGCGGGTAGTCGGAGAACTCCGCGTCGGTGGCATCAGGCTCCACGCGTAATCGGTCCGTGAACAGGTGTACCGCACGCTCCTCGAGGCTCGGTGCGCCGCCGGTGTCTTCACCGTAAGCCCTTGCTGTTCCCGGGGCGGACAGGAACAGCAGCAGCGCTGTGCAGAGAGCTGTGGTCCGGGCTGGTAGTCCTTTCATGGGCGATGCAGAGTGTAGACCACATCGAAGTGACTTGGCAGGGTGCGCTCTCGGCGAAGTAGACTGCTGCTGTGAACTCAACAACAGCAATTCCATGGTCCGCCCTGGCGGTGGCCCTGGCCCTCAGTCTGCCCGTGCTGGCACAGGCTCACGATGAGGAGGGCGAGCAGGACGCCGCACACGAGAGTTCCAGTTCCCACACCGAGGCGGTCGAGCACCTGTTCCTCGAGGGGTATCGGCTGTTCGCTGCCGGCGAGTTCGAGGGTGCAGTCGCGTCCTTTCGCGAGGTGCTCGAGCGCCAGCCGCAGCACCGCAGCGCTCGCAATTACCTGGCGGAGTCGCTCGCCGTGTTGAGTCGTCGCGCTCAGGGGGCAGGTACTGCCGCCCCTTTGGCCTCGCCGAAGCCTGCCGCGAGCACGGCAGTTGCGACGGCGAAGGCCAGCGCACAGGCCCGGCGAAGAGCCGCAAATCCCCGTGCCTACCGAAGGGGTAGTGCCGCATTGAGCCTGGGAGGACCGACTCTGGGTCTTGGCCTTGCGGTCCAGTTTCGACCCCACTGGCTGCTGGCGATAGGCGGCGGGATCGGTGGATTCGCTGCTGTCCTCGAGAGCGGTGAGAGTGCTTTGCTCGGGCTGTTCGCCGAGGCGCAACTACAGCCGGTACCGCGGCGACTGACGCCCATTGTCGGGATTGGTCTCTCCTTTCTGGCCGGGAACCTGGTAACTCAGGTCGATGCTCAGGGGTTCCGGGCCGTTGGGCAGGAACTCGCTCGGGTGCTTCCTTACATCCTTGTCGGCATTCGCTACGACGCGCCGATCGGCTTGCTACTGAGTGGTGGTATGGGGCTTGTCCCGGCAGTGATTGTGGACCCTTCGGGTACCAGTCGAGCCCTCCTTCTGCCGTTTCCTGGCTTTCGTATTGGGATGAACTTCTGATGAGTAGCCTCCCTGCAATCCGTCCTTTGGCTCTCGGTACGAGCGGATTGGGGTTGCTGGTCATGGCGACCCTGCTGAGTGCCTGTTCCGGTCAGGACTCCAGCGAACTGAGCGATGTCGCGGACACTGCCCTGGAGGGGGCCGATGAGCTCCTGGTGATGCCGGGAGCGCCGCCCGGCAGCACGGTAGTCGACGGCATGGTGGATGCGCACCAGTACATCGACGCCAGCTTTGCGAGGTCGGGTGTGATTCGCGAGTTGACGGTTGGCATCGGTGACTCGGTTGGGCGTGGCCAACTCCTGGGTGTGCTCGAGAGCGATGCTCTGAAGGAGCAGTTGCAGGAAGCTCGCTCCCAGCGGCGTGTGGCGCAGCGGACTCTGCCTCCGAGGCGGCTTTCCAGGAACGGGCCGCCGCCACTCTGGATGAAGCAATCGGCGCGAGCGCGCCAACTCCAACTCCAGCCAGCGATTAACCGCCAGAAGGGCGACTTGCGCCGCCTGAAGCGGGCCGTCAAAGAAGGTGGTCAGAAGGAGGCGACTGCCGTGGCCATCGAGATCCTGCAGCGCCGCGGCACGAGGCGCAGTACGAAGACAGGGGACAGACTCAACCGAGAACGCCATAACCAGCGCCTCTACGCCGACCTCAGCGACAAGGTCACCAGGCTGGAGGAGGTTGTCCGTGCGTCGCGTCTGCTCAGTCCAGCGAACGGGGTGGTCGTCGAGGTGAATGGCTTCGTCGGTGGGAATTGGAATCCGCGCAGCCAACGTGCCACCTTCCGGCTGATGGATGTGACTCGCCTCGTAGTCTGGACACTCGTTCCTGAGGCTGCGGGAGCCCCCCTGTTTCGCGGAGCCCCGGCACTGATCCAACTAGCCCCTGTCGACGGCAGCGCGAGCGGCGCGGTGGTTCGGGGGGCGATAGGTGAGGTGACTTCCCTGCAGATCGAGTCGATGCTCGACGACGGCAGTATCGAGAAGTTGCGCCAGGTTCGCGTCGACCTTCCCCTCAAGCTTCCCGGCACTCTGGAAGTTGGGGATGATGCTCTGGTCGCTTTTCCTCCCTGAGGTCCGACAGCGGTGCGAGAGAGAAGTGCGCCGGCAGGGCTCAGACGTCTTGCGTACATTCCGGTTCCGGGCTATCAACCGGGGCGTACTACGGGGCCTCTGTAAGAGGTCGACCGGAGGGATTGCCACGTGCCTTGCCGTACCGACCTTGAGTCTGTCCTTATCATCGGTTCCGGGCCGATCATCATCGGTCAGGCCTGCGAGTTTGACTATTCCGGTACCCAGGCCTGTAAGGCACTGCGAGAGGATGGCTTCCGGGTCATCCTGATCAACTCGAATCCGGCCACGGTGATGACCGATCCGGAGCTCGCTGACGCCACCTACATCGAGCCAATCACCGCCGACGCCATCGAGAAGGTCATCGCCCGGGAGCGCCCCTCGGCACTGTTGCCCACTATGGGAGGTCAGACGGCCCTCAACTGTGCAGTCGAGTTGGCCAAGCGCGGCGTGTTCGAGAAGTACGGCGTCGAGCTCATCGGCGCCAATATCGAGGCGATTCAGAAGGCAGAAGATCGCTCTCTGTTCAAGAAGGCCATGGACAAGATCGGGCTGGAGATGCCCAGCGGCGGTTTCGCCTACAACATGGACGACGCCGAGCGCCTGGTCCAAACCACGGGTTTCCCGGCCATCATCCGCCCCTCGTTCACGATGGGCGGCACCGGGGGTGGAATTGCCTACAACCGCGAAGAGTTCCGTTCGATCGTCGAGTGGGGCCTGCGCAACTCGCCCGTTGGTGAGGTGCTTCTCGAGGAGTCGATCATCGGCTGGAAGGAGTACGAACTGGAGGTGATGCGCGATCTGCAGGACAACGTCGTGATCGTCTGCAGCATCGAGAACTTCGACCCGATGGGTGTGCATACCGGAGACTCGATTACGGTCGCCCCGGCGCAGACTCTGAGCGACGTCGAATACCAGCTCATGCGTGACTCGGCGTTGGCCATTATCCGTGAGATTGGGGTCGCCTCGGGTGGTTCGAACATCCAGTACGGTGTCAATCCTCGGACCGGGCGCATGGTGGTCATCGAGGCCAATCCACGAGTTTCCCGCTCCTCGGCCCTGGCTTCGAAGGCGACGGGCTTTCCCATCGCTCACATGGCGGCGAAGCTGGCGGTGGGTTACCGCCTCGACGAAATTCCCAACGCGATCACCAAGAAGACTCCTGCCGCCTTCGAGCCGACCATCGACTATGTCGTCACGAAAATCCCTCGCTGGGCTTTCGAGAAGTTCCCCGGGGCAGACGCGACGCTCGGCACGCAGATGAAGTCGGTGGGCGAGGTGATGGCCATCGGACGGACCTTCCGCGAGAGCCTGCAGAAGGGGCTCGCCAGTCTCGAGCAGGGCCGCCACGGCCTGGGCGCCGACGGTCACGACGAGATCGATCTCGATCCGAACCAGGGGCCCGAGACCCGTGCCGCACTGGTGCGGTCGATTCGGCGGCGACTCAGCCGTCCTCAGTCCGACAACATCTTCTTCCTCCGCCATGCCCTGCGGCTCGGCATGACGGTGCCCGAGCTTCGCGAACATACGGGGATCGATCCCTGGTTCCTCGACCAGATCAAGCAGTTGGTGGAGCGCGAGGAAGAGTTGCGAGAGGTGGGCTCCCTGGAGGCTCTTTCCAGCGAAGGGTTGCGCTCTGCCAAGCGTGACGGCTTTACCGACATCCAGGTGGGGCACCTGCTGAAGGTCTCGGAGCAAGAGGTGCGCGCTCGTCGCATCGAGGACGGCCTGGTCCCGGTGTACAAGGCGGTGGACACCTGTGCGGCGGAGTTCGAGGCTGAGACCCCGTACTACTACTCCACCTACGAGAGCGACGAAAGCGAGCTTCCCGGGGCTAAGGAGGGCAATAAGACCGTCGTGATCCTTGGCAGCGGTCCGAATCGAATCGGTCAGGGCATCGAGTTTGATTACTGCTGTGTCCACGGCGCCCTGTCTCTGCGTGAGGCCGGTTTCGAGACCGTCATGGTCAACCTCAACCCGGAAACCGTGTCGACCGACTATGACATGGTCGATCGCCTGTTTTTCGAGCCGTTGACCCTGGAATCGGTACTGGGGATCTTGGAGGTCGAGAAGCCCATGGGCGTGATCGTCCAGTTCGGTGGCCAGACGCCGCTCAAGTTGGCGGTCCCTCTGAAGGAGGCTGGCGTCCAGATCCTCGGCACTCCTCCCGAGTCCATCGATCGCGCCGAGGATCGAGATGAGTTTCTCGCCCTGGCTCGTGAAGTGGGGGCTCGGGTTCCCCACGGTGGCACGGCCCTGAGCGTTGATGCTGCGGTGGAGATCGCAGATGAGTTGAGTTACCCCGTACTGGTTCGTCCCTCCTACGTGCTCGGCGGACGTGGCATGGCGATCGTCTACGAGGAGCAGCGCCTGCGCCATTACATGCAGGACGCCCTGGCAATCGATCCCAGCCGCCCTGTGCTCATCGACAAGTTCTTGGAGAACGCTGAAGAGATCGACGTCGACTGCCTGGCCGACAAGGAAGGCAACGTGGTGGTGGGAGCCATCATGCAGCATATCGAGCAGGCTGGGATTCACTCCGGCGACTCGTCGTGCGTCCTGCCTGCCTACGGTGTCTCCGAAGAGCTGCTCGATGAGATGCGCGACATCGTGCGCAGGTTCGCCCGCGGCCTCGGGGTGATCGGCCTCATGAACACCCAGTTTGCCATCCACGAGGGCAATCTCTACACCCTCGAGGTGAACCCGCGAGCCTCCCGCACAGTGCCATTTGTGAGCAAGGCGATAGGAGTGCCGCTGGCCAAGATCGCTGCGCTACTGATGGTCGGCAAGACTCTTGCCGAGGTCGGCTTCAGCGAAGAGCCGGTGCCCAACATGTTCTCCGTCAAGAAGGTGGTCCTGCCGTTCCGCAAGCTCTCGGGCTCCGATCCGCTGCTCGGGCCGGAAATGAAGTCCACTGGCGAGGTCATGGGCATCGCCGAGTCCTTCGGCCAGGCCTTTGCCAAGGCAACCATGGCAGGCGGTGAGAAAGTGCCAACCGGGGGAACGGTCTTCCTGTCTGTGAATGACGAAGACAAGCAGCAGGTGCCGAGCATCGCCGAGCGTCTCTGTGATCTCGGCTTCCACCTTATTGGCACCAGCGGTACGGCGAAATCGCTGCAGGATGCGGGCATTGCCTGCCAGGCCATCTACAAGGTCAACGAGGGTCGGCCCAACCTGGTGGACTACGTGAAGAACGATGAGGTCGACCTGATCGTCAACACGCCGATGGGCCGAACGTCCCGCTTTGATGAGCGGGCCATTCGGATGGCTGCTTTGCAGTACAACATTCCCTGCCTGACGACACTGGCGGCAGCCGATGCCATGGTGACCGGCATCGCAGCTTTGGCCGAGCGAGATTTCGAAGTGCAGTCGGTGCAGGACTGGCACACCGGAGCGGCGGGCTGAACGGCTCCTGTTGGTCTCGCAGTTCGTGTGGCCTGCTGCCGATTCTGGCAGCGGCTGGGACCCTGTTCCTCACGGTTCTGTTTGCCGACCCTGCAGCTGCGGAAGCCCCCAGCGGGGCGGGCTGGCAGAGCCTGCAGGCAGAGTCCCTGGTCATGTACTACCGCGACCACGATGCTGGCCTTGCACAGGCGATCTCCGACATCGGCCCGTCCACAGTGGACTACATTTCCATGGCCACGGGGACGCCAATCCCCGAGCACATCGACGTCATCCTGGCGTCCGACTTCGAGTCCTTCTCCCGTTTGCAGCCGAGCCCTCCTCCGAGCTGGGCTGTGGGCACTGCCTGGCCGGTGCGGAGGGAGATCTACCTACGTACGGGGCTACCTCATACCGGCCCTGACCCCATCCAGAAGACGTTTACCCACGAGCTCTGCCACATCATGGTGGGCAGTGTTTTTGACGAGGGACGCCCCCCCCGCTGGCTGCAGGAGGGTGTTGCGATGCTGTTCGCCGGCGAGATGCGCCCCTCGGACCAGGCGGTCCTGGTTCGTGCGGCGGTTTCCAACTCGCTGTTGCCGATGGAGGAAATTACCCGAAGCTGGCCCACGGGTAGTCGCCAGGCCCGCCTCGCCTACCTGCAATCGGTGGACTTTGTCGCCTACATTTTTCGGCAGGGAGAGGGGGTCCTGTCGGCGATGATCCAGGAACTCGCAGCTGGCAGGGATCTACCGTCCGCGGTCGCTTCTGCTACCGGCCGGCCGCTGGCTGAACTGGAGCAGGGCTGGCGCAAGCGGATGACCATCTGGCATGCCCTGGTGCCGCTGCTGGGTGGTCAGAACGCATTCTGGGGCTTTGCGAGTGTGCTGTTCCTCGTTGCCGCCTGGAAGCGACGTGGGCAGAAACGGGCCAAGTTGGCGGCTTTGGAAGAGCGGGAGCGGCTCGTCGCCAATAGCGAACACGGCATATCTGGCCTTTGATAGAATGCGCGTCCCGGGGTGCGCCCGCTCCGGAACCCTCGCGCCGGAGACCCCTTTGATGCCGCTTTCGTTTTCCACCGCTCTACGCAAGAGCGCCTTGTTCGCGCTGCTCCTGCTGCTTGTCATTCCCGCTTCAGCCTGCGCTGGTGGTTGGGGTCGCCAGGCCGTCAAGGTTCAGTCCGGCGGTACTCTCGATGCGCTGACGCAGCAGACCCAGGGCCGTCCCGGCCGCGCGTCTTCGGCGGACAACAGCGCTGAGACGGTACTGGCCCCGGGTGAGTCCATAGTCATCGCTGACATCGAGGGGCCGGCCGTCATCGACCGGCTCTGGATTGCCATCGAGGGCGCCGACACGTTCCCACGCGACATCCTGGTACGCATCACCTGGGATGGCGCTGCAGGTCCTTCGGTCGAGGCGCCCATCGGCGACTTTTTTGCGGTCGGGCCCGGGGTGCGACAGAGCCTGCAGTCGCTGCCCATCGCTGTGCACTCCCAGGGACGGTCCTTTGCCTGTCTGTGGAAGATGCCCTTCAAGGCGTCGGCGAAGATCAGTCTCGTCAACGAGGGCAACCACGAGACCCGCCAGCTGCGCTGGGAGGTGGACTACCGGGTCGTGGATGCGCTGCCGGACGGAACCCTGTATTTCCACGCCCAGTACAGCCAGGAGACCGCGCCCAAGAAGGGCGTGCCGTTGACCGTGCTCCGTGCCAGTGGCCGCGGCCAGTACGTTGGCCTCTCGCTAGCAGCTCAGAACACCACGCCGGGTGCCTGGGGCACAGGCGCAGTTCACTTTTTGGTGGACGGTGACCCGAACAAGGGACCCGCGTCCATCCCGGCGCTGAACTATTTCGGCAGCATCTTCGGTCTGTCCAAGACCAACGGCTCGTTCCAGGGCACGACGCTCGACGAGGGCAACCGCGTCCAGGCGCGCAGCAGCGTGTACCGTTTTCACCTGACGGACCCGGTGCCCTTTGACGAGTCCATCGAGTTGCGTCTCGACCACGGCTCGAACAACGAGCGGACCGACCGGATCGGCGCAGTGGCCTACTGGTACCAGGACAGCCCTGCGGTGCCCTTCCAGAAGATGGTAGCGGGTCGCGAGCGCCGCTGGCCGGCTCCTTCAGACGCTGAACTGGCGTTGTGGAAGCGTTCCGACGAACTCAACCGGGAGGTCCTGCAGGCCTACCGTCGCCATGACCTCGATGTTGCAAGGGGGCTTCTCGAGGAGTTGTTCAAGCTGGAGCCGGAGTCGGTCTACGTCTCGTACAACCTGGCCTGCCTGTACGCCCTCAACGGCGACGAGGACAAGAGCCTGCACATGCTCGAGCAGGCCATCGAACTCGGCTTTACGGAGCTCGGTTTTGCCCGTCACGATCCCGACCTGGGCAGCCTCCACGGCCATGCCCGCTTCCGCAAGCTGATGGGCATGAGCGAGCCGGCCGAGCCAGGAACCGGGTCGGGGAACTAGTAGTTGACTCTCGCATCAGCCGCTTGGAAACCGTTGCAGTGGCGATGACTGATGCGCCCGTCCTGACCTCCGCCGAGATCGAGCGGCGCGTGATTGCCTACCTCAAAGGCGGCAGTTCGGCGAGTCGTGACCAGTGGCGCGCGCTTGGCGCACAGGGAATGCGTCTGCTCTATACGATTGCCGTGACCGGCGGTGGCGATGAGAAGTTGCACCGCCTTCGTGCGGCTGCCCTCGCCACCCTGGGGCAATTGGGGGGTGTCGCGGGCATGAAGCCGCTGGTGGAGGCCTTGAGTGAGCCCGAGGTGTCCACCATGGTTCGCTGCGGAGCCATCGAAGGCCTGGGCCACATCGGTCACACCCGCGCCGTTCCAGTGCTGCAGACTCAGGCCTACCACGCCGAGTTCAAGGTGCGGTTGTATGCGCTGTCTGCGCTGGCGCGTGTCGGTTCAGCGGGTTCGCTGCGGATCATGGAGGACATGTCTCTGCGTGATCCCCACAGCCAGGTTCGGCGTGCCGCTACTGTCGAACTCAAGAAGCTGAAGGACAAGCAGTCCGTGGCTGCGGAGGACAGCGGGGACGATTGAGAGCCGCGTTTGCCTCAGTTCTCGCTGGTGACCCGCACGACCTCTTCGTAGGTCGTGACGCCCATGGCCATCTTTTTGATGGCGTATTCCCGAATCGTGATCATGCCTTCTGCGAGCGATTCGCGGCGAATGGCGTCCGCACTGGCTTCCTGCTGGATCAAGGAGCGGATGTGGGGGTTGATTGGCATGATTTCGAACACGCCGGTGCGGCCCCGGTAGCCGGTGCCGCGACACTTGGCGCAGCCGGCTCCGTAGGCGACTCGAAGTTCCCGGCCTTCGGCGCCAGGAATGTTCAGGGACATGATCTGATCGTGGTTGAGCAGGGTGCTTACCTTGCAGTGCTCGCAGATGCAGCGCACCAGCCGTTGGGCAATGACACCTACCAATACGGATGACAGCAGGAATGGCAGGACGCCGAGGTCCAGCATGCGGGTCACCGAGGTTGCCGTGTCGTTGGTGTGCAGGGTCGACAGGACAAGGTGGCCGGTGAGCGAGGACTGCACGGCAGCTTCGGCCGTCTCTTGGTCACGGATCTCGCCGACCATGACGATGTCGGGGTCCTGGCGCAGCACGTTCCTAAGCGCCGAGGAGAAGCTGATACCGAGCCGCTTGTGCACCGAGATCTGGTTGAACTCCTCGCGGACCATCTCGATGGGGTCTTCGATGGTGGTGATGTTTACCTGCGCCGAGTACAGGAACTGGAGAGTGCTGTAGAGGGTGGTCGTCTTGCCGGAGCCCGTCGGGCCGGTGACCAGCACCAGGCCGTTGGTTCGTGACACGAAGCTCTCGAACAACTCCTGCTCGGGGGCGAACATGCCGAGTTGTGCGATCTCCTGGGTCAGGACCTCGGGATCGAACACCCGCACGACCACCTTCTCGCCGAAGGCCGTCGGTACAGTCGATACTCGCAGCTCAATCTCGCTGTCCTTGAAGGTGGTCTTCAGTCGTCCGTCCTGGGGTCGCCGCTGTTCGGCGATGTCCATGCGTGCCAGCGTCTTGATACGGCTGAGCACCGCCCGGTGCACCAGCTTCGGCATCACGTGGATGCGGTGCAGTACCCCGTCGATGCGCAGCCGTACTTCCGAGGTGTCCCGCTTGGGCTCGATGTGGATGTCGGATGCCTGCTGGTCGAAGGCGTAGTTAAACAGGAACCAGACGGCCTGGATCACAGGCTGATCGGAGGCGTCGATGTCCTCCAGCGCCTTCATCTTCGAGAGAGCCTCGAGGTTCCCCAGGTCGTCGAACTCGTTGCTGAACTGCTGTGCGGCCAGGTCCACGGACTTCTTGAAGCCGTGGAATTCCATGATCGTCTTGAGCAGTTCGCTCTTGGGGGCCAGGACCAACTCGATATCGGAGCCGGTGTAGCGCCGCAAGCTCTCCAGCAGCTGGGTATCGAATGGGTTGGCGACCGCCAGAGTGACGCTCTTCTTGGTCTTGCGGATGGGGATGATCAGGTGGCGCTCGGCAAATTGCCCGGGGAAGGTGCCGGTGATCAACTTGTAGTCCAGCTTGGTGGGGTCCGGGATGAGGAAGGGCATGGCCAGGTGGCGAGCCACGCACTCGGTGATCAGGTGCTCGGTGAGTTTCTGTCCTTCCCGGCCGAGTAGCGGGAATTTGAAGCTGGCGATGAGCTCCATTTCGCCGACTTCGTAGCTGACCCGACGCCCCCCCATTGCTTTGCGCAAGTGGTTGCGACGGTCGATCAGGATGCGCTTCTCCTGGATGGAGTAGCGGACCATTACGTCTTTGATCTGACCGTCGTGCATCAGGCCGTCTGAGACGAGCATGTCGCAGACACGACCCAGGTTGGCGACTGTAAACATCGCGGCTCAGGCTAGCAGAACAATTGCGCTGTTCAGACCGAACTCGACTTTCGAACGGTCGCAGTGGCTTCTTCGGAGCGGCTGGCAGGAGGGATTGCTGGCACAGGACGCTGGTCAAGAAGTTGGTCGACCTCTAAGAGCATGGGCTTGATCTCTTCGAGTCTGCGCGCCCAACTCGCGGCCGGAATTGCCGCCAGCGCACAGTTGCGGTCGTCCAGCCACGCGACCGACGCCGGGAATGCCTTGTCGATGTCCTCGTAGGGCAGCATGTAGAGCGGCGCTCCGGCGGCACCCTCGAGGTCTTCGCTCAGCACCAGGTACTCGGTGTCACGCAACAAGGTGGGCTGGTCGGGGGCCACCAGCAGGGCGACCACGGACTGTCCGGATCGACCGTCGAGAATCATCGGATTGGCGAGGTGAAATCCTTCGAACCCGCGCGCCTCGATACTGGCGCGCATCGCATCGAGGATCACACAGCTCAGTTCCTCGCCGTCCAACGGGTTGCCCTCGAACTTTGCCCAGGTGCGCGGGCCAATGGCGGCGAGTCCGGCTGGGCCGCCGATGCGCACGATCTCGCCCTGTTCGACTACCGCTCGGCGAATGCCCATTGCGCCACCCTCGCACTCGTTCCAGTACAACTCGTCGTCATCGAGTAGTCGTTTCCGGAGCGTCTCCGGGTCCTGCAGTTGCTCGCTGTCTTCACTGCAGAGGATGCCTGCGGCACCGCTACGATCGGCCAGCACGCAGGCTGCCTCGACTCCCAGTTGCCAGTCGGTCCAGGTAGAGAGGGCCTTCAGACACACGCGTAGCAGCACGCTGCTGCCCTGCTGCTCGACGATGATGTCGGTACCTCGGGTGCTGGCACCGGCAATGAACAACTCGATTCGTTCATCCGGCCAGGGACACCAGGAGACCTTGCGAACCCCACAGTCGAGGTCCAGGGCCTGGATGGTGTTCAACTGGACAGTAGCGCCGAAGGTCTGGTCGAGTTCATCGAGCACAGAAGCCAACTCGGGCAGTGAATGGAGCGTGGTTTCGATTTCCAGAAAGAGGGCCACTATCGATTCTCCATGGCGCGTCGCAGGGCGGTCATTCGGATGTTGTCGGGGTCGAGAATTGCCGACTTGTCCAGCGCCAGGCTAGCGAGCTTGTACTCCCCCTGGGTGAACCAGGCCTGGGCCAGGGTGATGAAGGATTGTGCGGTGTCGGGGTGCCAGACGGTCCAGAGAGTTGCCAACTCCACTGCCAGGTCGGCGTTGCGGTTCGCGTGCGACTCGGGATGCCCGAGTACCCAGGCCCAGTGGCCCACTAGTGCCCCGGATCGGGCGTCTATCCAGGAGTCGTCCGGAAGGAGTTCGCGGGCCTGCATGCACTGGTCTGCCATTTTCTCGATCTCGCCGGCCGTCGCCGAGGCCGCGGCGGCCTCCAGCAGCGCAACGGCAGGCCAACGAGTCGCCAGGTCCAGATCCTTGCCCTCGGACTGGAACCAACGGCTCCATTGTTCGGCGTCGAAGTGGAGCCCCGTCCCTGTGACAAGGTTCAGGAATGCGCCCAGTTCGCCGGTACCCCGCTTGCCACCTGGATTGTCCTGGCTGGCATGGCCAAGGGAGGCGATGAGCACCCGTAGGCCAAGGGTGTCGCCTGCGCTGACCAGGAGTCGGGCGGCTTCGCGACGTACGCTTGTCGACGGGTCGCTGCCTGCCAGTTGGCGCAACTGGTCAAGCTCCTGCTCTTCCAGGGCTGCTGTCGGCTCCGTGGTGACGCGCTCTCGGTATCGGTTCTGCAGCCAGGTCCAGCGGGCTACGGCATCGCCGTCGGGGGTGAATCGGTCGCTGTCAGCAGGTATGGCGACGTCGTTGGAGGAATCTTCGGAGGTGTTTCCAGCAGCGGTCTCGTTGTCATCATTCGCGGGAGGAGGATCGAGGAGGGCTCGGTTCCAACCGAGCCCGGCAAAGCCTTCTGCCGGCTCGAAGCTGGCAACGTCCCAGCCGGGTGAGGCGACGAAAGTGTCGAGTCCGGCGGCATGGTCGCCTTGCAGCCAGGTGCTCTTGTCGCGGGGAATGGCGCCAGCACGACTCTGTCCCTCTGTGTAGCGGTCCTTCCCGGCCAGGTCGATGAGCAGGGCGGTGGGATTGCGACCCGGGTGCCGGGTCGGCTCCGCGTGGCCGAGAGCTTCCCGAAAGGACACGTACTGGTCGTCGCCGCCATTGTCGACCAGCACTCCGAGTGCGTGGGGCTGGCGCGCGTAGCCCTGCCCTCGGCCGACTTCGGCGGGTTTCACGCGGCCCCGTTCCGCGAGTCGGTACAGATCCGAGCCCGCTCCTCGGTCCCACAGGATCCCCACGGATCGGTCGTCGGCGAAGCCCTGGAGGTCCTGGCTGCCCTCGTAGCGGTCGTTGCCGTCGCTGTCGAGCAGCAGTGCAGCCGCCAGGTGCTCGGCACTCCCCTGGCAATTCTGGCCACACAGGTACTGGTCGCTGCCGGCTCGATCCAGCAACAGGCCCAACGACAGGAACCAGGCGCTGCCCTGTCCGTAGGCGCGTGCGAAATTGCGGTCGTTGCCGGCACGGTCGTAGAGAAGGCCGACTCCGCCATGCAGGCTGAGATCGTTGGTCCAGGGGAAGGGACGCGTCCCCCAGGCGGTTCCCTGTCCGCCGCCACCTTCGACGCTGTTTTCCTTGCCGCTGGGCGTGCCGATGCGACGCTCGTCGTTGCCGGCGAGGTCGAGATACACGCCGAGTCCGCCGCTGGAGGCGAATCCCTGGGCACGGCTGCCGGCCACTGCGCGGTCATCGCCTCCTTCGTCGAGCAAGACGCCGACGCCGAAGGTGCCGGCACCCTGGCTGAAGCCATAGCTACGGTAGGAGTCGTTGCCTCCCCGCTCCCAGAGCATGCCGATACCCATGAAGCCGGCTCCCTGGCTCTGCGCGCCAGCCGTGTACTGGTCGTTTCCGTCGCCCCAGTCCACCAACATGCCGATGCCCATGAAGCCGGCTCCCTGGCTGTGGCCACGGTTGCTCCGGTACTGGTCGTTGCCGTCGAGGTCGACGGCCAGCGCAAGGGCAGAGCTGAGGCCGACATTGGAGCCGGCGTTGTTGTGCCACTGGTCGGCACCGCCGGGGTCAACGAGCAGGAAGGCATCCTCCTCGTGCAGGTCGCTACCGGTGCTGCCGACGATGATTGGGCCGAGTCGGGTGGGCAGGTGCAGCAGGCGGCCCCCGCTGTCGGGCAGTTCCTTGGCGGCAGTTGCCAGCAGCGGCAAAAGGCGCTCAAGTTCCAGCACCAGCCTGGCGGCGGAACGGCTGATCGCTTGCTGGTCGATGAACATGGCGCTGCGCAGGAACTCAAGCTGCACTCCAACCGGATGGGTCCTGAAGCGGAACTCGCCGCTGTAGCGGTCGATGAAGAACTCCTCGGCGGCGCGATTGGGTCGGCGGATCAAGCCCTCGAGTCGATACCAGCTCTCGGCTTCGGCTTCGAGGTCCTGGAGCAGCCCGGCCAACTCCACCAGTAGGGTGACGAACTCCTCTGGGAGTTGCTCTGTCTGCACGGCGGCCTGCTTGGTTGCGAAGGCGTCCCGCGGCAGCGCCGCCGGAGATGTGCGACGCAGGCGCGGTTCTGGGCTGCCCGCGACCGCCTGCTCAGTCTCGCCTCGTGGTGGGTCTGCTGCGGATCCCGCTGGCGACAGCGGCCGCAGGGCCGCCCACAATTGTCCGGCGTTGCCAGCAGCGTCCAGGCGAGCGCCCAGTTGCTCGGCCCAGGGAGGCACAGCGAGGGGGCGGGAGAGCGCCGCTTCCACGACGGGGTAGGTCATCGGTAACTGGTAACCAGCTTCTTCGGAGCGAGGCAGGCTCAGGTCGTCGCGGTCCCGCTCCAACAGGTCCAGGATCTTGTCGATCGGCCCCTCGCCCTGGGGCGCCTCGGGAGGTGGGATCTCCTTCTGCTTCGGGCAGCCGGCCACGAGCAGCGCGAGCAGGCCGAGCAGTGCAGTCGTGCGGCAGAGCTGGACGGTGATGCTCACAATAAGAAGGGCTCCATGGCGTTCTGTACCTCGAGGCGGTCCAGGAAATCCGAAATGTAGTCGAGTTTCTCGGTGTTGATCTCGACTACCGGAGAGAGTTCATAGCGTTCGAACCAGCGATCATAGAGTTGGTTGAGTTGCTTCAGGTAGGTGGCTGGGATGTCTTGCTCGTTCTTGCGGCCGCGCTTGCGGATGCGCTTGCGTAGAGCCCGCACTGAACAATTGAGCCGGATCAGCAGGTCAGGGGGAGCAAGGGCCTTCTGCATCGCCTCGTACAGGTGGTTGTAGGTGGCGAAGTCCCGATCCGAGATGTGGCCAACGGAGTGTAGGTGGCGGGCGAAGATCTCGGCGTCTTCGTAAATCGTGCGGTCCTGAACCACGGTCGCCGGCTCGGACATCAGCTCCATGTGCAGTCGGAACTTGTGGCTCAGGAAGCTGATCTGGGAGTGGAAGGACCACTTCGACATGTCCTGGTAGAAGTCGTCGAGGTAGGGGTTGAGCAGGTTGGGCTCGACAAACGGCCGAAATCCGTAGGTCTGGCAGAGGAAGTCCACCAGGGTCGACTTGCCGGCACCGATGTTGCCGGCGACGGCGATGAACTTGCGTGGTTTGGCACCTGGATGCGGCACGGCAGGAGCCTAGCAGGCTGCCCCACGATGCGCTTCGCATCTCGGATGGGGTGCACTCAACTTGAGTTCGCCGATTTGGCCCGGACAATCGTCTGGAGCTCAGCAATCGGCAACTCTTGACTAATTATTGACTTAAATGCGGCCCTATCGTAGAAATCTCCATCTCCGCCGGTCCAGCCGATCGGTGTTCTGCTCACTCTCTCATCTTCGGAAAGCCCCATGAGAGTCGTCTGCGACAAATGCGAGGCCATCTACAAGATCGCTGACCACAAGCTGGTCAAGGAGATCAACAGGGCCACGTGCAAGCGCTGCGGGCACAAGATCGTGATCTTTCGCCACAATCCGGCCTCGGCTCGCTCGACACTCAAGGGCAATGTCAGCCCCGTCGCTGACGGCGGCGAGGCTGCTGCCCCCTCGGCCCACGACATCGAGAAGCTAGCGCAGATGACCAATGGCGGCCTGCCCTCCCTGGGCAGCCTCACCGCAGAGTTGCACGCTATTTCCGCGCCGAGCTCGGCTTCGGGCGGCAGCAGTGCCGCGATTCTCGGTCCTGCCGCCCAGGCCGGCGCGGACGTTGCGGTCGCTCCATCCGACGCGGCGCGAACCCTACCCGTGGGCAGTTCGATTCCGGGTCTGAACCAGCCTCCGAGCCGCACTCCGCCGAGTTCGGCGCCAATGTCGTCGCCAACCCCTGCGCCGGCTTCCGGAAACGGCTCGGCCAGTGCCGCCGTGATGACGCCGATTCCTGCCAAGGACAATCCGCAAACTCAGGTCTACCGGGGTCCGGCTCCGTCGGGTCCGGTGTTGAGTGCTGCGGCTGCACAGAGCGCCGCCGGCCCAGCAGCCATTCCCGCGATGCCGCTGGAAGGCCCCAAGCGCCCGATGCCCTACTCCCAGCCATCGCAGCCATCCCTTCCGGTGGCTCCCCCGACCCAGCCGTCGCCGATGGGTAGGGGCTATACGTCGCCGTCGGGCGAGGCTGCGCCGAGCAACACCTCCGTCACCCAGGTCGAGCACCAGGGATCGCCGTTGCTCGGTACATCGGGGGTGCTCGGAGCCGTTGCTTTCCTCGGATTGTTGCTCATCATCCTGGTTCCTGGCCGCCTCGCTGCTTTGGGGTACTTCCTGGCGGGCTTCGGCGCAGCGGGCACCATGGCCCTTGCCCTGGTTACAGAGAAGGGCCGTTGGCCGGCCAAGCTGCCCTCGGCGATGGTGCTCGGAGTGGTGATGGGGCTGGGTTGTGCAGGCCTTTCCTTTGCCCTGTACAGCCCCTCCGATGGTTCCGACGCAGCTTCGTCCGACGAGGGGCTGCAGGCTGAGACTTCCGCGCGGCCCGCAGTGCAGGTGGCGTCTGTTGCAGGTGGTAGCGGTGCGGTCGCTACGCCCACCCCCTCCACGGTCGCGACACCGCCCGCCGAAGAGGTTGAAACTCCGGCGCGGGGCGCCGCTTCCGAGTCCAGCCGGAAGGAGCAATCCGAGTCGTCTGCGAAGCGCGAGGCCGAAAGGCGCTCCAGCCGTCGCAGCGAGCGTGAAACTCGCCGCGAGGCCCGTGAGCCGGTGATGCCTGGACTGTCAGCATCCGACCTGGAAGACCTCGAGGAAACGGCCTCGGCGAGCAGACTTGATGACAAGGTGCCGGAACGGCGCGGCTCGCACTCGGGCCGTGAGGCCAGTTCGCGCAGACGGGATTACCAGCCCAGCGACGAGATCGCCGGCAGTGACTCTAACGGGAGCTACCAGCGTCGTAGCGCCTCCGGGCGGTCTGAGCAACCGGTCGCCTCCCGGTCGGCTGATCGCTCCTCGTCGACCCCACGCACCTCGCAGCCCAAGCGTGCCAAGAAGGACTCTGGAAGCAAGTCGTCGGGTGGTGCGCCGAACCCCTTCATCATCAAGACCATCATCGGCAGCAACAAATCCATCAAGCGATGCATTACCTCGCAGAAAACCCGTGACCCGGACCTGTCCGGCAAGATCTACGTCAAGTTCAAGATCGCTCCCAGCGGCCAGGTCTCTCGAGCGCGGGTTACCACGTCTCGTTACGCAGGCACTGCTCTGGACACCTGCATCAGTCGCGAGGTGAACGCGCTGCGCTTCCCGCCGTTTGAGGGCAAGACGCAGAACATCACCTACCCGCTGCTGGTGATCGCCGACTAAGGCGAGCAGGGAGCATCCGGGGTGGAGCAGCCGACTGACGCTTCGGCCATGGGACTGGTCACCACCGCCGAGGGCGTCTCCTTTCGACTTGTAGACCTCCCGGTACTGCCGCGCCCAGACCGGCTGCTGATGGCTGATCCGGAGTTCTTCGACGTCGAGTACGTCATCAATCCCCACATGGACGGCAACCTGGGGCGGGTCGACAGGTTTGCCGCTCGCTGTCAGTGGAAGAGTCTGCACGATGCCTACCTGTCGTTGGGGGTTCCCGTCGACGTGTTGCCCGGTGTGCCGTTGCTTCCCGACTTCGTGTTCACGGCAAACCAGGCTCTGCCCCTTCCGGCGGGGCTGCTCGGGCCTGAGCCCGGGGCTGTGGTCTCCATCATGAAGTGGGGCAGGCGGCAGGCCGAGACCGTGCAGGTCGCCGACTTCCTGACCGCTGCCGGGCTGCACATCGAGCGGCTCAACCCCTTTCACGTGCCCTCCTTCGAGGGTGGTGGCGATGCTCTCTGGCACCCGGGTCGGGCGCTCTTGTACGCTGGGGTCGGGCCACGCAGCAGCGCCGAGGCCTATCGGTACCTGCAGGCCTGGACGGGCCTGCCCATTGTGGTCTTCCAGTTGTCCGATCCCCGCTTCTATCACCTGGATACCTGCCTGTCGGTGCTGGATGACGAGACCGCCCTGTACTACCCGGACGCTTTTGACGAGAACGGGTTGCGGATGCTGGAGACTTTGTTCGAGGAACCGTTGGCGGTCACCGAGGAGGAGGCGATGCGGATGGCCTGCAACGGCCACAGCCCGGACGGTCGCCACGTCCTCATGCAGCAGGGCTCCGAGCGGGTCACTCACTGGCTGACCGAGCGAGGTTTCGAAGTCCTCGGACTCGACACGAGCGAGTTTCTGCTTTCTGGTGGGTCGGTGTTCTGTATGAAGCAGCACTACTGGGCTGTAGAGGACCGAACCGGGCACGACAATTCCTGAACAAACCCCCATGGCTGCCCTATACTTTCGCCGCTGTCGTGTTGTGCCTCGTCAGGCGTCGGCGACGCTCTGGTCAAACCCGCAATCCCAGAGGGCACCTTGATGTCGATCGGTGACTCCAGTACCGAGTTTCCGCTGCCGCGTTCAGGCGTGAGGTTGGCATTGCTGTGGGCTGGGCTCCTGCTCGTCGGTTGTCCGCAGCCGGATGTGACCATCACGCTCCCCGATGCCTATCCCCAAGGCGCGGGCCACACCTTTCCGGGCTTCGTGGGGATCCCGAATCTCGATGACGACAACGAGAACGGCCGCGTGGATTGGGATGAGGGTGAGCTGCTCGCTGAAGAGAACGACCTGGCGTCGCTATGGCTGAAGGCCGACGTGTTCACAGGCGTGAAGGAAGGCCAGAGAATCTACCTGGTGCTGGGCGGCGACCAGGGTGACCTGCGCTTGTGGCGCGATGGCAGGGTGGCCCTCGGCAAGGTCGAAGGTGGCCACGTCGAGGAGCATCGCGTCCACGCGGCCGAGGAGGACATCGAGTACCGGCTGGAGTTTCGCAAGTTCCTCGTCCGGGCGACGCTGACCCTGGAGTGGCGCGAGGGGGATGAAGTGCTCGAGTCCGATCGGATTCACCTGACCTCGTCGCCCTTGATCCTCAATCACCACCTGCAGGAGACCGAGGAGGTCTGGGTACTCGATTCCGACGGGGGACCGAACTACAACAACCAGCAGATGCTCGCAGTCTTCGAGGACGTACTCGGGGACATGTTCACGCCAATCGATGGGCCAACCTACGGCGGAGATCCCTGGGTACAGGACGAGTTCCAGTTCGGTCTGACCACTGCTCCCGGGCTGCGCAACGACATTGTCGTCGATTCGATTCGCGACCGGCCGCTGGACCGCTACCCCGAGGACGAACTGGAGCAGCCTGACTGGGTCGTGATGACCTGGGGTGACACCTCGTCCGTCAACTCTCTGGACTCGTTCGGGAATCTCGAAGTGAGCCCGCCGGTCACCGTAGACGGTGTTCACTATCCCTTTGGTCGGATCTACTTCGGTGGTGACGACGGACTTCATCCAGACGAAGAGCTCACCGATTTCCTGGCCAGCCAGGCGGTCCAGAATCCCTTCCGCATCGACACGACCTGGCTCTGCGTAAGCCACATCGACGAGGTCAGCTCCTTCGTTCCGGACCCAACGTCGCCCAAGGGCTTTCGCTTTGTGTGGTCCGACACGGGTGCAGCCTGGGACCTGCTGGAGTCCATGGATCCGAACCTTCCGCTGCCGCGCTATGCGCTGCCTTACCCTGGGGGCCACGATCTCGACTACGTCGACGACTTCCTCGATTCCAACGCCATCCGCTACTTGAACGAGGAACTCCAGGAGGACTACCTGGACCCGCTACTCGAGCAGGTCAAGTCCGAGCTCGCCCTCGAAGAGGAAGACATCCTGCGCATGCCCTCGCTGTTCGAAGAGCCCCCCGGCTGTGGTGGCTACGTGGCGGCGCTGATTCCGGGTATGGCCAACATGTTCGTCACCAATCGCGGGGACCGGACCGACGTGTTTCTCGCAGATCCCTTCATGCGGAGTACGGCACAAACTTCGATCGGCCAGGATGAAGATCCCTTCATCGCGCACGTCGAAGAGATGATGCCGGAGTACATCGATTTTCATTTCGTCGACAACTGGTCCGTCTATCACATGAGCCTGGGCGAAGTGCACTGCGGCAGCAATGCTACTCGCACGCCGTCCGCGAACTGGTGGGAAGTCGCCGGGCACCTGCTGGAGGAGCAACCCTGATGCTGCCGCTGCTCGCGAGGCCCGGTTCTCCTTTTGTTGTCGCCGCGATGGTGGCGGCATTGGCTCTGTCGCTCGCGCCTGCGAGTGTTCTTGCCGAGGGTGGTCTCAGCGAGAGGTTGCTCAGCCTGCACGAGGCCAGCACCGACTACTCGCTGCAAAGAGATACGCTGAGCGGTGATGGCTTCGTGGCTGACGAGGCCCTGGCGGCCCTGGCTTCGCACCCGGACTGGCGGGTTCGCCAGCAGAGCGAGGTGATCCTCGGCTGGCGGCATCGGCGGGCGCTGTTCGCCGAGGTAAGTGCTGCTGCCCCTGTCCTCGACCGCGCAGGCCGCCCCATTTTTGCCCAGGCGCAGTTCCGGGATCCGGCAGCTCGTCCAGCCGTTGTTGAGCGCCTCCTTCATGGCGGTGAGTCGCCGAAGCTGCGCGCGGCCCTGGCCTCGGCGCTGATCGGCCTGCGCGCGGACTGGGACCAACTCAATACAAGGCTGCTCCGCGACGAGGCAATGCCGGATGTGCGCGAGGCGCTGGTGTGGTCGATGCGTCGGGCTGCTGCTGCACCGGCAGGGCAGGGGATCGCACTCGGGTTGGGAGACGACGTCCCAAGCGTCCGCGCTGAGGCCTGCCGATCGGTGGGTTGGCGTAGCGATGGTGCTGACTACGCCGACCAACTGCTCAAGGCTGTCCGCGATGCCGATGCGGGAGTTCGTGCCATGGCTGCCCGTGCCCTCGGTTGGCGCGAGGTCGGCGCCGCGTTTGGCCCGCTCCTGCCGTTGCTCAGTGACCCTTCGGCTGATGTCCGTCTGCACTCGTTGCGGGCGCTGTCTCGAATCGACGAGTCAGCCACCGTGAAGCTGCCGAACCTGGCGGAGTTGCTTTCGGATCCGGACCCACGAGTTGCTCGGGTTGCCGCCCGACTGCTCGGACGTTGATCTCAGTACTCGCTGCTGCCTCTTACTCGACTCGGACTGTGAAGGGCTGCTCTGTGCTGCCGAGGGTCAGTCGCTGGCCCTTGCGCTTGTCGTCGGCCTCGAGGAAGTAGAGCATTCCTTCGCTAAGCCGCTCTGTGACCGGAATGTCGACGGTGAATTGCCCGTCGTCTCCAGCCCCCAGGGCGACGGTGTGCCAACTGGTGTCGGCGCCCTGTACCGGCCGGTAGTGGCAAGTGACACGCCAGGAGCCGGGTCCCTGCACCTGGGCGGTGAGCGTGATGTCCTGCCAGAGCCTCGCCGCAGAAATCGGCTGATGGACCAAGCCGCGCTCAGGGCCTGCTGTCTCGCTCGTCGCTTTGTCCTTCGCCGCCGACTCCAGAGCCGGTGTTGGGCCGACCTCTGCGAGCCGGTCCCCTTCAGCACGGATGATGGCACTATTGAATACCGGTGCGTCCAGGGCTGGACCGCCTCGTAGCGGGTCGAGCGGTTTCAGCAGGGCAACCATTGCGATTAGTAGCAGGCCCCCGGAAACGAGCACTGCGAGCCGGATGAAGCGGGTGCGTGAGTGTGCCGGGTCGGGTGGGTCGCCAGGGCTCTGCCCACTCCGGCCTGCGTTGCCACGGCCCAGAGCAGGTAGCTGATCCCAGGTCGCATCCTCGTCGATCACGCTCTCGTCGGTGTAGTGGATGCCCCGTTCCCGGAATGCAGCCGACAACTGCGCATACCGCGCCGGCAGGTTGCTGTGGCCGAGCAAGGCGTGTACCAGCGGCAGGGTATGGGTGGTGGTAACTACGGGTCCTGCCAGTGTCAGTAACTGCTGCTCTGCAGCCTGTGCTGATGGGAAGCGGCCGCCTGGTTTTGCCTGCAGTAGCCTGGCGACCACCGGCTGAAGCTCGGGAGCTAACCTGCCCAGTTCCTTCCACGCCTCGTCGCAGTCGACGGCCAGCACCCGAGCCAGCGTCTCGGCAATGCTGCTGCCGTCGAAGGCCCACAGCCCGGTGACCAGCTCGATTGCGATGGTGCCCAGTGCGAACAGGTCAGAGCGGTGGTCGACGGGGTCGCCGTTGACCTGCTCGGGGCTCATGTACAGCGGACTTCCCTTGGCCTGGTCCTCCTGGGTGCGATAGAGGTTTACGTTCGATTTGGCGAGCCCGAAATCGGCGATCTTCACGCCGCCCAGCATGTCCAGGAAGATGTTCTGAGGCTTGAGGTCCCGGTGTACGAGGCCCAGCGGCGTGCCGTGCTCATCGCGGGCCTGGTGGGCCGAACCGAGGCCCTGGGCCAACTGCCGCAGGACATCGATGACGGTCTCGACAGGCATCGTCACGCCAACTTCGCTGAAGCGCCACAGGACTTGATCCAGCGTCCAGCCGCGTACGTACTCCATGGTGATGCATAGCGAGCCGTTCACCACCTCGCAGCCGTAGACTTCGACCAGGTTGGGATGCTTCAGCCGTCCGCCGACCCGCGCCTCGTTGACCAGTGCTTCCAACTCGGTGCGGTCTCGGCCTGCGACGTCGCGTCGAAGGCGCTTGACCGCGACTTCCTTGCTGAAGCCCAGTGGTCCGCGTTGCCGGGCGCGGAACACCTGCGCCATTGCGCCCTCGCCAAGCAGTTCCAGCAACTCGTAACGGCCGAACTGTACGGGACGTCCGGGTGCGGGGAGTTGCGTCTGGTGTTCAGGTGCCGTTTGGGCCTCCGGGCGGGGCCACCCACGATACCCCAGCGACTTTCGGCCGGGGAGCTTCGCTCTGGCCTATTCGGGGAGGATCCACGCTACACTCCCGTTCGTGAGTGGCCCCTGGAAGAACCGGCTTGTTGTCTGGCTGCTGCAAGGCTTGTTGCTGGCCGCGGTGGTCATCGGCCTCCGCATTCGCCAGCCCGGGCTCTTCGTTGCGTTCCTGCTACTCGTAGGCGGGCTTTACTGGGGGGCGCGCGCTCTGCTGGCACGGACCGGACGGCTCGAGCAGGTCGTGGCAGCTTTCGGCAAGGTCCCCAGAGCCTCGCGCGGCGGCTTCGTCGCCATCCTGCTGCTGTTCCCCTTCATCTTCACGCTGGGCTTTCAGAACAACCACTGGATTTACGTGGCGACGCTGGCTGGGATCTACGTTTGCCTGGCTCTGGGACTGAACATCGTGGTCGGCCTCGCCGGACTCCTGGATCTCGGCTACGTGGCCTTTTATGCCATCGGCGCCTACTCCTCGGCCCTGGTTTCGGTCACCTTCCCCGAATACTGGTGGGCGTTGTGGGTCTGGGTGCCCTGCTCGGTGGTGCTGGCGGCTCTATTTGGCGTGGTGCTCGGCTTTCCAACGCTTCGTCTGCGTGGCGATTACCTGGCGATTGTCACCCTGGGTTTCGGCGAGATCGTCCGCATTATCCTGACCAACTGGGACTCGGTCACCAACGGCCCCAAGGGTCTGTCGGGGATCCCGTCGCCGCGCATCGGCAGCTACTCGCTGGACCAGGGAGTGCCCATTTTCGACTTCCTCGGCCCCCTGCTGGCGAACCAGCCGGTGGCCGTGTGGGGCAAGGAGGTCAACTACTACCTGCTGACCGTGGCCTACGCGATGTTGATCGCCCTGGTGGCTTCGCGGCTGGATACAAGTCGCCTGGGCAGGGCCTGGCGAGCGGTTCGCGAAGATGAACTTGCTGCCCAGGCAATGGGCGTCGACACCACCCGGGTGAAGTTGCTTGCCTTCGGCATTGGTGCCTCCTTCGCGGGAGTTGCCGGGCTGCTGTTCGCGCACATCCAGGGTTTCATCGATCCGATGTCCTTCATCTTCATGGAGTCGGCGATCATCCTGTGCATGGTGGTCCTCGGCGGGATGGGCTCACTGCGCGGCGTGGTCGTCGGTGCGGTGTTGCTGGCGGTGCTGCCAGAGAAGCTGCGTGATTTTCAGGAGTACCGGATGCTGATCTTTGGCATGGTGCTCGTCGCGATGATGGTACTGCGGCCCAACGGGCTGCTGCCGCCGAAGCGTGCCACTCTCCCCAAGAGCACCTAGGCTTGCGAAAAGGAGTCCTCGATGCGTTATCTGCTACTCGCCCTGACTGTCCTCGTTGTCGGCTGCGATCTCCCGGAAACGAAGAAGCGCGGGCCCATCCAGCACAAAGACGGCAACGCCGGTGTCGACGTGTCCGGTGTCGAATCCGAGATGCGCGAGTCGCGCGAGAAGGAGGATGCCAACCGCAAGTCGGAGGACAAGCTCGGCTTTGCGAAGGCGGTGTCGATCAGTCCCCAGACCCCTACGGTCGAGGACACACTGGTGGCCAACGCATCGGTCGCAGAGGGGGTCGACGCGTTCGCCGAGCTTAGCTACAGCTGGTACGTCAACGGCCTTCGCGTGTCGGGGGTCACGCGTGCCGAGTTCACCAGCAACGGCCGCTTCGAGCGTGGCGATACGGTCTACTTCACCGCCCGGGTCGAGAACCGCGAGGGGCACTCGGCGGAGGTCAGCTCGAAGCCCATCGAGGTGCGTAATGCCAAGCCCGTCATCCTCTCTGATGTCCGTAGCGCACGTGGGCTGAATGGTCTTCAGCTCAAAGCCAGCGACCCCGATGGTGACAAGCTCCGCTGGTCGGTGGAGGGAGGTCCGCCGGGCATCTCGGTCCAGCCCAATGGGCGGATCCGGGTGCGGGCAGTGGATCTCAAGGAGGCGTTCTCGGGCGAGGTGGTATTCGTCGCCGAGGATCCGCAGGGCGCGCGCGCCGAGTTGCATATCCCCGTGTCCGTGAACGCTGCCCAGGAAGGACGCACCGAAGTCCAGGAGGTGAAGACGCTGAAGCGCCGCGAGGACGTTACGGACGACGAGTTCGAGAAAGCGAACCTCAAGGCCGGTGACCGCATTGAGAAGATGTCCCCCGAGGAATTTGAGGCGTACATCCGCGAGCAGGAACGTCGGTCAAAGTAGCAGGGCTACGAAGCTGGCATACTCGACGACGTGCGCATTGTCATCATCGGGGTTGGAGAGGTCGGCGGTCACCTGGTCGGAACCCTGTCCCAAGAGGGGCACCGGGTGGTGGCGGTGGATTCCAACGCCGATGCCCTCGAGTTGGCCACTGAACACGCCGATATCCAGACGGTCTGTGGCCACGGGGCGACGCTGCCGATTCTGCGCAGCGCCGGTGTGGCCCATAGCGACCTGCTGGTTGCCGCCACTGCCAGCGACGAGGTGAACCTGCTTGCCTCGATCACGGCGAAGCAGTTGGGCGTGAAACAGGCGATTGCCCGGGTTGCCAACCGCGCCTACTACGAGGAAGAGGGCGGCGTTGCCCACAATGTCGTTGGCGTCGACCTGCTCATCAATCCACAGGTCCTCGCGGCCATGGAGTTGCACCGGGTGATCCGCAGCTTCGGTGCTCTGGAGACCGAGAATCTCGCCGACAATCGTGTCGAGGTGGTGGATCTGGCGGTCCGCGAGAAGACCCGCTACCTGGGCAAGCAGTTACGTGACATGTCCATGCCCAAGGGCGTGTTGCTGGCCGCCATCGTGCGTGACGGGCGCATGCTCATCCCCCACGGGGGGGACCACGTCGAGCTCAACGACCATCTCTGGCTGGTCGGTGACATCGATGCCATCCCACGGCTGGAGGAGATGTTCGGCATGACTCGCGAGGCGCGTGCTGACCGGATCGTGGTGGTGGGTGGCGGGGGCATTGGTCTGGAAGTCGCGCGTCGTCTCGAGCGCGACGGTCTCGAGCCGGTCATCATCGAGCGGGACATGGACCGTTGCCGAGAGCTGGCCGCGCACCTGGGTCAGACCCTGATTCTGCATGGCGACGGGACCAACCGCGCCATGTTGGTCGAGGAGGATGTCGGCGAGGTGGATGCCTTCCTGGCCCTTACTCGCAGCGACGAGGCCAACATCATGGCGTCGCTCCTTGCCAAGGGTCTCGGCGCCGGCACCGCGATGGCGCTGATCCACCGCGGCGACTACCTCAGTGCGGCGCTTGGTGTCGGTGTGGATGTTGCCGTGAGTCCGCGCCGCAGCGCCGCCAACTACATTCTCGCCCAGGTGCGGTCCGGACAGGTGACGCGGGTGGTCCAGGTCGAGCAGGGCAAGGCCGAGATCCTCGAGGTGCATGTGCCCGGTCGGGCCAGGGTGCTGGGGCGGACGTTGATGTATGTCGATCTGCCACGCGGGGCGCTGATCGCCTGCATTGTGCGGGAACGTTCGGTGTTTGTGCCGCGCGGCACTGACGAGGTGCTGTCGGGCGACGTGGTGGTCGTGTTTACTGTTCCTGACGTCCGTGAAGAGGTATTGCGCCTGTTTCGCGATCCGAAGGAGGAGGGGGACCGGACTTAGCCTGCTCCAGCAGTCGCTGCAGCAGGACCGCTGGGCCGTTCCAGGAATCCGGCTCCTCACCGAGGAGTACTCGGGCCCGTCCCTGAACAGTGGCAAGACCCGCCAGGCCGGCGTCGAGAGCCGCGCGTTCGGCTGTCACTGCTGCCTCGTCTGTTCGGCGACAAAGTGCCAGGGCCCAGGCGAGCAAGACGCGTACTTCGGGCGCGCCTGTGTCGATCAACTCCGGGTCCCGTTGGTTCTCGTCCAGCAGTTGCTGTAGACGGTAGCTATGGGTGAGTGGCGCGACGCTGTCCAGCGTCGAGGCCAGCAGGTGCGCTTCGATGGTCTGCAGTGCACTGGTGACGTGACGTGGGCGGAACGGCTCATCGGGGATGCGCGCGTGACATTGGTCGAGCATCGCGCATGCTTCCCGCAACTGGGCTGTGTCGTTGGTGCCGCTCTCCAACTTCTGGGCGGCCGTGTGCCAGGCAACGGCGTTCCAGTAGTTGCACTCGCAGGCGGCGAGCACGGAGTCTTCCTGCTCCCGGCTGGTGTTGTTCAAAGCCTGCTCGAAGGCCTCCAAGGCTGCCTCGAAGTTGCCGGTACTGCGATGCCAATGGCCACGGGAGTTGAGGATCTCCACCAGCGCGTCGCGGTCGTCCGCTGCCTGGGCAGCGTCGCGACCCCGGTGCAGGTCGTCGTCGGCCCCGGCAAGGTCGCCGGTGATCCTGCGCAGGTTGCCGCGCAGACTGAGCAGACGCGCCTGGAGTCGAGCGGCCCCGGGGTCGACGTGGGCTGAGGCCCTGGCCACCAGTGCCATCGCACCAGGCAGGTCCCCGCGTAAAGAGCGCACCAGGCTTTGGTTGAGCAGGCGGTGGCTGAGGCCGGCGAGATCACCACACTCGAGTGCCTGTTCTGCCGCCTGGCTCAATTGCTGCTCGGCGGCGCGCAGTCGGCCGCGGTAGATGAGGACACCGCCCAGCCCGGCCCGACGGCTTGCAGCTCGTCGGTCGTCGCCTAGCTGAAGCGACAGGGCGAGCGACAACTCGAAGTCTTGTTGTGCCTTCGTCAGTCGGTGCGCCTTGAGGTGCAGCGAGCCGGACATGTTGAGCAGATCGCATTGCGCCTCGGTGTCGTCGGCGCGCACAGCACCGCGTAGTGCTGCCTTGGTGTGTTCGAAGCTCTCCCGCGTGGAGCCGGTGAACAGCAAGTGGCGGGCGAGACGAGTGTGAATGTCGCGAATCAGGTCCGCATCTCCGGCGGCCTGGGCGTGGGGCAGCGCGCGGCCCAGGGCCGGGGCCCTGGTGTCGTGGTCGCGGATTCGAGTCGCGGCATCGGCGAGGCTCAGCCAGGCACGGGCGACCTCTTCCTGCTCCAATCCGGTGCCCGGAACCGACAGAGCGAGGCTGAGGTCATCGCGGAGGGAGCGCCAGGCCTCGAGGCTTTCGACCGAGTTCAACGCCCGGCGCTTGAGCAGGGCCTGCAGGGCCATTCGTCCGTCGCCGGACGCAACGGCGTAGCGCAATCCGAGTCTCGCTGTGCTGGCTTCGTCGAGAGATTGCCAACCCTGCCCAGGGGCCTGGCCAGTGCGCAGGTAGTAGCCAGCCAGTCGCTGCATCAAGGCGGTCGGAAGGACCCCGGGAAGACGCGAGGGCAGCAACCGGCGAGCCGCGGATGCCACGTAGCGACCGCAGCGCCAGCCTCCCTCCAGGTCCTCCGTCAGTGCGAGCCCCTGCAGCTTTTCGAGACACTGGTCCACCGTGCTGAGTTGCACTCCACTGGCTACCGAAATCGCATCTGCGGTGGTGGGTCTCCGGGCAAGTGCAAGGGTCAGCAGGACTTCTTGCTCCACTTCTTCCAGGCAGGCATCGGCGAAGCTGGCCAGGAATTCCGGCCACGGGTGCGATGGGTCCGTTGGCAACTCTATGCCCGGTGGCAGGTGCGCCAGCAGTGCCAGCGCACCGGGGCGTCGCAGCCAGCCCGAGGGTAGTTCAGAGCAGCTTCGCCCCGAGAGCTTCTCGGCATCCTTGATGCTCAGGGCGGGCAGTAGCCGCAAGGGCACCGACAACGACGGTGGCCCCTGGTGGGCTGTTACCAGGACGCCTGCGTTGCTGCCCGATAATTCGCCAGTCTCGAGAGCAGCGAGAAACAGGCGTAGTTCCGGGTCGGGCACGCCGGCGACCCCGGAGCTGAAGCAGGGGTCGAGGTCGTCCAGTACCAGCAGGCCGCCAGTTTCGAGCAACTGTGCGAGCACCAGGTCGATGACCTGCTCGCAGGGTGCGGTCTGCAACTCGGCGGGTGGTGTTGTTCCGTTCCACAGGGGACGCAGCAGGTCGGCGAAATGCAGCCACATCCCTGGTCGAACCCAGGTGACTGGGCCGGTCCATCGTTCGGCCAGCTGCCACGCCGCCCAGGAAGTGCCGCTGCCCCCTGGACCCTGGAGCACCGCCACTCCGCGGGATCCCAGGTCAGCCAGGAGCTGGTCGACCAGCTCACCGCGCGGCAGGCGCAATGAGGGCGACTGCGGTGGGTGGTCGGCTATGCGCTGGTGTCTGGGGACTTGCATCGAGCCATTCTAGCTGTCGGATTCTGGATCCTTCGCCGTTTGCGTTTCTGCCCAGCCGTGGCGGCGAGGGCAGGACACGGGATAAGCTCGCAACGTGCTCTCCACGACGCCGAGTCAAAGCAGAGTGGTCCGCAAGGCACGTGGCCAGTTCTTCACGCCAGTGGAGACCGCGACGGCTTTGCTCAGCATGGCTCGCCGGGACCTCGAAGGGCTTGGCTTGCCGGGGCTCGCGAGCGGACCGATTCTGGATCCCGCCTGCGGTGACGGTTCCTTTCTCGCGGCCGCTCTCGCGGCGGGTTGTGCATCCTCTCCCGGACAACTACACGGTCTGGACATAGACGCTGGGGTGGCTTCCGGCCCGGCCGGCTCCTGCATCAAGGTGGCCAATGGCCTGCTCCCGGTGGGCGACCTCGAGGGACGCTTCGTGGCGGCCGTCGGAAATCCTCCCTACGGCGGCCGGGGAGTACGGGACCTGTCTGACGAGGCTCTCAAGTTGCTTGGCAGTCGCTTCGAGTGTTGGCGCCTCGACCGCAACGGCGGTGCCCGGCCAGCGGTGCGCGCTGACCTGTCCCGACTGTCCCGTTTCCCTATTTCGAGCCTGTTCGTCGAACGGTTCGTGCGGGCGGTGCGACCCGGTGGCACCGTCGGGATCCTGCTGCCCGAGAGTTTTTTCTGTAATCGGCGGGAGGCTCCGCTGCGGGCCTGGGTGTTGCGTCATGCGCAACTGGTGTCGGTGACCGAACTACCCGAGCACACGTTTGCCGGCACGGGTACCAGGGCTCGTACCAGCTTCCTGGTGCTGTCGCGGCGCTCGCAGGTCCTGCCCGACCCCGGCGCAGCTGATTCCACGGCACCGGTCTTGCTGCACCGGCTCGGTGAGGACAGCAGTTCCCAGACCGTCTCGCTGGGCTCGTTGCAGCAGGCAGGGCGTTGGGACCCCTTGTTTCACGAGCCCCGCTGGACGGAGCAGGTGGACCGCTGCGTCCTGCCGCTGGAGCCCCTGGGCAACTTTGTCGACACGCTTTGCTATGGCGCGATCAAGGTCGGTCAGCGGCCGGTCCAGGTGTCCTCATCAGGGACGTTGTACGTTACTCAGCGCGCGGTCGCCGACTGGGGCGTGGACCTCGCCGCCTGTCCGCGGATCCGCTCAGAGGCCCCCTTTGATACGCCGCGATACCGGCTCACAGTGGGCGATCTGGTGGTTCCACGCTGTGGCCGAGGAACCCTGGGCCGAAATCGCCTCACCCGTTTCGACGGGGCGCCGCACCCTGCCGTCGTGGACTGCTTTACGGATCGACTCTCGCTGCGCGGACTATCGTCTGCGTGGGTGCTCGGTGCACTGCGTTCACCGTTGGGCTGGGACCAGATCCGGCGCACCTTTAACGGGGTGGGTACTCCCAATCTATCGTTTGGAGAAATCCGCGAGCTGTTGATCCCCATGCCTACCGAGGCTCTCGCTCAGCAGGCAGAAGCCACCTGGCAGGACCTAAGCACGGCACGCGGCGCCTGTACGGATCTCAGCGACCTGGTCAGCTCCGCATGCGGCCTGACCTGAGGCCGAGCGAAGCGCTGTAGGAGAGTCCCTATGGCGTCCAGGTGAGGACCACGTCATCGATGTACCAGCCGTCGGCGCTGCTGCCACCGCCGAAGCCGAAGGGCTGGCTGTCGTAGACGAACGAGAAGCTCAGGTCGCCGCCAAGGTAGGAAGTCAGGTCGATGGTCACAGAGTCCCAGCCGCTGGTGCTGGCCGGTGCCGGACCCCAGGCTGTGTCCGTGCTGGAACCGCCATTGTCGCTGACTTCGACGCGTGCCCAATCAAAGTTGAAGCCGGTGGGAATCACCGCCCAGTGGTACCAACTGAGTTCCAGGCTGCCGCTGGTAAAGGTACTGAGGTCGAAGACCAGGGGTTGAGCAACCAGCGCGGCGAAGAACTCGCCCCCTTGCTGGGCCTGGTTGTCGCAACCCGTGCACCAGGCAAGGCTGCCAGTGTGGGCAGCGGCCGGACCGTTGCCGGACTGTGCGCTGGTGTCTGGCGCACCCTGCTCCCAGTCGGAGTTCGATGCATGTCCTGGCAGCGGGAAGGGCAGGAAGTCGGCGGGGTCGTCGTCGACCGATGAGAACAGGATTACCGGGCATCCGGGCGTGCCGAAGCAGTCGGGGTCGTTGCAGTCGGCGAGCTGGTCGGCGTCGTTGTCGAAGCCGTCGGCGCACTGGGTCTCGGTGTTGCAGAAGGGTACGGCAGCACAGTCGCTGTCGAAGCAGTCCTCGTCGCCGTCGCCGTCGTTATCCAGTCCGTCGTCGCAGATCTCGGGGCTGGTGGTCGGTGCGCAGCTCACGGCCAGTTGGAAGACTGAGGAAACCCCAGCCCAGCCGTCGACCACCAGGGGAAGCTGCCCGCCAGCGCCGAGGGGGAAGCTGATGGACTCGCTGTCCGTGCCGAACTCCGGGTTGTAGGCCACACAGTTCCCCGGCAGGCAGTTGCCGACGGGGTCGCTGAGTAGGGCAATTACGTCGAGGTCCTCGGACATGGCCGACAAGGTGACGGTCATCTCCTGTGCCACTGCCGAGCTAACCACGTAGTACTGCTCTGGCCCGGTCAATCCGCCGCCAAGACCGCCCCCGCAGTAGTTGTCCTGTGCGTTCGAACCGGAGGAGCTGTCACCGAGCACCACGTCGCCACAGGACAAGGTGCCGGAACTGGGGCTACAGGCCAGGCAGGCCGGGTTTCCAGCGCAGTCCGTGTCGTCGCAGTCGACGTCGCCGTCGCCGTCATCGTCGACACTGTTCGTGCACGAGATCTCGGTGGTCGGAGTGACGCAATTGGGGTCAGTGGCGCAGTCGCTGTCGGCGCAGTCGGTATCGCCATCGAGGTCGTTGTCGACGGCGTCGATGCAGTTGAGTTCGGGTACGCACACCGCGTCGCCAGCACAGTCGCTGTCATCGCAGTCCGCATCGCCGTCGGCGTCGTTGTCGATTGCATCGTTGCAATCCGTTTCGGGCAGGCAGATGGTCGCCGTTGCGCAGTCGCTGTCGGCGCAGTCGGTATCGCCATCGAGGTCGTTGTCGACGGCGT
>CAZBDA010000002.1:0-874 GCA_964490445.1 uncultured Rickettsiales bacterium | reverse complement strand
CGATGCAGTTGAGTTCGGGCAGGCAGGTCGGCGCAGTGAAGCAGTCGGGGTCGCCACAGTCGGCGAAACCGTCGGCATCGTTGTCGACGCTGTCAGTGCAGTTGGTCTCCGGGCAGGCGAGGTCGCCGAGACAGTCGAGGTCCGCACAGTCGGTGTCGCCGTCAACGTCGTTGTCCAGGCCGTCGCCGCACTCCGACTCGGACGAAGGAGTGCAGGTGACGGTCATCGTGAAGTTCGAGATGGCACCATTCCAGCCGTCGATGACGATGTAGTACGGGACGCCGGTAAAGGCGTACCAGTCCATCTGCTCGGGCTGCGGCGGCGGGTTCCAGCCCGAGGCCTCGCAGTCATTCTCGTCGCAGCCGTCGGGATCCTGGACCAACACCATAATGTCCAGGTCTTCGCTCAGTCCGGTCAGGGTGATGTCGACCAGGCTGTCGTCGGTCGGCGTGAACAGCCAAGCGATTTCGGGGCCGTGCCAGCCGGGTCCGAGCGGGTTGCCGCAGAACTCGTCCTGTTGGTCGGTACTGCCCTGCATGTCGTTCGAGCCGGTAATCACATCACCACAAGCAATGTTATCGATGGGATTGCAGTCGCCGGTGACGACGCAGGCCAGGTCGGCGCTGCAGTCATTGTCGTCGCAGTCGACATCGCCGTCGCCGTCATTGTCGATGTTGTCGCTGCAGTCCGTCTCCCCGGTGGCACAGTTGGGATACGTGGCGCAATCGGGATCGGTGCAGTCGGTGAAGCTGTCGGCGTCGTCATCGATGCCGTTGGCGCAGTTTGATTCGGGCGGCAGGTTGCACGAGGGCGGGATCGCGCAGTCGCAGTCGGCGCCGGAGAGGAAACCGTCGCTGTCGTTGTGGAAGCGGTG
>CAZBDA010000001.1:0-152333 GCA_964490445.1 uncultured Rickettsiales bacterium | reverse complement strand
CCGGACAGGTGATCACCACCCTCGTCGACAAGGTCACCTCGATCTGCGCCGCGGACCTGGACGGTGATGGCGACGACGACCTGCTCGCCACGTTGGAGGACCTGGATGCCATCGCCTGGTTCGAGAACGCCATCGACACATGGCCACCCTTCAAGGCGGCCAGTAAACGTCTCAAAGAGGTGACCGAGGAGAAGAAGCGGCGCGGTTCTCAGCGCTCGCGGCTGCCGAAGACGAAGACTGTGAAGACCGCGCATGACAGGAGAGCCATACCGCCCAGTTGATGGGCAACGGCGAGAATCGTCGGCACTGAGTACAGGACCGTGACGATGCCCAGGGCCGCCTGGGCGAGCACCATGGACGGCATCAGCGCCACCGCCAGCCGCTGCCCCTCGCTACGAATGGCGGTTCGGCTGAGCAGCGACCACAGCGGCACCAGGAACAACAACGCGATGCCAAGTGCACGGTGCACTACGTGCTGGGTGATGGGATTGTCTCGCAGATCCAGCCACAAGGGCTCCATGACGCCGACTCCCGCCGGCCAGTAGCTACCCGCAAAGTCGGGGAAGGTCGGAAACAGGCGCCCGGCATGGGTGCCAGCCATGAAGGCTCCGTACAGGACCTGCACACAAACCAGCACGAGCAGGCCGAGGGCGGCAAGGCGAACTCTACGTCGTGTTCTGGCCTCTGCGCTATCCGCTGTCGGCGGCGGTGCACACAGCCCTGGCAGGATCAACCAGAGCACGTAGTTGGCGACCAGCAGTGCCAGTCCCAGGTGTGCGGCGAGACGCAGGTGACTGACAGACGGCCGATCGACCAGGCCGGACTGGACCATGTACCAGCCCAGAATCCCCTGCAGGCCACCGAGAACGAAGGCAACGCCGGTGCGCAGCGCGTCTCGGCCGCGCAAGGTGCCGCGCACCACGAACACCAGCCACGGCAAGGCGAACAACACGCCGAGCAGTCGACCCATCAACCGGTGCAGGTACTCCCAGAAGAAGATGCGCTTGAAGTCTGGCAGCTCCATCCAATGGTTGACCGTACGGTACTGGGGGCTGTCCTTGTAGAGATCGAACTTCTCGTTCCAGGCCTCCTCGCCCAGGGGTGGCAGAGTGCCCATCAGAGGCTTCCAGTCCACCATCGACAGGCCCGAACCGGTAAGGCGCACCGTGCCGCCCACCATCACCATTGCGGCAATGGCCAGGTAGACGACGCACAGCCAGATCAAGACGGGACGTGAATTCATCGGCTGCAATATCCCAGAACTGTTGTGCCCCTGGAACGGGCGATCGAAAAACTGGTTCGCCAATAGACACTTGTGTATAAGCGGCGCAGATGTCCGAAACTGCACCTGAATCAGGCGATTCGATGGCCTCCGAGGCTGCCACCGCCGAGACCACCGAGGTCTCGCTTGCGCGTGCCCTGTACGAACTGTGCAAGCCGTCGATCACCGCCATGAACCTGCTGATGGCACTGGGCGGCCTGGCATTTGCCCAGCACGCCGTAGCGGAGGCAGAGCCCGTCACCTCTCGGCTGCTCTTGCTGCTGACGATTGGCAGCACACTGGTGGTCAGCTCGGCAAACGCCATGAACCAGGTTCTCGAGCGGGAAGGCGATGCGCTGATGGTCCGCACGGCCAGCCGGCCGCTCCCCAGCGGACACATCTCGCTACGGGCTGCCACCACCTTTGGCCTGGTGCTGGGAGTCGTGTCCATCTTCCTGCTGGCTGCCATCAACCTGCTGACAGCCGGCATCGCGGTGACGGCGTGGCTGATCTACGTCCTGCTTTACACGCCGCTGAAGCGACACGCCCCCATCTCGCTGACGGTCGGCGCCGTCGCTGGAGCCGCGACGCCGCTGATGGGCTGGACCGCAGTCACTGGTTCCGTCGGCCTCGGCGGGGCGCTGCTGTTCGCCATCCTGGCGGTCTGGCAGCTACCCCATTTTCTCGCCATCTCGCTGTTTCGCAACGACGACTACGTCCGCGCCGGCATCTGCACCGTGCCTGCCGTGCGCGGTGCGCGGGTCGCCAAGGCTCAGGCAGTCGCCTGGTGCTGTTTCCTGCTGCCCCTGTCCCTGGCCCTGGTCTGGCAGGATCTCGCCGGTCCCCTGTACGGAATCACAGCGGCAGCCCTGGGGATCTGGTTCCTGGCCTCGAGTCTCCAGGGCCTGTCGAAGTCCGCCCAGCAGCCCTGGGCAAAACGCTTCTTCTTTGTCTCTTTGGCCTATCTGCCACTGCTGACCCTGGCCCTCTGCCTGGACGTGGCGCTGCTCTAGACCGGTCGGCGCGGCTACAACATCGACACCGGATCGCGGTCGATCACCAGCCGCGCAGAGTCGCCCTGCTTCTTGATCTCATCGACCAGCAAGCTGAGCCTCGCCAGCAGGCGGCTCAAGGTTCGGTGATCGCAGGCCTTGACCATGACCTGCCAGCGGAACCGACCACGCGCCTTGTACACGGGCGACGGGCTGGGACCCATCACTCGCAACTGCGCCGGTCCGGTAACCACCTCCCGGGCAGCTGTCTCGACCCGATCGCGGCATAGCATCGCCGCAACCTGGCCGGTGCGCTCCTGGCGGGCACTGACCCGAAACATCGCCAGTCGCGCAAAGGGCGCGTACCACAGGCCCTGGCGAAGACGCATCTCCCGGTCGGCAAAGGAATCGAAGTCGTGCTCCATGGCCAGTTGGATGGCGTGGTGCTTCGGGTGCCAGGTCTGAACCAGGACGCGGCCCGGTCGATCGCCGCGACCGGCACGCCCGGCCACCTGCGAGATCAACTGGAAGGTACGCTCGCTCGCTCGGAAGTCCGGCATGTGCAAGGCCGAGTCGGCGTGCAGAACGCCAACCAGCGTGACGCGCGGGAAGTCATGGCCCTTGGCGACCATCTGTGTGCCCACCAGCACGTCGACTTCGCCCGTTCGGAAGCGGTCGAGGATACGACGGTGCGACGACCTCGAGCGAGTGGTGTCTGAGTCCATGCGATCCACCCGCAGGCTCGGCCACAGGGACAGCATGCCCTCTTCCAACCGCTCGGTGCCATGGCCCAGCAGGTGCAGGCTGCCCCGGTCACCACACGATGGGCAGGACTCGGGCAGGACGCTGGACTGACCACACCAATGGCAACTGACCTGGTGGCTGCGACCGTGGTAGGTCAGCGAGATATCACACTCGCTGCAGCGAAAATGCTTGCCGCAGGAGGTACAGACTACGGTCGTCGCGAAGCCGCGCCGGTTGAGCAGAAGAATCGTCTGACCACCGGCCTCCCAGTTGCTCTGAATCGCATCGCGCATCGGCGGCGACAGGCTGGCAGCAGCTGCGTCGGGATCGCTGACCGGGTGCTCCCGAAGATCCACCAACTCGATCTCGGGCAGACTTCGGCCGGACACGCGACTGGGCAAAGAGACCAGGGCATGGCGACCTTCCCGAGCATTGTGGAGCGTCTCCAGCGAGGGGGTCGCACTGCCGAGGATCACCACAGCGTCCGCACGCCGGGCGCGCACCAGGGCGACGTCCCTTGCGTTGTAGCGCAGCCCTTCCTCCTGCTTGTAGGAGCCATCATGTTCCTCGTCGACGACAACCAGGCGCAATCGCTCGACTGGCGCAAACACCGCCGAGCGTGGCCCCACCACCAGTGCTGCCTCGCCCGAGCGAATTCGCAGCCACTCGTCGAAGCGTTCCCGCTCGGTCAGTCCCGAGTGCAGCACGGCCACCGTCCGCTCACCAAAGCGAGCACGGAAACGAGCCAGGAACTGCGGAGTCAGGCCGATTTCCGGCACCAGCAGCAGGGCGGTACCACCCCGTTCGAGCACATGGGCAGCGGCCTGCAGGTAGACCTCGGTCTTCCCCGAACCGGTCACCCCATGCAGCAGGAACGAGGCAAAGGCCCGCGCTTCGAGCGCAGCCTTCACCTCGTCCAGCACCACCTTCTGTTCGGCAGTGGGCTTGCGCGGCTGCACGTCAGCGGGGTCGATCTCGACCTGTTCTGCAGCACCGGGCTGAATGATGCGCTCGGTCACCGTCAGCAGGTCCTTCGCACGCAATTGGTTGAGAGGCCCACCAGGCGCGGGGAAGGCATCGCGCAACTCGCTGCGACCGATTGGGCCGAAGCGCTCCAGGTAGTCGATCAGACGATCACGAACCGGACCAGGGCGAGCAAAGGACTCCCGCGTCGCCCGCGCCGTGCCCTTGAGCTGAAAGACCTCCTCGCTGCGCGCCTTCAGCGCCGATCGTGATGCACTCTGCGCGGTTTCCACCAGCCCCTGCTGCTCGGCACGCCGGATCAAGGCCCGGGTCCAGCTCTTGTCGCGGAGCAGCGTCGAGGTCGCCAGGCAACCGGAGACGCTCTGATCGAGCCGAAGCAGCAGGCGATTCAGTGGCTCCTCGTCGTCGTCGGCCGTGCTCTGTGCGCGGCTACTGCCTGCCGGAAGCAGGCGCACGACCCCACGAGTCGCGCTGCGGGTCGCGCCGGGCAAGGCACTTCGAACGACCTCGCCCAGGGGATGCGCGTAGTAGCGGGCCATCCACTGGTACAACTCGATGAGATCCTCGGGAAACAGTGCCTCAGGCCCGACCGGGCCGAACAGGTCCTTGAGTTTCCGGTCGCCTGGCACCTCATCGAGCAGGTCGAGAACATAACCAGTCATGCGCCTTCGACCGAAGGGCACCGAGACCGCCTGGCCGACAGCAAGGCTGCCCACGAGATTGTCGGGAATGGAGTAGTGAAAGGTGCCGGGCGCGGGTACGGGAACCGCGACTTCGGCGACCGATGCACCAGGTGTGCGAACTTGGCTGGAGGCCACCAGGCCGGGCTCGGTCTAGAGTCCGCGGACGCGTTCCTGCTGCTCGGCTTCCGTCTTACAATCGATGCAGTGGGTGGTCACCGGACGTGCCAGAAGGCGGCCTTCGGAGATGTCCTCACCGCAGACCTCACACTCGCCGTAGTCGCCCTCGTCAATCATCGCCAGGGACTTTCGAATCTTGTAAATGAGCTTCCGCTCGCGGTCGCGCATCCGAAGAGTGAAGTCGCGATTGGACTCGTGGGTAGCCAGGTCAATGGAATCAGGAAGGTTCTCCTTCTCGGAGACCAACTCACCAACACCAGACTCTGCCTCTACGATCAATTTCTCGAGTCGCTCGGTCAGCAGATTGCGAAAGAAATCGAATCGATCCGCTTTCAATTTCCACTCCAGTTCTATCAGCCGAATGGACGACTGACAGGCGGTCGGGCGCTGCCCGACTGGCGACGGCGAGCCGCGACTATATGGCAGATCTGGCGGGGCTGGCAAGCGCCATCCGGAGCCGTCGCACAGGACATCGATAGTCGCCTGTTGAAGCCGAGGCTTAGCGAATATAGGCTGGACCAATGGCAGCCGTTATGAGAGCCCGATCCAGCCCTGAACAGCAGCCTCTCGGCTGGCTACTGCTGCTGCTGCTCTCAACCTTTCTGCTGGGCTGCCCACCCAGTCGCGACGACAGCGGTGGTGGCCAGGCCAGCAGCACGGCATTGCTGCTGTCGGTGTACTACCCGTCCTTCCAGGCGAGTGCCGCAACCGTGCTGATTCCTCGCGAAGCGGGCATGGACTGCGAACTGCCCGGCTACGGCCTGACCGACGACGACGAGGATTTTCTAAGCGTCAACCTGGTACGCGGCGACCTGTTCGAATGGCCAGGTCGCTACGTGCCCAACGGCGTCGGCGAGGACTGCAGCAGCAGCGGCTACTACTATTACAACTTCGATGATCAACGCTGCCTGGTCGGTGTCAGCGGCCTGAACTCCGAGGGCGAGACGGTCGCCCTCAACGAAGACTCTGTCGTGCGAATCACCAGCTACAGCGCCACTCAGGTCAGCGGCTCCGTGCAGACCTCTGCCAGTCAGATCGAGTACTTCAACGCCACCAACTGCGGCGAGCGCGCCCAGTACGGCTACCCCGACGGTTCGGTGCCGACGCCCGGCCGTGAAGGTGCTGGCTCGCCCTGGTCTCTGCGCTTCCGCTAACCCGCGACGCGCTGCTTCCGGCTATCCTCCGCAGGTGCAGAGTCTTCTCCTCGACCTGAGTTGTAGCGCCTGCGGCACGAGCTCCGAGGCCGATCGGGTACAGCGCGCCTGCAGAGACTGTGGGAGTCCACTGCTGGCGCGCTATGACCTGAGCAGAGGTGCGCCCGGCCTGCGCCAGGTACTGAGGCGGCCAAGCCATCTGCATCGGCTCCGTGAGCTGTCGCCGCTGCAGTCACACCACGTCGCCACTCTCGGGGAAGGGGCGACTCCATTGCTGCCAGGTGAGGGGCTGGCAGTTGAACTCGACCTTCCGCACCTGATGGTCAAGGACGAGGGCCAGAACCCGTCTGGCTCCTGGGAATCTCGCGGCCTGGCAGTGGCAGTGGCGCGGGCAAGAGAGTTGGGCGTCGGCCGCATCTGCCTACGCTCCGCCGGAGACTCAGCACGAGCGGCGGCCGCGTATGCGTCTCTGCACGGCCTGGACGTCCGGCTGCAGGTTCCCGATGACAGTCCGAAGCAACTGGTCGAGGAACTTCGTGAACGCGGAGCTGAGTTGCAGTTGATCGCCTGGCAGGAACTGGAAAGCCCAACTGCAGCTAGCCCGGACAACGGCAGCGACGGCTGGCTGGATCTCAGCGCGATGGCGGAACCCTTCCGCATCGAGGGCGCCAAGACCCTCGCCTTTGAGTTGATCTACGACCTAGGACGAGTGCCCGACGCAATCATCTGTCCGACCGGCTCAGGCATGGCTCTCGCTTCGATCGCCAAGGCCTTCGACGAAATGCAGTCGATGGGCTGGATCGGCCCGACACGACCGCGCCTGGTCGCCGTCCAGGCCGCCAGCTTCGCACCCCTTGTGAGCGCATTCCGTAAGCACCAGTCCGAAGCTCAGCCCTGGACCAGGACCGCCAAGACCTGTGCGCGTGAACTGCGCTGCAACTCCCTGGGCGGATCCATCCTGGCTCTGGCTGCTCTACGCAATTCCCGCGGCACAGCGGTCGCCGTGAACGAAGCCGAGATCGCAGCGGGAGTCGAGGCGATCACCCAGAGGCTTGGACTGGCCGGCTCCGCAGCAACCGGCGCCAGCGTCGGTGCGGCCAGGCAACTGCGTCAGCAGCGCTTCCTGGACCGCGACGACCTGGTCATCCTGATCAGCCCCAGCAGCGGTCGATGAGCCTGCCCGCCGATGCGGCGCTGGAAGCTGTGCTGGTCGGCTCCGTGCGGACTCACCCCGGTGGCGCTCCCTCCGGCCCCTTCGCAGGCCCCTGGCGTTCGGCGTTCGTCAAAGAGCCGGTGGACGGGCCGGTGCAGATCCGAAGTCTCGGGCTGGATGGCGACGAGGTGGCCAACACCAGCGTCCACGGCGGCCTCGAGCAGAGCGTACTCGGCTATCCAGCAGCACACTACCCACACTGGCGCGAGGAGCTGGCAATGGCCGAAATGGGGCCGGGCGGCTTCGGCGAGAACCTGTGCATCAGTGGCCTTGATGAACAGGGCGTCTGCATTGGCGACGAGTTCCAGGTAGGCAGCGCTCAACTGCAGGTCTCGCTGCCACGGCTGCCCTGCGCGAGCATAGACCGACGTTGGCAGATCGCGGGCCTGGGCAAGAAGGTCGGCGTACTCGCGCGGACAGGCTGGTACTTCCGGGTGCTGCGCGAAGGAGAGGTTCGCGCCGGCGACCTGGTGCAACTCCTGCGACGATCTCTACCCCAGTGGACCGTCGCGCGGGTGCTGCGTCTGCGACTAGACAACCAGCGCGACAGTCTCGACTCGGCAGCTGAGCTTGCCCACTGCGAACTGCTCGCCGGACACTGGCGCCAACACTTCGCAGATAGGGTCGCCCGCCGCTCGAGCTCGCCGTGAGCCCGAACACCCCCGTGACCGTACTCAATGATCAGTCGGTTGGTGGGCGCGGCCAGGAGCTCTGCTGAGCGGCCCTACTTTTTCGCCTTGGCGGCCCTGTCCCTGCTGCGCACTCGGACCCGCGGCAGGTCGCGGCGAGTGCGTCGCTCGTCGAGGCTGCGCAACTTCACTTCGACGAGGGCACGGTTTGGGTGCCGGTCGAGCAGCATCTGGTACGCCGCCTCGGCCTCGCGGAGCATACCCAACTGCTCGTAGGCTTCGGCCACTCCAAACGCCGACATCACCGAAATCTCGTGGTCGGGAAACCGCTCGAGTGCGCTGCGATAGGCCTTGAGAGATTCTTTGTAGTGACCCTGCAGGTCAAAGGAGCGACCGCGCTCTAATGCGATCAGAGGCAACATCCTGCTGGTCGGAAACTCTGCTTCGAGTTCCTTCCACTCAACACGAGCCTGCTCGTACTCACCGAGCGCCAGGTACGAGCGCCCCGACTCTACAAGGCAGTGCTCCGCGTACCGGCCCCGCGGCCGCTGCTCGAGTGCGGCGCGGTAGGAATCGATCGCTGCCCGGTGGCGCCTGCCATCACGGCGCAGATCCCCCAGTTCCACCTCGCAGGAGTAGCCCCAGTCGTCCGCGGAGAAGCTGTTGCTGCAAGCTTCGAAGGCCTTCTCCGCCCGCACCGGATCGCGGAGCGCGTCCCGGTACAGCACTGCGGCGCGCCAGCCACCGTATGGCCGCCAGTCAGCCGCCGAGTCTGGCAGCGAAGCATAGGCCGAAGCCGCGGCCTCCAGCCGGCCAGCCCTGAACAGGGCGTCGGCCTCCACCACCGAGTCTGGCCTCTTGTGGCTGCAGCCGATGATCAGCAACGCCTGCGCCAGCAGCACGATGGCGAAGCTCGAGACTGCAACCGCCCGCAAGGTAGAGCTAGTCCCCATCTTCCTCGCCAGCCGCAGGCTCGACGGGCAGAGGCTCTGCATCTTCAATCCGCACCGTCTCGTCATCCTCACCAGGCTCCGCGGACTCTGCATCGTCAGCGTCTGATGACATCGCTTCAGCGACTTCAGCATCAGCTGCTTCGCCGACAGCGACTTCAGCATCGGCGGCTTCGCCGACAGCTGCTTCGCCATCTTCCAGTTCGTCTTCATCATCCTGCTCGCCCAATCGAGCAAAGGACACCACCTGCTCGTCCTTATCCAGGCGAATCAGGCGAACCCCCATGGTGTTTCGTCCAATGACAGAGACCTCGTGAACACCGGTGCGAATGACCTTGCCGCCGGACGTAACGATCATGACCTGCTCATTGTCTTCGACCTGGGCGACTGCCACTACCGAGCCGTTGCGACCCCCGGTCTTGATGTCGATGAGTCCCATGCCGCCGCGATTCTGCTTGCGGTACTCGGAGATATTGGTGCGCTTGCCGTAGCCATTGGTGGTGATGGTCAGCAAGGTGACATCAGGACGCACCACTTCCAGGCCAACCAGGTGGTCGTCATCACCCATACGGATGCCGATAACACCCCTGGCCGTGCGGCCCATCTCGCGCGCCTTCACTGCGTCGAAGTGGATGCTCTTACCCTGGGCAGTGGCCAACAATAGCGACCCATCGGGATCGTCGAGCAAGCGCACGGTCAACACCTCGTCGCCTTCCTTGAGGCTGCAGGCAATGATGCCGCTGGCGCGGATGTTGCGGTAGGTATTCAGCTTGCTGCGCTTGATCATGCCGCTGCGCGTAACCAGCACGAGCGAGCGTTCATCGAACTCTCGGATGGCCAGCACGGTTGCCACCGACTCGTCCTTGTTGACATGCGGCAGGAGGTTGACGATGGGCCGACCCCGAGCGGCTCGTCCGCCCTCGGGGACCTGCCAGACCGGCAACAGGAAGACCTGTCCCTGGCTGGTGAACACCATCAGCTTGTCGTGGGTACTGGCCACGAACAGATCGCGGACAAAGTCCTCCTCCCTCGTGCCCATTCCCCTACGGCCGACTCCACCACGACGCTGCGCCTGGTACTCGCGCAGAGGCGTCCGCTTGACGTAGCCGAGGTGACTGAAGGTCACCGCTACTTCCTCGTCGGCGATCAGGTCCTCGATGCTGAGGTCTGCACTTGCCTCGATGATCTGCGTGCGGCGCTCATCAGCGTAGCGATCTCGGATCTCCAGCAGCTCGGCGCGGATCTCGTCCCGCACCAGCGACTCGTCGCTGAGAATGGCGCGCAGACGGGTGACGTCTTCCAGCACCGCAGCGTGCTCGGCCTCGATCTTGCCGCGCTCCAATCCAGTCAGCCGTGCAAGGCGCATGTCGAGAATCGCCTGGGCCTGCACATGGGTGAAGGTGAAACGCTCGATCAGGGCAGCACGAGCCGTCTCCGAATCGTCGCTGGAGCGGATCAGGGCAATGATCTCGTCGATGTGGTCCAGGGCCTTGAGATAGCCCTCGAGGATGTGTGCACGCGCTTCGGCCTGGTTCAGCTCGAAGCGGCAGCGCCGAACGGTCACTTCCTTTCGGTGGGTGATGAACTCGTTCAGGATCTCGTGCAGGGTGAGGACCCGTGGCCGCCCGTCGACCAGCGCCAGGTTGATCACACCAAAGGTGCTCTGCAGTGCTGTCTGCTTGTAGAGGTGGTTGAGTACGACCTGGCCGATAGCATCACGCTTGAGCTCGACTACCACCCGCATACCGGTGCGATCCGACTCATCGCGGATGTCACGAATTCCATCGATCTTCTTGTGCCGGACCAGCGTAGCGATGCTCTCCACCAGGCGGCTCTTGTTCACCTGGTAGGGGATTTCGGTGATCGCGATGGCGATGTCGTCACCATTCTCGTCGGTCTCGATGTCAGCCACTCCACGAACAATGACCCGCCCACGGCCGGTGGTCGCCGCGTCGATGGCGCCCGATTCACCGTAGATCACTCCCCCGGTCGGGAAGTCCGGACCTGGAATCACCTCCAGGAGGTCCTCGCTGGTCAGCTCGGGATTGTCCATGAGGGCAACGGTGCCGTTGATGACCTCGCCGAGGTTGTGCGGAGCAATGTTGGTGGCCATGCCGACGGCGATGCCCGAGGAGCCGTTTACCAGCAGGTTCGGCACCCGGGTGGGCAGGACAATCGGCTCCTGGGTGGTGCCGTCGAAGTTCTCGGTGAAGTCGACGGTCTCCTTGTCGATGTCGATCAGCAGGTCCTCTGCCATGCGTTCGAGGCGACACTCGGTGTAGCGATAGGCCGCTGCTGAGTCACCGTCGATGCTGCCAAAGTTGCCCTGGCCGTCGACCAGTGGGTAGCGCAGGTTCCACGGCTGGGCCATGCGAACCAGCGCGTCGTAGACTGCCCCGTCACCGTGCGGGTGGTACTTTTTCAGCACCTCGCCCACCACACCGGCGCACTTGCTGTAGCGACGATTGTGCAGCAGTCCCTCGCGGAACATTGCGTACAGGATCCGGCGATGCACGGGCTTGAGGCCATCCCGCGCCGAGGGCAGCGCACGACCCACGATGACGGACATGGAGTAGTCCAGGTAGCTGGACCTCATCTCGTCTTCGATGTTCATACCGATGACGCTCGCGGCAAACTCAGTGGACATTTCTCATTTCTCCAATCCGAACAGGTACCCGTCAATAGCAAGCAGGCCTTCAAAGTCATAGACGTCGTCTACCAGGCGCGGCACGGTGCAGACCGACGCCTGGCGCCCAGCAAAGGACTTGAGATTATCGATGGCGCGATGATCATCCACCGAGCGCGCCACCGTGCGACCGAAGTGGGTCTCGAGGCGCTGAATGAACCCCGGAATGCTCGCCTCTTGCTGGTTGGCAAGCTGAGTCGAGAGCCACTCGCGTTCCAACTCACCGAGATAGCGAGCCGACTCCTCGTCAGCAAACTCGGCGCCAGCGTAGCGACCCACCTGGTTGACGATAAACAAGCCGCCCGGCATCGAGCGTTGAATGAGCTGCGCGTGAAAGTAACGAGCTTCTTCCATCGAAGTGCTTTGCGGGGTGCAGACCACCACGAAACGCGTCAGTTGGTGATTGCGCAGTAGCTTGCTGACCGCTTCGGCCCGCTCGCGAAATCCCGCGAGCAGGTCGCGGAACGCCAGAAAGAACTCGGAGATCTCATCGAGAAACTGGTTGCCGAACACGTTGCCCAGGAGACGATAAACCAGCGTCCCAGTGCCCGACAGCAACTGCAGGCCGCGCCTGCGACCCTGCTCGTGAGGCCGCAGAAACCAGCCGATGACCTTCTCGTCCAGGAAGCGCGACAACCTGCCGCTCGCCTCGAGAAAGTCGATTGCGTTCTTCATGGGCGGCGTGTCCAACACGACCAGGTCATATCGGCCGCCATGGTGCAGGTCGTAGAGCTTCTCGCTCGCCATGTAGTCGTGGGAAGCCGACAGGGTGTCGCTGATGTGCCGGTAGACCCTGTTGCCGAGTACCTTGGAGCGGGTTTCTTCGTCGGGCGAGACTCGCCAGATCACCTCATCGAAGGTCTTGCGGGTGTCGAGCATCATGGCGTGCAGGCTGCCTTTGGGCTCAATGCCACAGGCTGTGAACTTCTCCAGCGGAATCGCGCGCTCGTCATTGCCCAGCGCCTCGAGCCCCAGCGAGTTGGCCAACCGGCGCGCCGGATCAATGGTCACTACGATGGCTTTGCGACCCTGGATAGCGGCCTGAATGGCGATGGCCGCGGCGGTGGTGGTCTTGCCGACACCGCCGCTACCGACGCAGACCACCAGCCTGCGCTCCTCGATGGCAGTCAGCAGTTCCTGCTGCGCAACGCTGGGGCCCTGTGTCATTGCATCCCCTCAGCGAGGATCAGAGACAGTGCATCAGCCACTTGCGAGTGGGTGCCCGGCAACAGGGGCAGGCTCTCTACGTGCTCACCGAAGTCTTCGGCCAGGCGTCGCATGCCATCATCAGCGAGGCTCTGCTCACGACGTACCTCGCGAGCCGCTTCGACCACGTCGCCCACCCGCGGCGGCATAGACACCGGCTCAGCAAGCCCAGCCAGGACATTCAGCATCTCCGCGTCGATTTCGGTGAACCTCTCATCCGGATAGCAATTGAGCAGCACACCGCCCAGCGGCGGCAGCCCCATCTTCTCGATCTCGGCACGGGTCTCGAGGGTCTCGTTGATGGGCATCTCGCCCGGCAGCGAGCAAAACAGTAGCGAGGTCACCTCGGGATCGGTGAAGCGCTCGGCAATCTCGCCGGCGCGCTTGCGCAGGGGGCCGCGATCGAAGGTCTGCTGGGCAAGAAAAGGACAGCGGAACAGCGCCACGGCATGCCCCGATGCCGGCAGGTCGACGATGATGTGGTCCCAGCGTGGCTCGAACGAGTGCTCCCAGATGCGACTGAGGATTACCAGTTCACGCGCACCGGGAGTCGCGCTGAGGAAGATCCGCACCACCTTGTTGCGCAGAATCAGACGCACAATGCTCTTCACCGGCACTACCGACTCGACATACGAGCGCAGCGCCGAAAAGAAGTCGATGTTGGCACCCTCGATGCGCGGCGCCAGCACCCTGGGCTCGTAGCTCGAGTCGCCGCCGAAGTAAGACGGCAGGTTGGGCCTGGGCGCGTCGACCTCGAGCAGCAGAACGCGTCGGCCACGACGAGCCAAGGCCCGGGCAAGACCCACGCAGACTGCAGTCTTGCCCGTGCCACCCTTGCCGGTGACGAAATACAGGCGCCGTAGCGAGAGATCGAGCAGGGTCAGAACCTCAACAGGGATGCGGCCCAGGTGAAGCCGGAACCGAAGGCTGCCAACATCACCAGGGAGCCCTCCTCGATCCGGCCGTCGCCGCGGGCCTCGTGGAAGGCAATGCCGATAGAAGCGGCGGTGGTGTTTCCGTAGCGCTGGATGTTGTGCACCACCTTGTCCGGCGGGAAGCCCAGCTGCTTGCCAATCATCTCGTTGATGCGCATGTTCGCCTGGTGAGGCACCAGCAAATCGACGTCTGCGAGGCTGTAGCCGGTCTTGTCGAGGGTCTCCATGATGACCGCCGGGACGTGAGTGCAGGCGTTCTTGAACACCGCCCTGCCGTTCATCTGCGGATAAACCGAGCGATCCTCGAACATCGACTCGGGAGCACGGAACGGGAAGATTGACGAGCCCGGCGACGGCACCCACAGGTGCCTCGCACCACTGCCGTCAGCATGCAGGCAGTGGCCCAGAAAACCGCGACTTGGCTCGTCACTGGCAGCAATCACCATGGCCGCTGCGCCATCGCCGAACAACACGCTCACATCACGTCCTGCATCAGAGAAGTCCAGGCCAGTAGAGTGCACCTCGGTACCCACAACAAGCACCCGGCGACTCTGTCCGGAGCGCACGAAAGCATCGGCTGTCGCCAGCGAGTAGAGCAGGCCCGTGCACTGGTTGCGGATGTCCATGCAAGCCGTGCCGGGCAGCCCCAGCCGGTCTTGCAGGAAGCATGCAGTCCCGGGGAAGAAATGCTCCGGACTGAGACCCGCAACCAGGATGGTGTCGATGTCCGTCAGCTCCAGGCCGGCGTCCTCGATGGCTGCTCGCGACGCCTTCTCGGCCATTGCCGCCGGCGTATCCTCGGGACCCGAGTAGCGCCTCTCCTCGATCCCCGAGCGCTGCCGGATCCACTCGTCACTGGTATCCATCAAACCGCTCAGTTCGTCATTGCTGACGACCCGTGGCGGTACGTAAAAGCCGGTTCCGAGGATCCGGGATGCTGCGTTGTCGGAAGCCACAGCTCAGACGTCCAGGTTCTGTACGTTCAGAGCGTTGCTCTGGATGAAGTTGCGCCGCGGCTCGACCTCGTCACCCATCAACAGGGTGAAGATCTCGTCGGCTTCCACCACGTCGTCGACCCGCACCTGCACCAAGGTCCGTACGGTGGGGTCCATGGTGGTTTCCCACAACTGCTCAGGATTCATCTCGCCGAGACCCTTGTAGCGCTGGATGTCGTAACCACGGCGCGACTCGTTGTCGATGTGGCTGTACAACGCCATCTGAGCGTCAAATTCCAGGGGCTCGCCGCGGGCACGGATCAGGCGATACGGAGCGCGTCCGAGGGCATTTGCCTCCTCGTGTCGGGCCTGCACCTGGCGGAAGTCGCCGGCGTGCATGAACTCCCAGCCGATGTGGGTCTGGCGCTCGACGCCGCCCTGGCGGGTGCGGCAGTGGATCTCCCAGGCATCGAACTCGTCAGAGTGCTTGATGTCCAACTGCGTCAGGCGCAGATCATCGGGCCGGAAGCGGCTCTCGAGACTCGCTTTCAGCTCAGCGAGAAGTTGCTCCATTACAGCCTTGTCACGCAGGACCTCGGCGCTCTTGCCCTCGTAGCAGTCAATGAAAGCCTGTACGACGCGGTTGTCGGATCGCCGGGACACCTTCTGGAGCAGGCTCTTGTAGGAACGAAGCGCCGACAGGAATGCCAGCAACTCGTCGCCCTCGATGCGCTTACTGCCGCCTTCGGCTTCCACCACCAACTCGCTGGCGCTGCGCTCGAACAGGTAGTCGGTGAGTGCCTTGTCGTCCTTGAGGTAAATAGCCCTGCCCTTGCCCTTCTTTGCCTTGTACAGGGGCGGCTGGGCTATGTAGAGGTGGCCACCGTGGACCAATGCGGGCATCTGACGGAAGAAGAAGGTCAGCAACAGGGTGCGGATATGGGCTCCGTCGACATCGGCGTCCGTCATGATGATGACTCGGTGGTACCGGAGCTTCTCGAGATCGAACTCGTCAGGCCCGATGCCTGTGCCCAGGGCGGTGATCATGGTGATGATCTCCTGGCTCGAGATCATGCGATCAAAGCGCGCCTTCTCGACGTTCAGGATCTTGCCCCGTAGCGGCAGAATGGCCTGGAACTTTCGTTCCCGAGCTGATTTCGCAGAACCACCGGCGGAGTCACCCTCGACCAGGTACACCTCGCAACGGGTAGGGTCCTTCTCCTGGCAGTCCGCCAACTTGCCCGGCAGCCCCCCCCCATCGAGCACGGTCTTGCGCCGCGCCAGGTCGCGCGCTTTGCGGGCCGCCTCGCGCGCCGAAAAGGCCTCGACCGCCTTCTCCACTACGATCTTGCCAACTGCAGGGGTCGTCTCCAGGAAGTAGCCGAGCTGCTCGTTGACGATGGACTCGACGATTCCCTTGACGTTGCTATTGCCCAACTTGGTCTTGGTCTGGCCCTCGAACTGGGGGTCGGGGATCTTGACCGAGATGATGCAGGTCAATCCCTCGCGGATATCATCGCCCTGCAGGTTGGTGTCCTTGAGCTTCTTGAGCAGACCCTGGTCATTGGCCCACGAGTTCAGAGTACGGGTCAGAGCCGCCTTGAAGCCGCTGAGGTGGGTACCGCCCTCCTGGGTGTTGATGTTGTTGGCAAAGGAGAAGGTCGTCTCGTTGTACGCGGTAGACCACTGCATGGCGATCTCGCACTCGATGTCGTCCTTGGTGCCGTGTAGATAGATCGGATCCTCGTGCAACGGCTTCTTGTTCTTGCTCAGGTGCTGCACGAACGAGACGATTCCGCCCTCGTACTCGAAGTTGTGACGCTTATCGTCGCGCTCGTCGTGGATGTTGATCTTGATGCCACGGTTGAGGAAAGCGAGCTCGCGCAGCCGCTTGCTGAGGATGTCGAAGCTGAACTCCGTCATCTCAAAGATCTCGTCGTCGGGAGTGAAGGTGATCTTGGTACCGCGCTTGGTGCTGGTGCCGAGGACGGTCAACTCGGTGGCCTTGTTGCCCCGTTCGTACTCCTGCTCGTAGTACTTGCCCTCACGGAAGATCTCCAGCCGTAGCTTGGCCGCCAGCGCGTTGACCACCGACACGCCGACGCCGTGAAGGCCACCGCTGACCTTGTAACTGTCGTTGCTGAACTTGCCTCCGGCATGCAGCTTGGTGAGTACCACCTCGGGCGTTGGGATCCCCTCCTTGGGATGCAGTCCGGTAGGAATGCCGCGGCCATCATCTTCCACCGACACCGAGCCATCGAGATGGATGCCGACATCGACCTTCGTACAGTAGCCGGCAAGGGCCTCGTCGATGGAGTTATCGACCACCTCGTAGACCAGGTGATGGAGACCCCGCTCGACGGTATCGCCGATGTACATGCCGGGCCGTTTCCGCACCGCTTCCAGGCCCTCGAGGACCTGGATTGAAGATGCGCCGTAGTTGCTCTCGCCGCTGCTATCCACCTTGTCACTCATGTGCGCTATTCCTTGCTGGCTGACTGGACGGTCTTCGCCTCTTGCTCACGCACGAGCACGCGCGCGAGAAACACCTAATTGAGTCTTTTTGGACTCCGGGAATACTAGCTGCTGATCGTTCCCATTACCAGTCTCCACGACTCGTAATCTCGCTTCTCCAGGCGAAGGTTCTGGAGTTCAGTCGTGGTGATCAGAACCTGCGCCTCGAGTTCCCGCAAAAGATCCATCAATTGGCGGTTCCTGTGTGGGTCCAGTTCGCTCGATACATCGTCGAGCAGGAACAACGGACAGACCCCCAGCTGGCGCCGCACCAGCACGATCTGGGCGACCCGCAGCGCCAGGGCAGCAGAGCGCACCTGTCCCTGCGAACCGAAACGACGCAATGCCTCTCCCGCAACGCTGAGTTGCCAGTCATCCCGCTGCGGGCCCCAGGTGGCGTAGCCACGTCGAATCTCTTCTTCTGCCACCTCGGCGCAGCGCTTCGTCATTGCGGCGGCGATGGCATCTCGGCCGTCCCTCGCCGCCTCGGCAGGCACACAACCTCGATAGGCAATTTCCGCCCGACCCCTGGCAGCACCTGTGATCTTCTCGTGCACTTCCCGAAGCACCGGACCAAACTGATCGAGGAAACTCAATCTGCGCGCCACGAGGAGGCTCCCAGAAGCCACCAGACGCTCGTTCCAGGTCGACAGCAGGGTAGGAGCCAGCTGCGAGCCTCCGCGCCGTCCCTGGCGAAGCAGGGCGTTTTTCTGACGGAGCACCTCGCGGTAGTCCCGGGCGATCTGGAGAAACAACGGATCCATTGTGAAAGCCGCCCGATCCAGGAAGCTGCGGCGAGTTTCAGGGGGGCCGTCGATGAGCCTGAGATCCGAGGGAACAAAGGACACCGCTTTGATGGTCTTGAAATAGCCTGGCAGGCTTCGAGGTCCCTTGCCGTCGAGTTTCACCCGCTTGCCACGAGAGCTGATCTCCACTTCGCAACGCCGCGGCAAGTCGTCGCTAACCAGTTGCCCGGAAACTCGACTGAGTTCGGCTCCAGTACGGATCAACTCACCGTTGCGGGCTCCCCGAAACGACTTCAGGGTAGCGAGCACATAGACTGATTCCAGCAAGTTGGTCTTGCCCTGGGCATTGTCGCCCCAGAAGACGGAAATCCCGGGCGATAACTCGAGATCAACGGCCTCGAGGTTGCGGAAATCCCGCAGGCGCAGCTGACTGACGTACAGGGAGCTGCCGACGCTACTCGAGACGCATCGGCATGATGACGAAGGACTCATCGGAGTCACCTTCACCAGGCCGGACCAGGCACGGAGACAGCGAGTCTCCCATCTCCACCGCAACGGTATCCACCGACATCACCGAGAGCGCATCGAGGAAATAGCGGGCATTGAATCCGACCGCGAGGTCAGTGCCCTCGATCTGTGCCTCGATCTCTTCACGTGCCTCACCTGCCTCGGGCTGACGAGCCACTACCACCAGTTGTCCCTCTTCGATCGCAAAGCGTATCGGGTGAGACTTCTCTGGAGCCAGAATGGAAACCCGGCGCAAGGCCTGGAGTAAATCCTCCCGCTGCACCACAAGGCGTCGCTGCCATTGGCTTGGTACGACCTGCGTGTAGTCGGGAAAGTCGCCTTCAAGCAGGCGCATGGAGAACGCGATGTTGTCCCGCTGAAAAATAGCCTGCGTGTCTGTGAAGGCCACTTCCCATAGACCGGCGCTTGAGTCGCCGTCATCAGCAAGCTTACGCAACTCCGCCAGGCCCTTCTTGGGCAGTAGGACCGAGCGAAGGCCAGCTTCACTGGCCTCTGCGAAGGGTTGGCCGGAGATACTCAGGCGGTGACCATCAGTAGCAACAAAGCGCAACAGCGAGCGGCCGTTGATCTCACATACCTCTACATGAGCACCGTTCAGGCCAGTTCGGGTGTCGTCCGACGAGATGGAAAACAAGGTCTTGTCTACCAGGGCCTTGACCGCCCCGCTCTCAAGCTTGATGCCCGGCAACTCGCCGGGATCAGGAATGGCCGGAAAGTCCTCAGCAGATAGGCCAAGCACCTTGAAGCTGGCCTTTCCCGAGGTGATTTCCATCTGCGCACTACCCGTAGGAAGCTTGAATGAAACCATGTCGGTGGGTGCCAACCGGGCAATATCGAACAACTGTCGGGCAGCCAGGGTGAGGCTTCCTGCCTCGACACAATCGGCGCTGTAGCGACCCACGAAGGACACCTCGGTGTCAGTCGCACTCACTCTCATACCGGAGTCGGTCACCTCGAGCAGGACGTTGGCGATGATTGGATTGGTCGAACGCTTCTCGACGATTCCTTGAACTCGAGACAAGGCTTTAATCAGTTCATCCTTGGCGATGTGGAATTCCATTACGGTCTCAGTGCTCCAGGAAACCTGTCAGAGGCTGGAGGGCTTCCATGATCAAGAGAACAAGAAGTAGTTCTTGTTCTTAAGTAGTAGATAGGTGAGGACAAGTTCTGTGGAAAAGTCTCGTATCTACCTGAAAGTAAAGGGGATATTTAGTTATAATATCCGGTGAATAACGGTGTAGTCTTGCCGGTGGAAAAACGACCATCTCAGTGAAGAGGTGAGTTTTTAACACGTCGTCCACTTGGCGTTCAACAGTCATTCCACCGAGATTTCCACAGTTGATTCGAGGCAGGGGCGAGCCTGCCACCTCGGCGGTGACAGGGATCGAGTCATTTGGTCGGTGGAAGTGGTTCCGGTGGTGAAGTCTAGGAATCGGGCAAGCCGGTAGTTCTACGCACCATTTCGACTTTGCGTCGAAAGCCATCGTCCTTTTCCAGAGCCTTTTCAATCTTCTTGACTGCGTGCATCACGGTGGTGTGGTCTCGGCCGCCGAAGTGCTTGCCGATCTCGGGTAGAGACAGGCTGGTGTGACGGCGTGCCAGGAACATGGCGACCTGGCGCGGCAGGACCAGTTGCTTGGTACGCCGCGGCCCCTTCATGTCCTGCACCTTCACGTTGAAGAACTTGGCGACGCCACTGACGATGGTATCGACCGAAATCTGTCGGTCTTCCACCTGCAGGTAGCCCTCGAGACAAGTGCGGGCGAAGTCCAGGGTGATGGGTGCAGCGTGGAAGCTGCTCATCGCCAGCAAGCGGGTCAGCGTGCCTTCCAGGAGGCGGATATTCGAGGCGGCATGGCGGGCTACGAAGAACGCGACGTCGTGGGGCAATTCAATGCCTTCTTCGTCCGCCTTCTTGCGTAGGATCGCGACCTTGGTTTCGGTGTCCGGCGGCTGGATGTCAGCTACCAGGCCCCAGTCGAAGCGGGAGCGCAGGCGTTCCTCGAGACCTTCGATGTCCTTGGGATAGCGATCTGCCGTCACCACGATCTGCCGGCCACTGTTGTGCAGGGCGTTGAAGGTGTGGAAGAACTCCTCCTGGGTCTGCATCTTTCCGCCCAGGAACTGGATGTCGTCTACCAGCAGGGCGTCGCAACCCTGTCGGTAGCGTTCCTTGAAGGCATCCATACGCTTGAAGCGAATGGCGTGGATCATCTCGTTGGTGAAATCTTCGGCAGACATGTAGGCCAGGCGCGAGTTGGGGTCACGCTCCAGCATGCGGTTGCCGATGGCATTCAGCAGGTGGGTCTTGCCGAGGCCAACGCCCCCGAAGATGAACAGCGGGTTGTAGTTCTTGGCGGGGAAGTCAGCGACGTTCTGAGCTGCAGCCGCGGCGAACTGGTTGCCACCACCGACGATGAACGAGGCGAAGGTCTTGCGGGGATTGGGACGAAAGCGGCCCGGCGAGTCGACGACTGGCGCCTGAATGTCCGAATTTCCTGAGGTGACCAGTTCACTGCTGACAGGGGGGTGCTTGCCGGTCTCCAGACTGGCGTCCAGCCGGTAATCGATCTGGTAGGTCTCGCCGGTGACCTCACCCAGGTGGGCAAGCAGCAGAGGCTCCAGGTTTTCCTGGATGAACTCCACGTAGAGTCGATTCGGCGTAGCGAGGACGAGAGTGTCGTCGTCTGAAGAAACGAAGGAAATCCGATCGAGCCAGGGGTCATGGTAGAAGGCTTCTTCTACTGCGCGCACCCGACCACAGACTTCCTCCCATTGGGAAAAAAGCAATTGAGTCATCCTACTGTGTAGTGTCGAGCTTGAACTTGAAGTCGAGTCGCCAGCCCGAAGGACGACTCTCAACGAGTAATAAACGAGATCCTCTCGGCTTGTAAACGTCCCAATCCCTACAAATCAAAGCTTTTCCGATCGTGGGAAAACGCGCCATAAAGGCGCATAGGCTACGGGGTTGAAGCTGTTCGATCAGGTGATCCGGGATCCCGGCATCTGGGGAGTCAAGGGGTAAAAAAACTTTGTCCGCCGATCCAGGATACCGAACAAAGTGCGAACGGCGGTGCTGTGGATCCACTGAGTGGATCAGTCGCGCGCGACACCTCATATATGGGGAGGCTCTGATCCTGAGCTGGCTGCACAAGCCCACTGTTGACAGGGGGTCGGTTCTTCCCTATGTTTGCGCGCCTTTTGAGAAATTTCAGTTCTTGGGGAGCAGGCCATGAAGCGCACCTTTCAGCCGAGCAACACATCCCGTCGGCGTACCCATGGGTTTCGCTTGCGCATGTCGAGCAAGACCGGACGCAACATTCTCTCTCGCCGCCGTCAGCGTGGCCGTCAGCGAATCGCTGTGGGCACCTGGAAGAAGTAGATCTGAGCGCAGGCTTCTCACGACCGCTGAGAATCCGCAAGAGCGGTGAGTATCGGCGTCATCGCAAGCACTCGAGGGCCTTTCGGACCCGCCACTTCGTCATTGCATGGGCCGCCACCGGGCTCGGTCATAGTCGCCTCGGACTGACGGTCTCCAGGAGGGTGGGCAAGGCCCACGACCGAAACCGCGTCAAACGCCTGGTGCGTACCTGGTTTCGTCACCGACAGGCACAGATCCCAGGGAGCTGGGATCTGGTGGTGATCGCGAGGCCCGGAGCCGCAGAGCTTCCCCTCGGCGAGGTAGAAGCACAACTCGATGAGCTGGCCGGCTGGCTCGAGAAGAAGAACGGACGAAATCGGTGAAGTCGCTGCTTCTCCTGCTGTTACGTGGCTACAAGCGGTTTCTTTCGCCGTTGCTTCCTCGGGCGTGCCGTTTCGAGCCCACCTGTTCCGTGTACATGATGCAGGCCATAGAGGGCCACGGGGTTGTACGCGGTGGCTGGCTGGGGCTGCGTCGACTTGGCCGTTGCCACCCATTTCACGCCGGCGGTCACGATCCCGTGCCCCGCCTGGACGGGCAGGTAGATGCTCCCTCGGATTTGACAGCAGCCTCCCATTTGACTACCCACTGCCTCCGTACCGATCACGATGCCGAACACCACAGCACTCTCGTCGAGAGCCCGTAGCCGACCATGCCGCAGCCCCCTGATCCACAGCACGAGAAGCGAGTCCTGACAGCGGTAGCTCTGTCCGTGCTGGTGTTGTGGGTCTTCCAGAGCTTCGTCTTCGAACCAGTCGCAGCTCCGCCGGCCGAGCCGATCATGGCTACGGAAGGTGAAGCCTTGCCTGGGGACCGTAGCGAGGGGACCCCGCTCGCTGAGCAAAGCCAGCCTGCCGACGATGATGACTCCGCTCGGGTCAAAGCAGAGCAGCCTGTTGCCCAGCTTCCGCCTGTTGCACCGCTGACCCTCGACCGGCATTGGGGGGAGCTCGACGAGTCGGACACGGGCACCGGTACTGACCGGAGACTGACGAGCCGCTGGTCCAACTACGGCGCTACTCCCACCAGCATCAAGGTGGAGGCATACCAGAGTGCCTATGAACTGGATTGGCTGCCTACCTGGCTGCTGTCCGGCTTCAAGAACGGGTTCTCCTGGGAACCTTTCGACATGGGCTGGCCGAACCTGCCGGAGACCGGAGCCGTAGACATTATTCATGGTGACGATGGCCAGGTCTTGACGCCGGTTGGCGTCGATGACAACGGCATCGCCTCGGATGTTGGCTACTACCAGATCAAAGAGCAGCCGGGCCTGTTGACCTTCAGCACCCGTCGCGGCGAGGTCGAGGTCACCAAGCGCTATGAGTTGCCGACCACTGGCTATCTGGTGGGATACACGGTGAGCTTCCGCAACATTGGTACTCAGTCGGTGGAACTGCTGCCTTCGATTGGGGTGGCCGACCACATGGTTCCCACCGGGGATCGTTTCGGATCGCAATCCGAGGTCTGGGCCCAGGTTGGCGAAGACGTCGAGCAAGTCGCCCCGGCCAAGCTCGACAAGAAGAGCCTCGACTTCGAAGGTGCGATCGACTGGTTCGGTGTCGGTGACCGCTACTTCCTGGTGGGCCTGGAGCCCAAGGAGCCCCTCGCCGGCCGGCTCGTCATGGAGCAGGCGCCTGGCGAGCAACGATACGCCGCGGTCTTCGTCGGCGAGCAGCGCACTCTGCAGCCGGGCGAGAGCTACCAGGCGTCCTTCCAACTATTCATGGGCCCCAAGGAGCTCGACCTGTTCGAGGACGCCGGCCTGAAGATGGCTTCGAGTGTCAACTTCGGCATGTTCGGCATTGTGGCACTGCCGATCCTCGCGTTTCTCATGTTCATTTTCTCGGCGGTGGGCAACTGGGGTATTTCCATCATCTTGCTGACTGTGGTCATCAAGGCCGCGCTGTTTCCTCTCTCACAGAAGGCCTACCGGTCGATGAAGGGCATGCAGAAGCTGCAGCCGGAGATCGAGAAGCTCAAAGAGAAGCATGGCGATGACAAGGAGGCCCTGAACCGCGAGATGATGGGGCTTTGGAAGGAGCACGGCGTCAACCCGCTCGGCGGTTGCCTGCCGATGTTTCTGCAGATGCCCATCTGGTTCGCCCTGTACCGGGTGCTGTGGAACTCCGTCGAGCTCTACCAGACGCCCTTCCTGTACTTCGCAGACCTCAGCTTGCGCGACCCGTTGGGCCTCTTCCCGCTGGTGCTCGGGGTGACGATGTGGCTGCAGCAGAAGATGACGCCGACGGCGTCCGCCGATCCCATGCAGCAGAAGATCATGCGCTTTATGCCCGTGTTCTTTTCGGTCATCATGTTCACCCTGCCGGCGGGTCTTGTGGTGTACATCCTGGTGAACAACATTCTCAGTATCGGCCAGCAGTGGCTGATCCACCGATCCAACGACGACGAACCGGGTGCTGTGAGCAAGGCTGCTCCCGGCGCGGATAAGAGCAGTAAAGGCAAGAAGGCAACGGCCGAAAGCTGAGCGAGGAACGACATGAGCGAGACCATCAAGATCGAGGCCAAGACACTCAACGAGGCCATCGCGGCCGCCACTTCCCAACTGGGAGCCGAGGGAGCCGAGGACATCAACTACGAGTTTGTTCGGGAGCACTTCCGGGGCGGTGCCTATACGGTTCAGATCGACGCGGGCATGTGCAGCGAGGAGGAGCTTGCCGGTCGCAACGCGAACCGAGAGTTGGCCGAAGATGCCCGCGAATGGATGGTCCAGTGCCTCCAGGAGTTCGGCACGGAGGGCAAGGTCCGAGCCTCGGTCAAGGGCAGCGGCAAGGTCACGGTCGAGGTGCAGTGCGAGGATGCAGGCAGCTTGCTGATCGGCAAGGAGGGCCGCAATCTCAAAGCCTTCGAGAAGCTCATCCAAGAAGCTCTGCTCGACGAAGATTCCGACGAGTCCATCAGCCTCGACATCGAGGGCTACCGGAGCCGGTCACGAGCACCCCACCGAGACGACGATCGGGGTCGCCGCGAGGGCCGGGGTGGTCGCGGGCGTGACGGCGGTCGCGGGCGTGACGGTGGCCGGGACCGAGGCGGTCGTCGCGGCCGTCGCCCCGGTGATGAGGAGCGAGATGAGGCAATCTCGGTCGAGACCAGGGCGGCTATCGAGCGAATCCTTTCCGGCGACGAAGACAGCATCGTGCTCGGCGACATGAATTCCTATGAGCGCCATCTTGCCCACACGGTGGTCAAGGACAGCGCCGGCGTCAGCTCCCGATCGGTGGGGGATGGCTCCGCCCGTCACGTCGAGGTCTTTGCCGACTAGCAGGCCTGGGAGTTCGCCTGATGACCGGTTCGCAGCGTCTCCTCCGCGAGGCTGTTTCGCTGTTGGAGGATCCGATCGTCGCGATCTCCAGCGCCGCCGGACATGGGGCGGTGGGCATTGTCCGCCTCTCAGGCAGCGCAGAGCAGCTGGGCGAGATCCTGCAGCGGAGCCTGGGCGAACAGGCAGCAGCTAGCCTGCAGGCTCGGCGCATGCATCTACGCTCAGTCTTCGATCCCAGCAGCGGCGAGGAGCTTGATCGAGGCCTTGTCGTGCGGTTTCCCGGCTCCTCGTCCTATACGGGTGAAGACCTGGTCGAGTTCCACCTGCACGGCAACCCCCTACTTCTCGAGAGGGTCCAGGCGGCCCTGTGTGCCGCTGGAGCTCGCTTAGCCCGAGCCGGGGAGTTCACCCGCCGCGCCGTGCAGAATGGGCGGATGTCGGTGTTGCAGGCCGAGGCAACAGACGCGCTGGTTCGAGCTGAGGGAGAGGCGGGCCTGGAGGTTGCCAGGCGTCACCTGGGGGGTGAGCTTCCCGAGCGGATTGGCTGCTGGCGAGACGCCCTTCTCGGGGTGGCGGCAGGCCTGGAGGCACTGGTCGACTTTCCCGACGAGGTCGACGAGCGATCGCTGCAGACCGAACTTGCTGGACTGCCGCAGCTGGTCGTCGAGATGGAGAAATTGCTGAGGACCTTTCGTTCCGGTCGCCGCCTCGTGGCGGGTACCTCGGTGGTCCTGCGTGGACCCGTCAACGTTGGTAAGAGCACCCTGTTCAATGGCCTGGTCGGCCACTCTCGGGCGATTGTCTCGTCACGAGCCGGTACCACCCGCGACGTGGTCTCCGAGACCGTGCTGTGGAGTGGCTTGTCGATTCGCCTCGAGGACACCGCTGGCCTGGGTCTTCCCGGCGACGTCATCGAAGCGGAGGGCATTGCCCGCAGCGACGCGGCTGCCGAACGTGCTGACGTGGTGCTGCAGGTGCGTGACGCACGCACTCTGCTCGGCACAGGTGCCGAGACCGCTGTTGACTGCGACGCCTCCGTCTGGGTTGCCAGCCACTGTGATTGCATCGATGAAGGGCAGCGCCAGGGTCTGCAGGAGCAGGGCTGGCTGCTCACCTGCGCACCCCGTGGTGACGGGCTCGACAGGTTACGACACCGCCTGGTTGCAAAGGTGCAGACCGAGCTGCCCGGAGACGGGCTTGTCCTGCACACGGGTCGCCAGCAGCGGGCACTGGCAGCAGCGCTCGATTCGGTGCGCGAAGCGCAGGCCCATGGCGACGAGGAGCCGGTGCTTTCTGCCGTAGCCCTACGCGGCGCAGGCCGCGCTCTGGAAGAGCTTGCGGGTCGCTGGGAGTCCGAAGAGGTGCTCGACGAGTTGTTCGAGCGGTTCTGTATCGGCAAGTAGTGGCAACGCCGAGTGGTGGACGAACGGTGTCCATCGTGTAGGTTGCCGCATCGCGCAGAACGGAGCGGAGTCTACGTGCCCACAGTCGCCAGTACAGCATCGAAGCGCAATTCAGCGAGTGCCGTCGTCGTGGTCATCGGTGGAGGACACGCCGGCGTAGAAGCCGCCCTGGCTTCGGCTCGGCTCGGCGCTTCCACCGTGCTCGTGACGCTATTCGCCAGCGGTATCGCGCGGATGCCCTGCAACCCAGCCATCGGCGGGCAGGGCAAGGGACACCTGGTTCGCGAGATCGATGCACTGGGTGGCCAGATGGCTCTCTGTACCGACGCGACCAGCATCCAGTTCAAGTACCTCAACACCCGCAAGGGGCTCGCCGTACGCTCGTCCCGTGCCCAGGTCGATCGTTTCCTGTACCAGCGGCGCATGGCGCAGCGAGTGGCCGGTCAGCCTGGTCTGCAGGTGATCCAGGCCGAGGCCACCGAGCTGAAGTGGCACGATGGCCGGGTCACTGGCGTCGTCCTGGCGGATGGTTCGATTATTGATTGTCGTGCGGTGATCGTGACCACCGGCACCGGACTGCGTGGCAGTACCCACACGGGAGCTCTTCAGCGGCCCGGTGGCGGTGGAGGAATGCCGGCAGCAACCCGGCTGAGTGCCTCACTCCTGCATGCCGGGCACCGGTTGGGACGGCTCAAAACGGGCACTGTGCCTCGCCTCGACGGTCGCACGATTCACTGGCACAGGGTGCGACCTCAAGATGGAGACCATCCTGGCGGTCGCTTCTCCTTTGTCGGCCCTCCATCGTCCCTTCCCCAGGTTCGTTGCTACGTGACTTCGACCAACGCCCGCACCCACGAGGTGCTTCGCGACGGCCTTTGTCACTCGCCGCTGTATGGCGACGAGGCCCGCATCGATGGAGTAGGCCCGCGCTACTGCCCGAGCATCGAAGACAAGATCGTGCGCTTCGCGGAGCGGGATAGTCACCGTATCTTCCTCGAGCCCGAGGGGCTGGCGACTACCGAGGTTTATCCCAACGGTTTCTCGACCAGCCTGGCGGTGTCCACGCAACTGGCCGCCCTGCGTACCATCGAGGGACTTGAGGACGTCGAAGTGGTGCGGCCCGGCTACGCGATCGAGTACGACTTTGCCGACCCTCGTGACCTGAGTCTCAGCTTGGAGAGTCGCATGCTCGAAGGGCTCTACCTTGCCGGCCAGGTGAACGGCACTACCGGCTACGAGGAAGCGGCCGGCCAGGGCCTGCTAGCCGGCATCAACGCGGCCTTGAAGATCCACGAACGAGAGCCGTTCGTCGTCGCGCGCGACGAGGGCTACCTCGGCGTCATGGTCGATGATCTCGTCCAGCGCGGCACCCGCGAGCCCTACCGGATGTTCACGTCGCGTGCTGAGTGGCGATTGCTGTTGCGCGAGGACAACGCCGACCTTCGCCTCACCGAGCGGGGTCGCGAGGTTGGCCTGGTCGATGAGCAGCGCTGGCAGAGCTTCTGTCGCCGTCGGGACCAGGTGGAAGGTGCGCTGAGCTGGATGAGAAGTACCAGGGTTGCCCCCGGGCAGGCCGTGGACCGTTGGCTCGAGGGGCTCGGTGAGGCGCCGCTGTCGAGACCGAGCAGCATCGCCGACCTGGTTCAGCGTCGCGGAGCTAGCTACTCCGATCTATGCGATAGCCTCGATCTCGTCGGCCCGCAGCTTGAAGAGGACGAAGCGCTTCAGGTGGTGATTCAATGTCGTTACCAGGGCTACATTGGCCGCGAGCACGATTCGCTGCGTAAGCTCCGCGGCCTGTCGGACCTTCGTTTTCCAAAGGACTTTCGCTACGAGGGCCTGCCCGGCCTGCGCCACGAGTTGGTCGAGAAGCTCAGCAGGGAGCGGCCGGCGACCCTCGGCGATGCGAGTCGAATTCCGGGCGTCACTCCCGCCGCGGTGGCTCTGTTGGCCGGCAGACTCAAGGATCCGGCCGGCGAGTCCAGCGCCCTGGCCGAGTCCTGATGCCCCGGAGGCGCACCCCGCGTATCAACCTGGCCTGTACTGCAGAGCAGATCCGCGGGGCGCTGAGCACGCTGCGAGATCCCGGTGCCGAGTTGGTGCAACGACTGCAGACCTGGACCGAGTTGCTTCAGCAGTGGTCCAGCGCGCAGCGGCTTGTCGGCTGGCGCGATGGCGAAGACCTGCTCGCCGAAGGGCTGTTGGACGCCTGGGCGGCGGTTCCACTGCTTGCTGAGAGCGATCCCCAGCCACTTCTCGACCTCGGCTCCGGTTCCGGCTTGCCTGCGATCGTCCTGGCTGCAGCCTTTCCAGACCGAGAGTTGCACCTGGTCGAAGCGCGTCGCAAGCGGGCTTCTTTTCTTGCCGCCTCGGTGCGCGCCCTGAGCCTCGAACACGTGGTGGTTCACAACCGTCGGGTCGAGGACCTTGCTGCGGGTGGCAAGCTGCCGCAGGGCGCGGCTCTCAGTGCGCGGGCCTATGCCCCCCCGGCCCAGTTGCTGGAACAGGCGGAACGCCTTGATGCAAACCGTGTCCTGCTCTCCATAGGAGTGGACGATCTTCAGGAAGCCTGGTCCGGTCCGTGGGTCGAGGTTGATCGGTGCCCAGGCTCTCCCGCAGGGCGCCGACTCCATCTCCTGCTGAAGCGCTGAGACAATCCGATCTCAAGAATTACGACATTATCGGCGCTTTTTCCCATTTTTCCGTTGCGTTAGCTGATCAGCATCACTTACTCTCGCAGTGGGTCCTCACGTGGATCCAGCGAATGCAGTGCAGCACGCCGGCGGCCGGGTTCGACCGACCGGAATCAGATCGGGAGCCAACATGAAGTTCGGACGCAAAGAGCCTCTCTTCACCTCATCTATCGACCACCACAGTAACGGCGAAACCTCGACCATTCCGCGTGGCCTCGAGGAGCCACGGAGCATTATCCGCTCTGCCCACAGCAACGAACTGAACGCGTTCATGGGGCCTGGTTGTATCTACGAGGGCAAGCTGACCTTCGAGGGTCGCGTACGAGTCGACGGTAAGTTTACCGGCGAGATTTTCAGTACCGACACCCTCGAGATTGGTCCGCAGGCGGAAATCGAGGCAGAAATCGACGTCTCTACCGTCATCATCGCAGGTACGGTGACCGGCAACATCAATGCCCGAGGCCGCTGCGACATGCGGGCGCCGGGTGAGATCGTCGGCAACATCTGCTCGCCAGTGATCACGATGGAAGAGGGGGTTCGTTTCGACGGGGCGATGCAAATGCGCAACGCACTCGAAGACGTCATCCAGGCTCGCACTCGGCGCGCTCCTGGTGCGCTGGACGAGTTCTCTTCTGTCAGCGACGAGGATCCCTGTGGCGTTGCCACCGGGCGAATCGAGGCACCGGCAACCCGTGATCCCTCCGACCTGCTCGATCCGGAAAATATCTAAGCCCGCCAGTCGCATCTCAGCATCAAAGCCCAGGCTGGGGTCTGGCTGAGTGCCTTGCTGCGCGCCGCGTCCGCAGCGAAGAGCGGTTGACACGAAGCTGCGCCCTGCTCAGAATCCGGCCCCTTGAGCAGGAGGTCCATGAGCCCGCAGCAGCCCGACAATGTCATCGTCATCGTGGCTGACAGTCTTCGTTATGACTCGGTGCTTCGTCCGGGAGCGTCCGCTGTTCCGTACATGGCAGGCAGGGGAGCGACCTTTACACAGGCACGATCGGCCGGCTGCTGGACCCTTCCGGCGACGGCCTCGATGTTTATGGGTCTGCTTCCCCATGAGCATGGTGCAACCAGCCAGACGCGCGATGTAGACCCGGATCGTCCATGCCTGGCCGAACTCATGAAGCAGCAGGGCTATGTGACCCGGCAACTCACCAACAACGTCGCGACCACTCATATCTTTGGCCTTGATCGAGGCTTTGACGACGTCGAGCGCTACTACCAGTCCATCGTCGTGAAGGGGAACCCGCTCTACAACTTCCTGGTGATCTTCGGCAAGCCGCGGATGCGGCGCCGTTTCCTTCGGGGCGACTGGCTCATGAAGCGTATGGCCGAAGACATGGAAGCGAGCCGCTCCTGGGTGGTGTCGGGCTGCGAGGGTCAACTCCACCGGGCTCGTGAGATCCTCGCCGAACATCGCAAGCGCGGCGAGAAGCTGTTCTTGTTTATCAACCTGATGGACACTCACTTCCCCTACCAGGTGGCGCCTCGCTTCGAACTCACCGCGCCCGGATTGTGGCAGCGACTCAAGGAGCTGTACGGCTTGTTTCACCTGGTGAACCAGACCCACCTACTGCGAGAGAAGAGCCCCATCGACCTCGATGCCCTGCTGCGACTCCGCTCGCGTCAGTACAAGGCCTGGGATCGCCTCGGGCCAATGGTTGATCAGTTCGTCTCCGAGGTTCACGGCGGTGACGAGAACAACACGGTGGTGTTCTGCTCCGACCATGGCGACAACTTCGGCGAGAACAACTGGCAGTATCACTTCAGCAACGTCACTGATGCGGGCAACAAGGTACCGATGTACTGGCTGCGAGGCGGAGAGTCTCAATCGGCGACCATTGATACGCCCGTGTCTATGCGCGACATGTTCGGTTCCCTTTGCATGGAGGTCGGGCTTACTCCCGGTCAAGCGGGGCTGCCCTTGTTCCACCTGATTGATGAGCCCGAACGCTCGAACTCGGTCACCGAGGCCTTCTGGTACAACAACCGGGGACGTACGCGGCCGGAGCATCGCTACAACCAGTTCTCCTTCATCGCGGATTCGAAGCGCTACGTTCACAGAGCAGGGCAGTGGAGTCGTTGCGCCGTGCACTCCGAGCTGAGCGAACCTGCTCTTGAGGCCATGGGCACGGCTGATGCGCTGCAAGAGGCAGTGCTCGATCCCAGCCAGAGGACCAGCCTGCAGTTGGCCTTTGACCAGTACCGCACTTTCAGCCGCGCCGTGGAGCCTACGGGCGTCGGGTGAGGAGGAGTGGTACAGCGAATACTCCTTGGCCTTGACTTCCCGAGGCGTCGCTCCTACCCTGCGCGCCCGCTCATATTGCGGAGGAATTGACCATGCGTGAGAAGATCAAACTCGTTTCGACGGCCGGCACCGGCTACTTCTATACGACGACTAAGAATCGGCGGACGACCACCGAGAAGCTTGCGTTCAAGAAGTACGATGCCAAGGCGCGCAAGCACGTCCTCTTCAAGGAAGCGAAGATCAAGTAGGTCGCTCGGCGACCTGGGAGTTCGAGATGGCGAAGTGCAAGTTCACAGGCAAGGGGCCTCTTAGCGGGAATCGTGTATCCCACTCGCACCGCAAGACCAAGCACTGGCAGCAGCCCAACATCCAGAGCAAGCGTGTTTGGGATGACGAAGAGGGCAAGTGGGTGCGCGTGCGCGTCAGCACCAGCGCTTTGCGCACCATCAGCAAGAAGGGCCTCCGCGCAGCTGCTGCGGACGCCGGCATTAAGCTCTGAGTCGCTCGGTTCCCCGCTCTTGCGGGAACGGCGAAACTGCCGTCAGCTCGAGTCCTCAACCTCGTTGCCAGCACCGACCCACGAGTCGATTCCGCCCGCAAGAACGCTCACGTTCTCGAATCCAGCGCGCTTGAGCACGTAGGAGCCGTCCACGCTCTGTGTGTCGGACTCTCCGTACAGCACCACTGGACGCTGCGGATCGAGTGAAGCCAGGCTCTCCTGCAGGCCATCGAGAGGATGGCTTTGGGCGGCGGGAAGGTGGGCAGCCTTCCAGGCAGGCACGCTGCGCATGTCTACAAGTTGTGGATGGTCTTCGCTGAGCTCGACTTCGAGCAGGATGCGAAGGTCTTCGGCAGACAACTCCACCGTTCCGCTGTCGATCGCATCGTGCTCGTTGTCGTCGGTGTGGATGCCCTCGGCGAGGTCCTGGGCAGCGGCCTCCTCGCGCATCTTGTCGAAGTCTTCGAATTCACCGACCTCGTAGCCGGGCCCGCCAGGGCCTGTGATCAGGCCCTGGGCTACCTTCGCTGCAGTGCGGGCGACACCGAGGCCTCGTTTCAGGGCGCGGCGAATCACCGGCGCACTCGGACGGGCTGTGGGCTAGGAGAAGCTGGAGCCGCAGCCACAGGTCGTGGTGGCCTTGGGGTTGTTGAAGACAAACCCTTTGCGCTGCAGTGTCTCAATGTAGTCGATTTCTGTGCCGTCCAGGAGTTGGGCACTGTGCGGATCGAGGTAGACCGGCAAGCCCTGGAAGTCGAGGGTCATGTCGTCCTCGTCGCAGTCTTCGGAAAAGTCCAGCGCATACGAGTAGCCGGAGCAGCCACCGCCCACGACCGCGACCCGCAACCCGGAACCATCGAGGCCCTCTTCGTTGATCGCTAGCTTGACCGCCTCAACGGCCTTTTCAGTCAGGGTAATTGGTAGCTTCTCAGTGGTCATGGATCATCTCCTGGGAGCACAGGCTCCCATTTCCGTCACTATAGGTTGCCATTGCCGAGTGTCAATTCGTGTAGACGGTGCCTGAAGAGGACTCTGCGCCCGGTTCGCCACCAAAGAGGCGCCGCGATCGGATGCCGATCTGCTTGACTACCGACCGAGCCACCTGTGCTGGCCCGAACGAGATCTCCATAGGCTCAGGGCGTTTCCATCCCTCGATTCGTGCTGCCTCCAAGGCGATGTCTCCGCACACCTCGATGTCCTCGAGTCGGCTGGTGCCACAGTCGAGCTTGTCTGCAGCGCGTAGGATCCGGATCTCGTCGGGGCGGTAGCCGAGGAGCTCTGCGAGCACTCGATCCAGGGCGACGCCGTCTTCGGCGGCGAGTAACAAGCCAACCTGACGTGGATCACCACGTCCGGGCCCGTTTCCCTCCATTGCAAGGACAGCGTCGCAGATGGAAACCACCGGGCCAATCTCCTGGTAGATGGAGACGATCAATTCGGCAAACAGGTTCTCGCGGTCGCCCAGCCGCATGTGCCATAGCGGCTTGCGTTTGCCAGTGATGCATCCGAACAGGTTTTTTACGGCGCCGGTCATCACCATTTGGGTGTGGGCCTTGAGCTTGCACAGGTTGATTACTGCGTCGGCCTCGAGAACTTCGACATCGATCTGCAGGCTACCCGGCAGTGAGTCGGGGCTCGGGATCTTGCGTGGTTTGCGGAACTCGACGATTGGCACACCCAGTTGGTCCGCGATCGGCGCAATGCCGGTCGCCTCTGCAACGCCACGAGCGGTGCCGAAGGCAGGTGAATCGCCAATGCGCACGCTGGCACCACAGTTTATTAGCTGCTCGAGAAGAGCGCGAACTACCTGGGGGTGGGGTGAAAGGGCAGCTTCGGCGGCAGCAGCGCGCAGGAAGTTGGGCTTGACCAGGACCTTCGAGCCCCGCGAAATGCCGCGACCAAAGCCTGCGACGCCGCCGAGCTGCCCGAATGGGAGCAGAGCGAGCGCGAGAGCCGAGTCCACTTGTCGTGGATCGTAGCTGGGACAGCGAACCAGGGAGACCTGTGTCACGTGGCCAGAATGCCCTGTACGCGAAGAGATCGCCACATGAGAGGACACCTCGAGAATGACGGCCGTGCCGAAACGGAGGGCTTGGCTGCTACAGTGCCGCCGGGACCTGCAACTGCCGATGCCTGGAACAAGCCACGAGCCCGTCCTCATTCTCCACGGCGGAGCCGGGGGAATGCGTGCTCTCAAGAGTCGTGGCGAAGAGCGTTACCGCAGCGCTCTGCGCGCTGCCTGTGGCCAGGCTGCAGCGCTGTTGAAGGATGGGGCAGGGGCTCTTGACGCGGCCATCGAGGCGACTCGCTACATGGAAGATCTCGGCCAGTTCAATGCGGGACTTGGCTCCTGTCTGAACATGGATGGTGAGATCGAGATGGATGCCGCGGTGATGAACGGGACCGACCGCGGCTTCGGAGCGGTGGCTGGGGTCCGTGGGGTTGCCAACCCAGTGGTGCTTGCCCGCCAGGTAATGGAGAAGACGCGTCATTGTGTCCTCGCTGGCGAGGGCGCGGCAGCCTTTGCCCGAGAACTGTCGTTGCCGTTCCGTGCAGACTTTCCTTCCCAGGAGCGGCGCGCAGACTGGCAGGCCAAGAAGGTGGCACTCGAGGTGAAAGGTGGCCTGGAATCCGGTGGGCTGGCCGCCCTGGGAGGGGTTCTGGGCGAGTCCCTTGCTGAGCCCGCTCCGGTCGATGAGGCTTCCGATACGGTCGGGGCATGCGCCCTCGACGCCAGCGGCCATCTCGCCAGTGCGGTCAGTACCGGGGGACTTTGGCTCAAGCAGGCTGGGCGCATCGGCGACTCTCCGCTGCCTGGCGCAGGACTCTGGGCTCTGGACAGCCTGGGTGCAGCCGTGGCTACGGGGACAGGCGAGAGCATTTTACGCATGCTGCTGTGCAAGGAGGTGGTCGACCGGATGGCCGACGGGGCTGGCCTTGCTGCGCAAGCCGGTATCGACCTGCTCGAGCAGCAATTTGGGATCGGCATGGCCGGAGTCGTAGGAATCGACGCCTGGGGCCGCGCCGGTTTTGCATTCAACACGCGAGGCATGGGTCGGGCGCTGTGGACCACGGGGATGGATGAGCCGGCCGTTGCGGTGTGGCCCGGCGAAACATGGGATAGGGGCGTTGCAGCCCGCTGCTAGCCGGTTGCACTGAATTCATGCCATTTACCGGTGAGCCGAGTACCGCCCCGTCCTGGTTTCCCGGGCCCCTCGCCGCATCATGGAACGACGGCTCGACCGCGATCGCCCGAACTCTCAAGCACGCCAAGACCGCTCGCCGTATTCAGCCGAGCCGTCGCATGAATCTCACCTGCGAGGAGATTCGCCTGGAGACAGAGGATGGTGTCGGCCTGTCTGGTTGGTACATTCCGGAGCCGGGAGACTCGGTGGGTGCCCCACGCATCTGTGCGGTACTTCACCACCACTACGGTGGGCAGAGAGCCACGGTTTTGCCTTGGATCGAGTTGTTTCATCGCCTTGGCATCGCGAGCTTGAGTTTTGACGCAAGGGGCCATGGCGCTTCGGATGCTTCGCCTCGGGGCCATGGCTCCTTTGTTCGTCGGGCAGCTGATGTGCGGGCGGCCTGCAGGGAGGCGAAGCGAAGGGGAGCAGAGGGGATTCTAGGTTTCGGACAGAGCCAGGGCGCCGCTGCGCTGGTCATGGCAATTTCAGGCCGCAATGACCTGGTGGGCTGCATCCTGGATTCGGGTCCAGCCCCCGACATGGGGACTGCCGCCTGGGGACTGGCGGGCAACATGTTGGGCGCGGCGGGCCGTGGAAGGCCCTGGACCCGCGCTCTGCTATCGACTCGAATTGTGCCGGGCACTCAGCCTGTGCAGTATCTTGGCGCCTTGTGGAGAGCACTGTACGGATTGCGAAGTGTGCCCCTCCTCTGGCTGCACGGGGGCCGCGACCGGGTGATTCGGCCGCAGTGGGCGGCGCTTTGGTATCGAGGCTTGAGGCCCGCAGCTGACCTTTGGAAGTGCATAGAGGTGCCGACAGCAGAACATGTTCGCTGTCTTCAGACCGGAGGTGAGTCGGTGGAGCAAGAGGTTGCCGCCTTTGTTGCTGCATTGGACTTACAAGGAAACCTGTGAGGAGAGTTCAATGTCCGCCTTGATCAGAAGCCTGTTGCTCGTCGGAACCGCCCTCTTGCTTGTCTTCGGGCCCTCCCTGGGCAGCGCCGAGGCACGGAGCCGGAAAGTATCTCGGGCCGACCTCTCTGCAGACCGTCAACTTGCAGGGGTTCGTCAGCAGCGAGACCGCGGCCAGTTGGAGGAGGCGATGAAGGTGATCATTGCCCTCATCGCGGAGCGCCCCGATGACGTCGAGGCGAATCGCTTTTACATGGAACTCGCCGCGACCAGCCGGCGCAACGGCGGCCTGGTCGAGGCGGAGTACCTGCACCGTCTCACGAAGAACGAGGGCGACTCGATGGCGTCCGTGCTCTACGCAGCTGCCGTCTTGACCTCTGAGCTGACGTCGGGGGAGCCCCTGCGAGAGAGTCGCGTTGGCGTAATTGAAAAGAGGCTGGCGGTTGCAGAGGCCGATTCGCGCACCGCATTGTGGAGCTACCTGGTGGGCGTTGATCTAGGCAAGCTGCGCCGCTCCCTATCAGTCGTCAAGGAGCGGCTTGCGCTGGCAGTAAAGCTCGCTCCGAACCATCCGTCGGTTCGCGTGGAACGAATTCAGTTGGAAGTTCTCGAAGAGAGACTGGACGATGCAGCAACGCTTTGCTTGGACCTGCTCGACTCCACGCCCTGGCGCGCTGAGGGTTGCTCTGCAGTCATGGGTGACAGCGGCTCTGGGGCCCTGCCGTCCGACGCCCTGCAGGAAAAAATCCAGGTCAAGCTGGACGCGATAGAGAAACGTAATGGCAAGGACTCTGTAGTCCTGCAGGCCCTGGCGTCGCTGTACCGGGAGATCGACGATCGGAAGGCTACCCGTCGTCTCGAGACGCGGCTCAAGGAGCTCGCAACGGACTGGAGCCCACGGCTGCGCCGTAATCCGTACCTGACCCCCCTGGACGGTGGTGAGTTGAGCGACGAGGAACTGGCATCACTCAAGCAGTTGCGCAACCTGGCGGAGCAAAGCGGCGACGATCCCTGGGAGTTGGTGAAAGCCCTGCAGGCCCTTGATTCGGAGATGTCGTCTTCGAACCGGGTACGGGCTATGTATCTGCGACAGAAGGCCTATGCGCTGCGAGCACCTGAGGTGCTGGACCGAGATGGCAGCCGCGCAGCAGTGCGCCAGGCGATGGAGGCTATGCCGGGAGAGCCCCACATCATGAACGAGTGGGCCTACATGTCAGCCATGGACAAGGTGGACCTGGTCGAGGCCCTGGAGACGATCGACAAGGCCCTGGAGACCTTGCTTGGCGAGTCTTTCCGTCTCCTGGAACTCAAGCCCGGAGAGAGCTTCGATGAGTGGGAGGAGGATCGCTCGGAGTCGGTCGGTGCGTTCATCGACACTCGGGGCTGGCTCCTCTACCAGTTGGAGCGGCACGAGGAGGCAGAGCGTGTGCTCGAACTGGCCAGCCTGCTCAGCTCTGACGGTACGGTCCAGGGGCACCTCGGTCGGGCTCGCTACGCCGTAGGCAACGATGACGGCGCCTTCCACAACCTGCTGCGCGCTCTGGCACTGGGCACAGAGGAAACCGACGAGGTGCGCGATCTTGCGTCGCATCTCTATGAGAAGCGGCACGTGATCTCGGGTGGCCTGGAGCAGTTGGTGGAAGAGACCCGCCGCCAACTTGGGATCGAACGGAACCTCGACGGTGGTGATTCGGGCCCCACCGTTCCTTCAGGTCGTGAGGGAAGCCGCCTGGAGAAGCAACCTGACTCTCGACTCGGCCATCGATAGCCCGGGGGCCAGAGACCTCAGGTGACCACCATTTTCCCGTCGGCCGCAATTTGCAGGAAGCTGGCGTGCCCGAGCATGCCGTCGAAGCCTTCGAGCAGCTTCGGCTCGATGTGCAGCAGCTTGATCGAGGTCGTGCAGGCGTAGATCCGAACGCGGTCTCCGCCGAGTTCGCGAGCCTCTTCGAAGAGCTCATCGAGGTCGGGGATTCGGCCACTGTCAATGCCCCGGGTGTAGGCCTTGGCAACCTCGGGCGTCGCGATCTGAACCTCGGCCTCTGCCATGGTCTGGTGACAGTAACGCCAGAGTGCGCCGTAGGTCATGTAGACGTGGGCCTGCCAGTCCATCGAAGCTGCCGTGGACACGAGGCCCACCATCGTGTGCAGCCGCTCGTAGCTGTCGCCTTTGGCGTAGATGCACAGCTTGGTGCTACTCATGGTCGTACTTCCATTCGGACAGCCAAGCCATCTGAATGCCCTCCAAGGCACCCTCGGACGAGTCCTTGGGATCTGCGTCGAAGTCAGGAAGCTCGCAGACCCAGCGATGCATCTGTACGAACGATACGCTCAGCGGATTGACCTCTGGGTGCGCTTCGTACAGCTCGATCGCGATGTCGTCGCTGCTGGACCACGTTAGTTTGGCCATGGGGCTCCTCCTGGCTGGGCCGGGTCTCCGGCCGGACACCAAACTCTCTAGTAGGGGGTCTGGGGGATGTGGACCTCGACGTCTCCATGCACCCTGGCCTGGCAGCCGAGTCTGCTGTGCAGCGTGCCACCTTCGACGTTGTCGAGCATGTCCTCTTCGGTCTCTTCGATCTCCGAAAGGTCATCCTCGCCCTTCTTGACGATGATGTGGCACGTGGTGCAGGCCGCGAAACCGCCGCAGGCGTGCTCGAGGTGTATCTCGCTGGTGAGGGCCGTATCGAGGATGCTGGTGCCATCGGGCGTCTCTATGGTGGTACCCAGCGGAAGGAATGTGACTTTGTGCATGGTTCTAAATTCGCTCCTACTTCAACTGAACGTCTGAGGCCTTGCTGCGCGGTTCGCTACCCATGACCTCGGCCACGGTCTTGCCGTGTACGGTCACCTTGAGCACCTCGTTCATCATTTCCTGGGCAATGGTCGAGGTCGCCTCGTTGAGCACGCTCATGGCTGCCTCGATGGTCTCCTTGTCGTCGCCGCTGAGCGCCGCTTCCATGCCGGCGGCGGCCGCCTCTACCTGGCTCACCAGGGCTGGATGCAAGCTATCACCTCGCTCTGCAGTCGCCTTGCGCGAGTAGCGTATCAGTCCCTCTGCTTCGGCTCGCAAATCGGCGAGGATGTGGGCCGTGAAGTCCTCTTCGGCGTGCTCGATGGAGGCCAGGATCATGTCCTCGACCTGGTCGTCCGAGAGGCCGTAGCTCGGAGTGACCTCGATGCCGGACTCGACTCCCGATGTGGTCTCGCGAGCGGTCACCGAGAGGATCCCGTTGGCATCGATGAAGAACTCGACCAGCAGGCGGGCCATGCCTGCGGGCATCGCTGGGATGCCCTGCAGCTTGAACTTGCCGAGACTGCGCAGATCTCGCGCCATCTCTCGTTCCCCCTGCAGCACCTGGATGTCGACCGAAGTCTGGTTGTCGACCTGGGTGGTGAAGCCCTCGGACGCACGGGCAGGAATGGGCGTGTTGCGCCAGATCAGCTTGGTGACGCCGCCGCCGTAGGTCTCGATGCCTACCGAGAGCGGAGTCACGTCCAGCAGCACAGCACCCTCCGGGTCGGTGTTGGTTCCCGCCAGTTGACTTGCTTGCACCGCAGCGCCGAGGGCGACGACCTCATCGGGGTTGAGCTCGGTGTGCGGGGGCTTGCCGAACAACGTCTCCAGGCGCTCCCGCACCATCGGCGTGCGGGTAGAGCCACCCACGCAGACCACCTCGCCGATGTCCTCGGGGTCGAGGTCGGCCTCTTCGAGGACGAACTCGATGCAGCCCAGCGTCTGCTCTACCAGAGGTGCAATGGCAGCCTCGTACTGTGCGCGGGAAACCGTACGGTTCAGTGACTGGCCGAGGGCTGGGAACTCCAGGTCGACCTCAGCTTCAGGCTGAAAGGACAGTGTCTTCTTGGCGCTCTCGCTGGCGATTTTGAGCAGCTGGAGGCTCTGTGCGTCGGCCCGGATCGCTGCCTGCTGCTCACTGTCGAAATCGCTCAGCAGCAGGTCGACCAGGCACTGGTCGAAGTCATCGCCACCCAAGGCCGTGTTGCCGGTGGTCGCAATGACCTTGAAGACCCCTTCACTCAGCTTGAGGATCGAGACATCAAAGGTGCCGCCGCCCAGGTCGTAGACCAGGATCGTGCCGGCCTTGCCGCGCTCCAGTCCGTAGGCAAGGGCTGCCGCGGTCGGCTCGTTGATGATGCGCAGAACATCAATGCCAGCCATGCGTCCGGCATCGCGAGTGGCCTGACGCTGGGCGTCGTCGAAGTAGGCCGGGACGGTGATCACAGCGCGCTTGAGTCGGGCGTTGAGGCTGCGTTCGGCGCGCCTCTTCGCCTCACTAAGGATCAGCGCAGAGATCTCCTGTGGCAGGTATTCCTTTCCGTGCACACGAAATGCCACCAGGTCTCCCGCCTGGGAACGCACCACCTGGTAGGGCTGGCGTGCGATCTCCTGTTGGACGTCGTCGAGGCCGCGGCCGACAAAGCGCTTTACGGAGCTCACTGTGCCGGTGGGGTTGTCGAGAGCCCGCTCCAGGGCTTCGTCGCCGGCAACCAGGTTGTGCTCCGCATCGATGGAGACCACCGACGGTGTGATTGCCCGGCCCTGCCGGTCAACGACGATTTGCGGAGTGCCGTTGACTACCTGTGCAACCAGGGTGTTGGTAGTCCCAAGATCGATTCCGGCGACGATGTCGTCGTTTTGACCTTTGACTTTCAGGGGGATGCGCATCTACGTGCTTCCGAGGGTAGGACGGGCTGACCTAGCGAGGCGCTTCACCGCGAAGTGCTCGCTGCAGATTGCGCCAATAGCGTGCTTCACCCAGAAACTGCAAGGCCTGGGCGACCGCAATTCGCTGAGAACCAGCGGCTTCGCTTTGCTCGAGAGCTGCGAATGCGTCGCCGATCTGTTCGTGCAGTCTCTTGAGTTGAGCGCGCACATTCTGCTTCAAGGCGCGCCGCCGTTCCGGATCGAGGCTTCCCCGAACCTCTTCCTGGAGCTCGAGCTGTTCGATCAGGAACTCCTGGTCGGGCCTGTGTTGGGCACCAAGTTCTTCGGTAAGCTCGGGGACCTGCAGCCTCAACAGGGTATTGGCGCGCTCAATCGGCTCTCGGATGGACTCCAGTGCCTGGTTGACGGCGGCCTGGGTGAGCAGAGCCTTCTTGTACAGGCGGCTGTCGTCCTGCTGCCAGCGGTCTGGGTGCAGTCTGCGGGTCAGCAGTAGTTCGCGTTGTTCGAGTTGCGCATCGTCGAGGGCGAAGGTCGTTGCCAGCCCGATGATCGCGAAGGGGCTCATTCGCCGCCGTTCCGGGTAGTCGGAGCCGCAGTGATCGCAGAACAGTGGAACGGCCATTTCATTGCTGCACTCGTCGCAGCGGTAGGACTGAGAGCTCTGTGTGTAGGTGCGGGGGGACGCCACGGTCATTACAACCTGGACTGATCGCAGGGGTTCAGACTGAGAACGAGGTGCCGCAGCCGCAGGTCGCGTTGGCCTTGGGATTGTGGAAGACAAAGCCGCCGTTGAAGTCATCGTCATCAAAATCGAGGATCAGGCCTGCGGTGTAGAGAAAGGACTTCTTGTCGACGATTACCCGGACACCGAGGCAGTCGAAGACGCGGTCGAACTTGCTGGTCTCGTCGTCGATACTCAGGTGGTAGGAGAGACCGCTACAGCCGCCGCCCTGGACCGTGATCCGCAAGCCCGCCTCTTCCGACAGAGCCTTCTGCAGGAACAGGGTGCTGATCTTCTTGGAAGCGCTCTCACTGAGCTCGATTCGGGCGGCCATGGCCGAAACAACCGTTTACTCGTTATCTCGCTTGGTCTGATAGTCCTCGATAGCGGACTTGATCGCCTCTTCGGCGAGCACAGAGCAGTGAATCTTTACCGGAGGCAGGCTCAACTCTTCGACGATGTCGGTGTTCTTGATCGACTCAGCCTCTTCGAGGGTCATTCCCTTGACCCACTCGGTCGCCAGCGATGACGACGCGATTGCCGAGCCACAACCGAAGGTCTTGAATTTTGCGTCGACAATGCGGTCGTCTTCGACGCGAATCTGCAGCTTCATTACATCGCCACACTCTGGCGCCCCGACGATTCCAGTACCGACTTCCTCTGAAGCCTTGTCGAGGGACCCCATGTTGCGGGGATTTTCAAAGTGGTCGATCACCTTGTTGGTGTAGGCCATGGCTTTTCAACTCCTGCGCTGCGGTGGGTACCCAGCGAAATGTAGACCTATTTTGTCTTCAATTATTTGGATCCGCAATGGAATCCTATTTCAGTCGTGTTTCCACTCGATAGCAGAAATATCGACACCATCCTTGAACATCTCCCACAGCGGGCTCATCTCACGCAGCTTTCGGGCAGCTTTCAGGCACTGTTCCACAGCCCTATTGCCCTCTTCTTCGGTGCTGAACCGGCCCAGAGAGAAGCGAATCGAGGTGTGCACCAACTCCTCGTCTACTCCCAGGGCCTTCATCACGTGGGATGGCTCCAGGGTTGCCGAGGTACAGGCCGAGCCCGAGGACACCGCGACGGAATTCATGCCCATCATCAGGCTCTCGCCTTCGACGTAGTTGAACGAGACATTGAGGCTGCCAGGCAGCCGCTCGGTGGGATGGCCGTTGACGTAGACCTCTTCCAACTCTTCGGTGAAGGCCTTCTCCATGCGGTCGCGTATGGTTCGAATGCGTTGCTTGTCGCTGTCTCGCTCGAGTCGGCACAACTCGGCGGCTTTGCCCAGGCCGATGATGCCCGGTACGTTCAGGCTGCCGTGGCGCATGCCACGCTCCTGGCTGCCACCTTCCAACTGTGGACGAAGTCGCACTCGCGGCTTGCGACGGCGGACGAACAGCGCGCCGACCCCCATCGGTCCGTAGATCTTGTGGCCCGACATGCTCAGCAGGTCGATGCCCATGGAGTCGACGTCAATCGTCTCTGTGTCCAGCCCAACGCAGGCGTCCACGTGGAAGATGATGCCGGCTTCCTTGCAGATTGCTCCCATCGAGGAGATGTCTTGAACGGTGCCGATCTCGTTGCTGGCGAAGATCACCGAGGTCAGGATCGTGTCCTCTCGGATCGCGTCTTTCAGAGCCGAAGCTTCGACTCGTCCGGTCGTGTCGACGGGCAGGTAGGTGACCTCGAAGCCCTCGCGCTCGAGGGCGCGCAGCGGATCCATCACTGCTCGGTGTTCGACCGAGGTAGTGATGATGTGGCGGCCCTTCTCCTCGTACATCTGGGCTACGCCCTTGACCGCCAGGTTGCACGACTCGGTGCCTCCCGAGGTGAAGATGATGTCGGACGATTTGCTACCGACCAGTTTCGCGACCTGATCTCGGGCATCGTCGACGCCGTGCTCGGCTGCCCACCCGTAGGAGTGGGAGCGTGAGTGTGCGTTGCCGTAGTGTTGGGAGAAATACGGCAGCATGGCTTCCAGAACCCGCGGATCCGTGCGGGTCGTGGAGTAATTGTCCATGTAGACGGGGATATTCGCTTCGGACGGTTCAGTCGAAGCGTGGGATTCGTCAGTCATCTCGATACGTTCCAGCACTACGAATAGTTCCTTGCGAAGAATTCTGGACCAATCTAGTCAACAATTTTGGACTGTCAATGCCCGTGCTTCGCTTTCTGGGGATCCGCCAGTGCCTCGCTTTGCGGCGAATCGGAGCCCATTTCAGGTCAGGCGGATGCGTGGTCGCCTGCCTTTTTGGCCTTGGACGACTTCCGGCCCTTCCCTGTGCGCTCGGCGACCAGCTTGTCGTACTCGCTGATCGCACGCCTCATGAGCATCTTCTTCTCGCGGAAGGGCATGAAGCCCGACTTGAAGCCGTTGACCATTACCCAGCCGAGTTCGTCGGGGGTGAGGTTCCACTGCTGGGCAGCGAGCAGGTACTCGGCAGTGACCGTTGTGTCGGTGATCAGCCGGTTGTCGGTGTTCAGAGTGACCCTCAGTCCGAGGTCCAGGTAGAAGCGGAACGGGTGACTGGCCATCGAGTTGACCGCGCGGGTCTGCAGGTTGCTGCGCAAGCAGACCTCCAGGGGGATGCGGTGATCGTTGAGGAAGTTGAGAAGGTCGCCACTCTCTCGTAGCCGGGTGCCGTGCCCGATGCGCTGTGCTCCACAGTAGTGAATGGCCTGGTGGATGGACTCCGGGCCATAAGCCTCACCGGCGTGGATGGTGACGTTAATGTTGTTGTTGCGGATCAAGTAGAAGGCCTCGCGGTGATGCTTGGCCGGATGGTCATATTCTGCGCCAGCAAGATCGAAGCCCACGACTCCGCGGTTCTTGAATGCCACAGCCAACTCGGCGATACGCAAGCTGGTCTCTGGGGTCATGTTGCGGATGCCGCAGATGATCAGGCCGGTCTTGATGTCGTACTCATGCTCGGCGCGCTGCATGCCGTCCAGGACGGCCTGGACGATCTGGTCCAGGCGCAGGCCCCGGTTCGTGTGCAGGATTGGCGCGTAGCGGACCTCTAAGTAGCGCACGTTTTCGCGAGCTGAGTCTTCCGCCACCTCGAAGGCGGCTCGGCTCAGCGCCTCTTCGGTCTGCAGCACCTTGCAGGTGATGTCGAAGGCCTTGAGATAGTCGATCAGGTCGTCACAGAGCTTGCCGCAGTGCAGCAGCTCGCGGAGTTCGTCTTTGTCCTTGGTGGGCAGACGCACTCCGGTTTCGCTTGCCAGCTCGAGTATGGTTTCGAGTCGCAAGCTGCCATCGAGGTGGCAGTGCAGGTCGGCTTTGGGCATCGCCCGGACGAAGGACTCGTCGATGATCTTTTGTGTCGGCATGGAGTGGTGTCTCCCGAAAGCGCGTAGGTGCTCCTCAGACTATAGGTCGTGTCTGTCGTCTGCCAGTTGGAAGCTGGGATGGTGAGTCGCCGCCTGGCCCGATGTCATTCCAGGGAACACCAGTACTCGGCGACTTCCGATGGAGTTGCGATCCAGCAATCCTCGGCGTCCAGGGCCTCTTGGATCAGTGCACGGTAGAGATCGCGGATCACGGTCTTGCCGAACAGGTGCGGCTCGGTGTGGGTGAGGAAGTGACACAGCCCGCCCGTCTCGCGAACATGCCGCCACTTGCCGCGCAGCACGTCGAGCAGTTCGAGGCCCCGGTAGCCCAGCAGCAGCAAGCGGTCGTCTGCCGGCATCGTGGTAGGCAGTACCAGGATCTCGCCTCGACGATAGGGGAAGATGGTGCCACAGCCGCGGCGGGCGCCCAGCAGCGTGTCGGTGTCGGTGTCAGGAACCGACGAATCCCAGAAAAAGCGGGTCCCGACGGCCTTGTAGAGCTCGTCTGAGACCAGCAGGGATGGTGAGCGGAAGCCGAGGATTCTGTGTCGCTCGATCTTCTCGCGGCAGGAATCCAGGCGCCGGCCTGCTTCGGCAGCGCTCTCAAACGCGATGCGGTTGTCGTGGATGTCTCCGTGGAGGCCGATTTCTCCTCCTGCCTGGCGGACGGCATCACAGAAGCCCTCGTCCCAGTCATAGCCATGGGCAACCAGGAAGAAGCACGGCTTGAGGCCCAATTCGAGCATCTCGTCGAGGATCTTGCCGGCGAGCTTCATGCCCTCCTTGCTGTCGATGTCGTGGGTCATGACGAAGGCGTAGCGCCGTCCGTCGGGCCAGGGTCCCGGAGCCGCTCCGGCGGACTCTGTCGAGTCGTTGCTGAGTCCCCCGTACAAGGCGGCCCGGAAGGCGTCAATCCGACCCTCGATGGGCCAGGAGGGATGTGGTGGACAGGCGTCGGGAGCGGACTTGCTGGCACCGGCGATCCATGGATAGGCGGCCATGCGTAGTGGGCCGGGAATCCAGTGGTAAGGCAGTGAGAATCTTGCGTGCAGCGGCGGCTTGACCTTGCCCAGATAAGTTTCCTCTACAACGCTTCGATAGGCCTGCCAGGGGTGATAGGGCAGCACCAGGGAGCCGTCGGCCTGTTCGGTGACAGCGTCCAGGGGATCACGCTCGAACATGGTGAAAAGAGCGGCGGTCTCGCTGGGTGGCTCGGTGCCACGGAACTGGACTTCGAGGCCAGCGGACTCGCACAGCGCTTGGCGTAGAGCTTCCTCGTCGCGATCCCAGCGAGCGAGAAAACGCAGGTAGTCGGGGCTCGTGGTTGCCAGCATCAAGCCTCGCTGGAAGTGTCGCTGGCGAGCATTTTCTGGCGTACGTCGTCGGGGTAGCTGTGCTCGCCGGGGCAAAGGTCAGCGACCGGGCAACGCGGGCACTCGGGACGGCGCGCGTTGCAGCAGCGTCTGCCATGCCAGATCAGCGTGTGATGAGCCTTGTTCCAGCGGTCCTCGGGCAGGATCGCCATGAGGTCACGTTCCACCCCATCGGCGTTGTTCGACTTACTGAAGCCGAGCAACCGAGACAGCCGGAACACATGGGTGTCCACCGCGATGGCAGCGGTTCCGAAGGCGTTGGACAGAACGACATTGGCCGTCTTGCGCCCGACCCCAGCCAGGGCCTCCAGTTCTTTTCGAGCCGAAGGAACCTCGCCGTCGTGCAGGGAGACAAGGTCTCGCGAGCACTTGACGATGTTACGAGCTTTCGAGCGGAACAGGCCACAGGTCTTGATGTGGTGCTCCACTATCTCGGGCTCGCTGGCTGCGAGCGACGCCGCATCTGGGAAGGCCCCGAACAGGTCTGGGGTCACCAGGTTCACCCGCACGTCGGTGCACTGAGCAGACAGGATGACAGCGATCAGAAGTTCAAAGTTGTTGCGGTAGTCCAACTCGGTGGTCGCCTGTGGGTAGCGCTCATCGAGGAGATCGAGCACCTGTACGGCCCGCTCACGGAGCGCCCGGGTGACCCGCAACGAGGTCTTCGCACGGCGTCCCCGCGTCCTGCGGGTGGCTGACTGCGTCGGTGCGGGGGAGTTGCTGGCCGGCATTGCGACGCACTATAGCCGCTCTGTTGCCGGCGGCGGCTGCAGTCTGCCGGGGTGCTTGAGCCCCTTGTGGCGAGTTTGTTCCGATTTGTCATGAAAATGTCAGAAAACGACTTGCGCCGATGTCCCTGCGGACTATTAGTTTCTTTGGGCGGCCCGGTACTCCCTCCCCCTGAGCGCAGCCTCCTCCTCCCCGGCGCGAGGGGACCAGCGAGGGAGCCGGGTCCCCCCACTAGCCTGTTCAGGCAGCCTCTCCCGGTCGTTTCGCACTTTGCAAATCCTGGCTCTACGATATAAGTGCGCCTTGAGCACGTGGCCCGTCGTCGATGGGCCAGGGAGGTAGAGCCCGATGCCCCTCGACCGCCGAGCAGCGAAGCCGCCGTGGTTAAAGGTGCGCGCACCGTCCGGCGAGCGCTACCGCTGGCTACGTTCGAAGCGGATCGAACTGGAACTGGCGACCGTCTGCGAGGAGGCCCGCTGCCCGAACATCGGAGAGTGCTGGGCTGAGGGGACCGCGACCTTCATGGTTATGGGAGCCGTGTGTACGCGCGGGTGCCGGTTCTGTGCAGTGACCACGCGCAAGCAGGGTCAGCCCCTCGATCCAGAGGAGCCCGCCAAGCTGGGCCGAACCATCGCGGCGATGGGCCTCAACTACATCGTCATTACCTCGGTCGACCGCGACGACCTCGACGATCAGGGTGCACAGCACTTCGCAGACTGTGTGCACGCTGTGTTGGAGCACGCTCCGGACACCCGGGTCGAGTTGCTTCATCCCGACTTTCGCGGTGACCGCGGCCTGGTCGAAGTGGTTGCCAACAGTGGTGCCCACGTCCTGGGTCACAACGTCGAGACGGTGCGCCGTCTGACGCCGAGGGTGCGTGACCCCCGCTGTGGTTATCAGCAGAGCCTTGACGTGTTGCGCTACAGCAAGGAGGCGCGACCGGATCTGTTCACCAAGTCCTCGCTGATGGTCGGCCACGGCGAGACAGAGGATGAGGTCGTCGCCTGTATGCGGGACCTGCGCCAGGTGGGTGTCGATCTACTGACTGTGGGCCAGTACCTGCGCCCCAGCAGTAAGTACATGGCGGTCGAAGAATATGTTCACCCCGACCAGTTCCAACGCTACGAGAAGCTGGGCCGGGAGTTGGGTTTTCTGTACGTTGCGTCGGGGCCCCTTGTGCGCTCGTCCTATCGTGCCGGTGAATTCTTCCTCTCGACCCTGCTCGATGAGCGCGATGGCGGAATATCGGCCTCGGGCAAGGGGCCGTCTGCCGGAGCCGGGTCTCACCCCTCGCTTGCCGTACTGAACTGAGCCTGGCGCGCTGCGAACAAAGCTTGCTAGCAGCCAAGGCTAGCCGAGCGTCAGGCGCTCTTGGACGGCCTCACAGAGTTCCGGGTGCAGGTGTTCCAGTTGGTGCATACCCAACTCAGCGAGTACGGCTGGTCTGCGCCCCCAAAGCGGCCCCAGGCCCTCGGCCTTCTCCAGTTGCTCCCCCATCAGGCGGACCGACTCATCGAGTTGCCTGTCAACAGCAGGAGTGCTGCTTCGCTCTTTCTCGAGGAGAGCTAGGAAGGTGCGAACGCGCTTGATTCGAAACTGGTGGGTGCGGCTGAGGTGACTGACCAGGAACCAGAGCGGGATGCAGGTCAGGTTGAACGCAAGTACGGCGAGGATCAGCCACAGGCCCCACCCGGTGAAGCCAGCGATCTCGAGGCTCACCTTTGCTCCACGAACTGCGCCAGCCAATATCTAGAGGAGAGCGTTTCCCCGCACTGTCCCTGCACCGTTTCAGACCAGGGTAGAGAGCGTCCTGTCGCGAAGAGGCGGGAGAAAAACGCCCCGACTCTTGGGTCGCGGATTTGGGCTTCTGAGAGCAGAGAATCGAGTTTCGCTGTGAATTGGGAAGCCAGCAATTCTCCCAGGATGTAGTTCTGATAGTAGGCCGGATAGCAGGCGATATGCACCTTGCTGGCCCAGTCATGGCCCTGCCAGCCATCGGGCCTACGCAGCCCCTGCAGATCTTCGACAAGGTCCCACCAGAGTGCGTCCAGATCGGCGCGTGGGTTGGCGTAGAAACTCCGCTCGAAGTAGCTCACGACCAGGGCCCAGCGTACGAATACCAGCTGCGCTTCCCGTTGGCGCTCCACGCAGTGGCGTGCACGGTCTTCGGGAACTCCGGCGACCTCACAAAGCCAGCGCTGGTTGCCTGTCAGGCGGCCGAAGTACATCGCGACCGCCTCGGTGATGAAGGTGTGCGCCGCGTTGCGTAGCAGCCATGGCAGGTCGCTGCTCACGCCGGCGTCGTACAGCGCATGGCCGAACTCGTGCAGAGTGGTCTCCATCCAGCGAGTGGTCGAGTCCAGGTTGCAGAGCACGCGGACGTCCTCGGGATTGTCGACTCCGATGCAGAAAGCGTGCGGGTACTTGCCATCTTTGGGCAGCATGTCGGAGGCCGCCCAAAGCTTGTCTATAGGCAGGCCAATGCCACGATAGAAGCCCTTGGCGTGAGTCTGGATCCCGCGCAGCGGAAACCAGGCATCGGTCGAGTAGTCGTCGTCGCCGCGCGGCAGGGACTGTAGGAAGCGCTCCGGGTAGTCCCACGGCTGCAGTTTTGCGGAGTCCTTGCCGCGGCGTGCTGCGACCTCCTCGTCGAGCAATGCCTTTCGGTCTTGCCAGGGGGCGTTGGTGCTGGCGCGCAACTCATCGAGAACCGAGAACAATTGCTCCTGGTCCATTTCCTCTTCGTCCAGGGCGAGCAGGTAATAGTTGTCGAAGCCCAGCTCTCGGGCCAATTCGTTGCGCAGCACCGCGAGCTGGACCACCTGTTCGGCGACACGGTCGCCGACCTGGCGCGTGGTCTCCCAGAGCCGGCGGCGCTTGTGGTCGTCGGTCTCGCGCAGCAGTTGCCGATCGAGTTCGTTGGAATCGACACGCTCACCATCCAGTTCCGGGCGGAAGATCGAGCAGGTCAGCTCCATGTTCACCGCCAGGCGGATCACATTGTTGCGCAGCTGTTCGTCTGCCTGGCCCTGGCGGTATTCGGGATACAGGAGGTGGATTTGCCGATCGAGCAGGGCATTGCCGATCGGTGCTTCGTGCCAGGCCTGCAGCGCTCGCCAGGTCGCGGGATCCGAGTGCAGATCCGAGAGCAACTCCTCGATCTCCTGGACCCGTGCATGGGCGACGGAATCGCCGTCGACGGCGAAGCTCCAGTAGGACTTTGCATGTTCCACTTTCAGTGGCCGGACCCAGGCGGCGTAGGCCTCTAGGAAGGCGGCTGGTCCATCGCTCAGCGGTAGGGAGGGAAGCTCGGGGCTCACTGTGAGTCCTCCAACTCATCCCAGTCCGGCTCTGCCACTAGAAATTGTGTCGAGCGGCTGAAGCGAGTGAAGAACAGCACCTTGTCGGGACGGTTTGTCCGGATGGCCTCGATGGCGTCGCGAAAGCTGTCGACGTCACTGATCTCGTACTCGTTGATCCGTTGGATGATCTGACCGCGCCTGAGTCCGGCGAGGCCCGCCCAACCGGCGCGGGTGACGCCATCGACCACCACCCCTGTAGCCGTGGGGCTCAGGCGGTGGGAGAGCCGGGTATCGAGGGTTAACTCCCGCACTGTGAGCTCGAAGTTCTTGTCATTCAGGCGACGCGCATGCAGTTCGGTGAGCGGTGATTCTGCCAGTCGCAAGGTCACCTCGTTGCGCTCACCCCCGGGCTGCTCGCGAGTGAAGGTGACCTCTGTGCCGGCCTGGTAGCCCCGCACCCGCCGGGCAAAGCCGGCAGTGTCGGATTCTGCCAGCACCGCAATTCGCTGGCCGTCCAGCTCGACCAGGATGTCGAGCCCCTCGAGGCCGGCGCTGTCGGCGGGGGAGCCGGGAATGACCCGGGACAGGACGACCCCGCCACCAGCACTGATCCCCATGTGCTCAGCCAGGTCGGGAGCGAGAGCCTGGAACATCACCCCGAACCAGGCAGCTGCGTGTTCCTCGTCCACACCGTCTTCCGCTGCGCCCTGGCCGCTAGCTCCGGCGGCGGCTTCGCTCGCCAGTGTCTCGTCGATAAAGTGCTTGAAGCGCGTGTAAGAAAGGCCAACCGGACCGGTCAGAGCCGGCACGACCTGGCGCCCTGCTGCAGGGGACATGGGCACCTGGGCAACCACCCCGACGACCTGCCCACGCTCATTCCAAAGCGGCGCCCCGAGAAGATTGGCCGAGATCCCGGTAATGCTCCAGACCTGCTGGGGGGTATCCAGCAGCGCGCCAATCTGTGAGCGGGTGTACACGGGGGTGCGGCCATACTCTTCGGTGTACAGGGTCAGGAGTCGCAGGCCGAGGCCGACCTTGACCTTCCTGGGGGAATGCAGCGTCGCATGGGGGAACTTCTGCTTCTCCTTCGCGTCGACGATGCGCAGCAGCCCGAGGTTCAGGTCGTCGTCAAAGGCGAGCACTTCGGCGCGGTGCTTGCGGCCGTCGGAGAAATGCAGGATCAGGCTCCCCAGTTCTGGGAGGCTGCCACCCGACAAGCGCCGGCCACGTTGCGGAAAGCGGACTCGTCCCGAGATCAAGACCAGACCATCGGCAGAGATGACCACGGCGTCGGTGTAGGACCGGGTTTGCTGGCGTTGTCCGCCGGCGACGAATTCCTGCACGAACTCCAAAGTAGCGATCTTGGCGGAAGCCTGATCATAGAACCTGTCGACGGACAGCTTCCCAGCCCGCGCAGACCCCGGCAACAGCAACGAGAGTCCGAGCACGACCAGGGTGCTCAGCAGAAGACGCCGGCGCATCATGGTTGCCCCCTGCGCCTGCTGTCCTTGAGATTCAGCAGGATGTAACTCTGGGACTCGTAACGTCGGACCTGTAGCAAGACGCGGCTGGCCCCCGCCGCGTGGAGTTTCCGGTAGCGCTGCTCGAACTCAGCCAGGTCGGCGATGGGCTGACCCTCGATGGCTTCGATTACGACGCGCCTGTGCAGGCGTCCCTGGTGGGCTGGTCCGCCGGTGCGCACGCCTTCCACGAGCACTCCCTGGCCGTTGACCAACTCCAGTTCGAACACCATCTGGTTGGTGATGCCCTTGACCGTGAAGCCCCAGGAGGCTGCATCGAAGCGCTCGCCGCTGAGCTTGCCGGTGCTGATGGTCACCAGTTCGAGAGGCAACTCTTCGGCCAGGCCACGGCGCAGAATGCGCAGCGGGATTGTGGCGCCAATCTCGCTGTCGGCGATCAGTCGGTACAAGGCGGGGAGTTCCTCTTCGAAGCGAACATTGAGTTTGGTTTCGCCAAAACTCAGCAGGATGTCTCCGGCTTGCAGTCCGGCCAATTCGCCCGGCCCCCCCTGCTCGAGGGAGCCCACCAACACGCCTCGCGGTTGTGTCAGCCCGAACAACTCCTCCCAGTCCTTCAGGGGTTGGAAGTGCACACCGATGAAGGCGCGGCGGACCTCACCGTTGTCCAGTAGTTGCTGCACCACCGATCGAGCGGTATCTGCAGGAATGGCGAAACCAATGTTGTCGGCGAACATTGCGCCCCTTGCGTTCACACCCACTACGTCGCCATGCAGGTTGACCAGCGGGCCGCCCGAGTTGCCCGGGTTGATGGCGGCGTCGGTCTGGATCCAGGTGTTGAAGTCACCGGTTCTCTCGCCGGTGGGCAGGGTCATGCCTTGCGGCAGGTAGCGGTCACGGTTGGAGACGATGCCGAAGGTCATTGTCCGAGCCAGCGCCAGGGGGGAGCCCAGGGCGATGACGAACTCGCCGACCCGCAGCGTCGACGAGCTGCCGAAGGACAGCGGTTGCAGGTCCAGTTCGGCAACCTTGTCGGCGGAGATCCGAATGACTGCGAGGTCGGTCTGCGGATCGCCACCGACCAACTCCGCCTCGATCCGCTCTTTGTTAGACAGGGTCACCATTAACTGCTTTGCCTTCCCTGCGACGTGGTAGTTGGTGACGATGTGGCCCTGCCGGTCGACCAGGAAGCCACTGCCGACAGACGCCTGCTTCTGGCGCTCACCGCGGGTAAAGGTCTCGGTTACAGGTTGGATGTTGACCAGAGCGGAGAGCACCCGGTCTTCGATGCGCAGAATGCTGTCTTGCAGGCCGGGATCTTGGCCTGCGGCGGAGCTGGGGGTCCAGGCAATGCATAGGCTCGAAGCGAGCACAGCGAAGAGGGTCCTGGGCAGCAGGGGTGGCATGGCCGGGAGGATGGCGTCGAGAGCGACTTCGGTCAAGCCTGGATCGGAGCGCTGATCCTAGTCGCTGCCGGCGAGGTCGGGTGGGGGCTGGCTGCCCTGCGAGGCACGTGCTCGACGGCGGTAGAGCTCGAACAGTCGGCTCCACTCCTCGTAAAGTTGCGAGGCTGTCTCCGGGTGTCCGGCCCGGCGCAACTCGTTGACCCTGCGCAGTGCGCCTGCATTGGTCTGCTTGTGGAGTCCAAGAGTCTCTCGGTAGCTGTTCGGCTCGAGTGGCAGTGTCGTCCTCAGGTCCATCTCGAAGGGATGAAACAGTTGCCTTGCCTCGACCACCGCGTCATAGCCTGGATCGTCGGGCGACAGAGACCCCATGTTCGGCTTGTCCATGGCGCCGCGAGTGAGCCAGCCTCCGTCCCACGAGTTGGACTCACCCGAGTCATGTTCAGGCTCCGTCGTCGGCCGAGGCTCGCCTACGCAGTCAAGCGGATGGACATCTTAGGCGGCCTCAGTGGCAAATGCAGCACAACGGCCAGGTGCCCGCCCACCATCGGAGTGTAGCTCGGTGCTGGCCAGCCCGGCTCGTGGCTCGGCTGCAGGCAACTCCGCTGCCTGCATGCCGGGCGCCTGGATCGGGCCGGAGGGTTCAGGTGAACTCCCGGTCGTCCACCACAGCGCAACCCCTGCGGCGAGCAGCACCGAACAGAGCAATCCGGGGGCTAAGCCCCGGCTCGGCTCAGAGGCAGCCACCTAGCAACCTCAAGCCCGTTTCACGGCGCTGTGCCAGCGTTCCAGGTGCTCCTGCCGGTCGGCTTCGTCCATGCCGGGTACAAAGGTCCGGTCGGCAGCCCAGATGGATGCCGCTTCATCGCGGCTCGACCAGACGCCCGTCGCCAGTCCAGCCAGCAGGCCGGCGCCCAGGGCTGTGGTCTCGAGCATCTGCGGACGGACGATGGGGACGTCGAGGATGTCGGCCTGGAACTGCAGCAGCAGTCCATTGGCTGCGGCGCCGCCATCCACCTTCAGGCTCGACAGCTTGACGCCAGAGTCGGACTCCATGGCAACCAGGATGTCCGCGTTCTGCAGGGCAATGCCCTCGAGGGTCGCGCGGGCGATGTGGGCGCGGGTGACGCCGCGGTCGATGCCACACAGGACGCCGCGCGCGTCGGGTCGCCAGTGGGGCGCACCCAGGCCAGTCAATGCAGGTACGAAGGTGACGCCTCCCGAGTCGCTGACGCTCCGGGCGAGCGCCTCGACCTCCTGTGCGCTCTGAATGAGGCCGAGGCCGTCCCGTAGCCACTGGACCGCCGCTCCGGCGATAAACGCGCTGCCCTCGAGGGCGTAGTTGACCTCGCCATCGAGTTGCCAGGCGACCGTTGTCAGGAGGCCGCTGTTGCTTGCGACGGGTTCGGTCCCGGTGTTCATCAACAGGAATGCGCCGGTGCCGTAGGTGCACTTGGCCTCGCCGGCAGAAAAGCAGACCTGGCCGAACAGTGCTGCCTGCTGATCACCGGCGATGCCCGCCACTGGGATGCCGTCGGGAAGGTTCGGGATGTTCTTGGTGTAGCCGTAGATCTCGGAGCTGGAGCGGACCTCGGGGAGCAGGGAGCGCGGAACCTCGAGATGCCCCAGCAGCTCGTCGTCCCAGTCCAGAGTTTCCAGGTCCATGAGCAGAGTTCGGGATGCGTTGGAGACGTCGGTGACGTGGCTCTGGCCACCGGTCAGGCGCCAGACGAGGAAGCTGTCCATGGTGCCGAAGGCCAGGTTGCCGTCCTGGGCGTCCTGCCGTGCTCCCTCGACGTTGTCCAGCAGCCAACGGATCTTGGTGCCCGAGAAGTAGGGATCCAGAACCAGTCCAGTCTTGCGACGGAACAGGTCTTCGAGGCCCTGTTCCTTCATCTGACCACACATCTCGGAAGTTCGGCGGCACTGCCAGACGATGGCGTTGTGTATGGGTCGGTCGTCGCGGCGTCGCCACAGGACGGTCGTTTCGCGCTGGTTGGTGATGCCGATTCCAGCCACCGACGACGCCTCGATGCCCGCTTTCTTCAGGGTTTCCTCGATGGTCGCGAGGACACTCGCCCAGATCGCTTCGGGGTCGTGTTCGACCCAACCCGGCCGGGGATAGACCTGGGGAAACTCGCGGTTGGTACGAGTGACCACTCGAAGGGCTTCATCAAGCACCATGACGGTGGTTCCGGTGGTGCCCTGGTCGATGGCGAGGATATGTCGGGACATGGTGGCTCCAGCGTGATTCAGGGCGAGGATGATACATGGACCGTCTGCTTGCCGTTGTCCGTGCTACCTTCGGCCGGAGATGACCTCGCGACTGACCCTTCTTCTTGCGGTGCTTCTTGCCTGCGCGCCACTGCTTGGCAGTTGTGACTCAAACATCGTCGGGACGACGGGCTTCCGTCTCAGCGGCATGTTTCCCTCTCAGACGGACTGGTTCTGGCGCTACAACAACGACGGCTACGTCGAGGAGACCTGGTGGCAGGGTCGGGGAGAGACCAGCCCCGACGGTGAGGCCTGGGCCACCCTGCGTTGGTGGGTCAACCACAACTCGTTGATCATCGAAGACTTCGCTGCCGATGAGAGCAACTGGAACTTCGACCTGTATTTCGCCGAGCGGATTTCGGGTTGGTACCTGATGGGCTATGCCGCCAACCCGGACGGACCTACGCCTGAGCTCGGCAGTGAGTACATGGACGGTGACGGTGTACCCTTCCTGATGAAAAATGTGCTGTCGGGAGACCAATGGGGAGCCTCGACGGGTGGCCGGGAATGGACCACGACGGCCACTCGGGTTGACGAATCGCTGACATTCAATAGCCAGTCGATAGCCGATTCCTGGCGTATCGACGTTGCCAGCGAACAGGGGGATTGGCCCTTCGAGGGAAGCTGGTGGCTGGCCCAGGGGCCTGGAATCGTGCAGTTCGACATCAGCCAGTGGCGCCCGGAAACCGGCGATTCATGGCAGCACCTGCACAACGACAGTTGGCAGAACCGTTTGGGGACGAGTAATCAATGAGCAAAGAAGACACTCCCAAGGACAGCATCATGAAGGTGCCTGGCAACCTGAAGTTGATCGTCGATGACGACGTGGCCCAGGGCATGTACAGCAACTTCCAGGTTGTAGGCAGCAACGAGACCGAGTTCATCCTCGACTTCGCCTACGTTCAGCCCAACCAACCTCGTGGCAAGGTCCGAGCACGCCTGATCCTCAGCCCCAAGCACGCCAAGTCGATGCTCGGCATGCTCACCGAGCGAGTGCGCGACTACGAGGGTCGCTTTGGAGAGATCTCGCTGCCTGTGCGGCAGGTAGCGCCCAAGGGGGGCTCAGGTCTGCCGAACTGAGCGAGTTGTTCCAGTGTCAGTACGTTTCGCTCCCCTGATGTTGGCGGCATCGGTCGCCCTGTTCGCAGGGAGTGGCTGTGCCGCGAGGATGGCGTTAAAGAGCCCAGAGAGCCGTCCGGTGGTCACTCGCGTCAGCCTGGAGGGCGTGCGCAGTTTCCGACCGCAGAGGCTGGTTGCACTGCTGGGTCAACGAGCAACTCACCCTCTGCACTGGTTCCCTTTGCTGCAATCGGCCTATCCAGCCTTCTACCTGGACGGAACGGTCTGGCAGGACGACCGTCGGCGTCTGAGCAATTTCTATATCGAGCACGGGTTCTTCGATGTTCGCGTCGTCGGCTCCCAGCTGCGCCGCTCGAAGCGCACCCGGCCCGACGGCAGCCCCCTGTTCGTGCAGATCACCCACAGCCTCGAGGAAGGTGAGCCCAGCACCAATCGCAACGTGGATTTAGTGATGCACACTGAGGTTGGGTCCCCCGCTGAGCAGGAGGATCTAAGTCGCAAAGTCGCACAGGCGCTGCCAGCGCGTCGTGGCCGACGGTTTACCCTGGAGCGGCTCGAGGGCAGTGAAAAGGCCATCAGCGATCGGCTGAAGTCGCTGTCATTTGCCCGAGCGGAGGTCCGCGGTGTGGCGGATGCGTATCCGGATGAGCAGAGTGTCGATCTGCGTCTGGATGTGTATCCGGGCCGGCCCGCCGTGTTCGGCGACTTCGAGATCGAAGGGCTACAGAAGGTCAAGGAGAAGTACGTCTCCCGGCACATCAAGATCGTGCCGGGCAGCACCTTCGACCAGAGCCAGGTGGCCGCGACCCAGCAGGCGATCTACTCGATGGGCCTGTTCTCCATGGTGACCGTCACTCCTGATCTGAGTGCGGTGCCATCTGGTGACGAACAGGGCCAGGACCGCGTGCCTGTCGAGATCCGATTGCGAGAGCGGAAACCGCGGCAGTTCAAGCTTAGCGGTGGCCTGGGATGGGAGGTGGGCCGGATCGATGGTCAGGTGTCTGTTGGGCTGAAGCACATCAACCTGTTCAAGCTGCTGGTGCAGGCTGAGCTTCAGGCTGCTGGTGGCTACGCATTTCTGGGCGAGGACGACCACGGCCCGGTCGGCAGCTTCAAGGTCGGCTTGCGTTGGCCGGACTTTCCGGTGCGCACGTTGACCCTGCACGGAACCGCCGAGATCCGTGCCGACGTCGAGAAGGGCTACAAGATGTGGTCACCTGAGGCCGATGTAGGGCTGGTCTGGTCGCCCTGGCGCCCGTTGCGCATCAACGTCGGCTACAAGCTCAGCTACAACGACCTGTTTCCCGACGAGCGGCTTGCCGATCTCGCCGAGGTCAATCCCGAGCTGGCTCTCAGCGATGGCTACATCCTGTCCTACTTCGAGCAGTCGGTGCTGCTCGATCTGAGGGACCAGCCCCTGGCGACGTCGAAGGGATTCTTCGCCCGAGTCGACCTTATCGAGACGGCCAGTCCTGCTGACACCGACTTCCACTACATCAAGATCAGCGGCGACCTGCGCGGTTATGTGCCGCTGGGGACGCCCCGGCTGGTGCTGGCGGGACGCGTCGGCGGGGCCTGGTTGCAGCACACCCGCGAGGACAAGGAGGCCATTCCGGTCAATCACCGTGTCTATGTGGGCGGCGATGGCTCGGTGCGTGGTTGGAAGTCCCGTTACCTGGGCCCGCGTGTAGTCGAGGAGTTGGAGAGCATTGAGGACCCGGGCTACGAGACGACCTGCGGACGGTCCGATTGCCTGATTCCGTTGGGGGGCCGCATTGGCATGTATGGCTCTCTCGAACTGCGAGGCAACCTGGTGGCGGGATTGTGGCTGGCGGGGTTCGGAGACTTCGGCCGGGTCTGGGAGGATTCGGAACAGTTCGTCGAACTGGGGCTGTTACCTCCTGATGGATTGCAATTCAGTGTCGGCGGCGGGGTTCGCTACGACACACCCATCGGCAGGCTGCGCCTGGATTTGGCCTTCCATCCTCCGGAGTGGACCTATTCGGGCTTCGAGGAGCAGAACTGGGTGCACCAGGACAAGGTTCGCCGGCCCACGTACTGGAATCTCCACTTCGGCATCGGCGAGTCTTTCTGATGTCTCCCGAGAAGCGAGCCTGGCTTTCCACCTGGCGCAGTCGTTCGCTGTTGGCGTTGCTGGCTCTGCTCACGCTGTTGGCCGCCGTGGGCGTCATCGTTTGGGCGGCGCTGAGCAACGAAGTGGCCTCTCGTCGGGTCGTTGAGTTGTCGATCCCGCGGCTCAATGCCCTGATTCCAGGAGAGATTCACTACTCGAGTTTCGAGGGCACCATCGGTAGTCGCATTGTGCTGGAGGATCTCGAGGTTCTCGATGATCGAGGCGAGGTCTGTGTGCGGGCCAAGCGGGTGGAGATCGACTGGGACGTCTGGGACCTGGCGACTTTTGACGTCGACGTATCTCGCATGCGCTTGGTGGATCCCGACGTTCTCATCGCCTTGCGCGAGGACGGCAGCGTGAACCTTGTGTCAGCATTTGTTGTTCCCCAGGAGCTGTCGTCAGAATTGAGGGAGCCGTCGCCGTGGACGTTGGATCTGCGCAACCTGGCCCTCGATGGAGGCAAGCTGGTTTTGCGCCGCGGTTCGGTCGAGCAGCCGGCTGACCTCGAGCTGACCAATCTTCAGTTGGCGGGGAACTACCATCTCTCCGGGGGAGCTCAGCGCTTTGCCATCGAAGGTCTGGCAAGTTCGATTCGCCACCCGATTGAGTTGGATGGAGTCGAGTTGTCGGGAGCCCTGGAACTGGCTGCCGGTGAGCTCCGCAGCGACGCACTCGACCTTTCCTGGCGGAATAGTCGTCTGACCATCAGCGGCGCCGTCCAGCCGCTGAACAAGCCGCATTTTGACCTGGCCCTGGCTGTACAGAGCCTGGCCCTGGCGGATCTCAAGCAATGGGCACCCAAAGCACCGTTGCAGGGAGAACTTCGGGGTTCCCTGCAGCTTTCCGGCCCGGTCACCGCCCCAGAGCTTCGTGGACGTCTCAGTGCTCAGCAAGGACACATCGACATTCAGCGGGCAGCGCTCGTGACGGGCAGCTCGCCGACCAGCCACGAACTACAGCTCGAGTTGCTCGAGTTGCCGTTGGCCAGTCTGCTGGTGACGGAGGTGGACTTGCCCCCGCGGCTGAGCCTGGAGGCGCAGTGGTCCGGAACAGGCATGGGCAGCGAGGATCTTCGCGGACAACTGCAGTTCAGCGCGAAACCGTTTGCGATTGCAGGACTTCGTCCCGAGGTGGTCGATGCGCAACTGCAGCTAATGGGTAGCGATGTACAGGCGCAGCGGGTGGTGCTGAATGTTGCCGGTGGGCGGATCTCGGCCACGGGAAACGCGTCTCTTGGCACAGGACGCTTTGCTGCCGACCTGCAAGGGAGCTTTGCGCGGCTTGGGCAATTGGCGTCTCTCACCGGCCTCGAGGTCCGGGGGCAGAAGCTCGAACTCGGCGCAGAGGTTCGCGGTAGTTGGGCTGCCGACTCCAAGGTGCCGCTGACCAGCCGTGGCGAGGCTTCTATCGAGGCCCTTGAATACGCCTCGTTGTCCGTTGCCAGAGCGACAGCGGGCTGGGAGCTCAAGTTGGGGGCCTTCGACGGAAGCGTTCCCGAATTGCACGGATCCGTGCAATTGGAGGCAGCTGACACCTCTTTCGGGACGGGGCAGTTTCGGCGGGCATCGATGGATGCGTCAATCACTGGGATGGAGGCCGACTACAGCCTTCGCGCAAGCAACGGTGATGAGTTTCTGTTCCAGTCCGATGGGCAACTGGACTGGTCGCGATTGCCGTCGTTTTCGCTACGTAGTCAGCGCACCGAGATGCTCGCCGGGGAGTTCTTGTTGCAAGGGGCCGAGCCCTTCTCGTTGCACATCCGTTCGGGTACTTACCAACTTGAGCGACTGCGTCTGCTCAGTGGCGATGCCAGCGCTACGGTCCAGGGCAGCTATGACAGTGGAAGCTCGAAGTTGCGTCTGACCTCGCGGGTTCGAGGGCTTGATCTGAGCAGCCTGAACTCTCCGTTGGCGTCCCTGGAGCTGGCTGACGGAGTCCCCCTGCGGCTGGGGCTTGACGGCGAACTTCGCGACCTGCTCATCAAGGTCAAGGGCTCCCTCGCCGAGCCGAAGCTCCAGTTGTCGACGGAGTTGGTTGGTTTCGAGGTAGACGGCCGTGGACCCGTGGATCTTAGTGCCTCTTTGCGTTCCGAGGATGGCCTCGTGAGCGGCGAGGCCTCCCTCGGGGACCTCGCGTCCCTGGCCATGAAAAAACTGCCTGTGCGCCTGCGGTTGGACGGGCGCGGACAGGCCGTCGAGCTGGACCCCGAGGGGCACTGGGACCTCGAGGTTCAGCTTGCTCGTAGCAGTGTGGAAGATCTGTTGCCTCTGCTCGGGCGTCCGCTGCCCGAGCAGCTCGCCGCTGGCTCGTTGCGTGGCGGGTTCTCTCTGGCCGGTTCGACCGAGGATCTGCAACTGCGAGTGGACCTCGGCCTGTCCGACCTGGAGGTTTCGGGACAGCGCCTCCATGGTCAACTTGGCCTTGCTATCGAGGATGGCCGACTGCGGATCGAAGACACGCTGTTGAAGACCGCAACGGTTGGCCGGGTGCTGAAGCTGGAAGGGGCGGCAGCAGCACCGCTGGGGCCCTACCTTCTGCAGAAGCTGGGGCCGGCGCGTTACCGGCAGGGTGAGCCCTTGCAAGTGCTCGCGGACATGGAGCTTCGTGCCGGCATACGCAAGCTGCCGATGTCGCTGGTGCACCTGCTTGTGCCTGGGCTGGAGCCTCTTACCGGCGCGCTGCAGGCTGAACTCGATTTGACCGGTCAATTGGACGACCCGCAGGGGCGACTCGACGCACGCTTGCTGGGCGGCAGGGTCGGGCGCCAGGAGCTCAAGGAGTTCAGCCTGGAGGCGAGCCTCGCCGCTGCGAAGTTCAATGCTGAGCTTGCCGTCCAGGCGAAGGCGGGTGGCACTCTGAGCGCTTCGGCGCAGTGCTCCATGCCGGCCGCGCTGGGGGCGAGCCGGGAGCAGGTGCTGGGCGTTCCCGATCTCCAGGTGAACGTGGTGGGCGACGGCTTCCCCCTGGCGGTAGTGAGTGCATTTATCCCCGGTACGACCGACAGCTCCGGGCAGCTCCGAATCGACGGAGTCGTCGCCGGCTCTTTGTTGCACCCAGAACCTCAAGTGGCCCTGGAGATGGCCGGTGGCAAGTTCTGTCACGAAGGCACCTCGGTCTGCTACCAGGACGTGTTGCTGGACGGCCGGCTCGAGACCGGGCGGCTGACCTTGCAGGAGCTGTCATTTCAGACCATTCCGCAGGTGCGCAACCCGCTCGACCTGGTGCGCAGCGCTCGCTCTACTCGTGAGGACGCTCGTTTTCGGTTGGATGGCTTTGTCCTGATGGACGGACTACGGCCCAAGTGGACCGAGCTCGACCTGGAGCTCGAGCAGGCCTGGGCTTCGTACACCGAAGAGGTCAAGGTGCAGGTCGATGGCGGGCTGAAAGTACGCGGCTACTATCCAGCCCTGAAGTTGGCAGGCGAAGTCGAACTTCAAAACGTCCGCGTCGAGTTGGGTCGTTCGGCAACCCGAAGGAAGGTGCAGCCGCTGGATTTGCCTGCGAAGCTACGGATCCACCGCATCGGTCATGGTCTTGGGGCGGGCGGGCCCGCAGATGCCGAGCAGGAAGAGCCACCCAGCCTGCTAGACACCTTGATGACCCACAGCGAGGCGAACATCACGCTGAAGCTGGGCAACAACGTACGTGCAGCGTTGGCTGTTGGGATTGCCGGGCAACGTAGCGAGGCCGTGCAGGCGCTCAACCTGTTGGGCAGTATCGAGCCTGACCTGGTCCTGGTGGGCGATGTGAGCCTCGGTCACAAGATGCGGGAGACCTCGCTGGTCGGCTCGATCACGCTGGGTCGGGGGAGTCGGCTCAAGGTGCTGACCAGGGACTTCGAGGTGGATGAAGGAAGCGTGATCGAGTTCGTCGGCAAGATTCCCGACAGTCAACTCAACCTGCGCGCCACCTACAGTTCCCGCTACGGGCCAGTCACTGTGGTCGTGACCGAGCGCATGGCTGCTCCCAGCATCCGCTTCGAGTCCGAGGTGTTCGAGGACCAAGCCGATATTCTCAGCGTGCTGGTCACCGGCAAGCCGATCAGTGAATTGAGCACTGCTGAGGGTAGCCAGGCGCTGTCTGGAATTGCCGGTGCGCTGGCGGGCTTTGGCACCAAGGCCTTCGGACGGTACACGCCCTTCGACTCGCTGGTTGTGGTTCTCGGCGATGATCTCTCTTCCGGATCAGCAGAGGCGGGCAAGGCCCTGGGTCCCCGAGTTTTTCTTGTAACCCGCTTTCGCTGGGGTACCGAAGAGGGGGAGAATCGTATCGAGGGACAACTTGAGGTCCAACTCAACCCGCGCCTGTACCTGGAGACGCGGATAGGAGATCGGCTGCAAGGTGCCGCTCAACTGGTATGGAAGAGACAGTTTTGAGGCGGAGGGCGAGGCGTTGACCGTGGTGATCGTAGGCATTGTGTTCCTGCTGGCGGGCGCCTTCGTCTACACCTACAACACCGAGTCCGTGACCTCGAAGGTCGTATTCCGTTTCGAACACGACAACCGGGTGTTTGGTGTCGGTGAGGACGAGACCGCCGCGATCCTCCTGGGTGTCGGTGTATTGTTGCTTGCACTGGGGAGCTTCCGGTGGTTGCGTATGCAGCGAGCGAAGGGAACTGAATTTGAGGAGGGGGATTCGTGAGCAAGCTACGGCTTGAATTTCGCACTCAGAGTGTGCTGTTGGAGCACTGGGAGCGGAACCTCCGCCACGGGGTGCTGATGGGGGCCATGGTTCCCGTTCCCGCCGATGGCGAGGTGGTGACTGTCGAGGTGGTTCCCGCCTGGGGTGGTGACGCCTTTACGGTGGCGGGCTCCGTCCTTCATGCCTCTGTTGCAGCTACGGTGGTTCAACTCGACCCCTTGAGCAGTGAGGCTCGCAGCGCGCTGGTTGCACTCGGCATTGAAGCTGCTGCTGAAAGTACCGACCACCCAGTCGAAGCTTCGCCGGAGCCCGAGCCTGAAGCGCAGCCCGAGCCTGAAGTGCAATCCGAGCCCGAAGCGCAACCCGAGCCCGAAGCGCAACCTGAAGCGCAGCCCGCCGTTGCAGCAACGGCGGCCCCGGCCCCGGCTTCTGCCCCGGCTTCTGCCCCGGTTTCGCAGGCCTTCGCGCCGCCTCCGCAGGCAGGCTTCGCCGCCGTCTCGCAAGGGGCGTCCGCTCAGAAAGCGGCGCCGCTCCCGGCAGGGGGAGTCATTGACTTGAATGATTCCCGGCAGGTGGCGGCCGCCGCCGGTCCGGGAACTCCCGGTGCTCTCGGCTTGCTTCCTGAAGCGACCATCCAGGGTGACTTCGGCACGTCGTCGTGGCGTGACACCCTGTTTCACCTGCAGGGCGAGTCGGCCACCGGGATCCTGGTGATTCGTAGCTTGCGAGAAATGCGTTGGTGCTACCTCGTGGATGGCTCGCCGGTGCACTACCTCGGTGACACGCCCCATCCTGGTGAGTTCCTTGCGGATATGTTGATCGACGCGGGCCATGTCAACCGGAAGGCCTGGAATGACGCACTTCGCTCCCAGGGAGTGACCGGTCTTCTGCCCGGCGAAGTGCTGATGGCGAGCGGATCGCTGAGTCCCGAACAGTTCCGAGCGGGGATGCTCGCGCGTGCCGAGCGAATCACTCAAAACCTCATGGGGATGAACTTTGGCAAGTTCACTTTTCATCCCTACCCGGAGCTCAAGAAGATATTCCCTTTCGCCCAAGTTGATTTGCTCAGCTTATTGCTGAGCCACAATCGCAAGGCGGTGTCTCGTCTGCTCGACGAGGATCTCTACAAGCAGACGGAAGAGCTCTACAAGTTGCATGTTCGCCCGACTGCCGGCCGGGAGCAGTTGCTCGAGGCGATTGCCCTCAACGGCGTGGAGAACCATGTCGCCAAGGTTGTGATCCCAGCCGGCTGGCCCCTTGCACAGATGCTCAGCCTGCGCGAGATGGAGGAGCGAGCGCTGCTGCGCCTGGTCCTGGTGCTCAAGGCTGTCGGCCTGGTGGAATTCGTTACTGAGGAAGGCCCGGTGTCGAAGCGAAATCGCGCCGAGCGGTTTCTCTATGAGTCTCTGCAAGATCTGAATCGGCGCAATGCCTTCGACGCACTGCACGCTCACTGGAGCAGTTCGATCGAGCAGATCAAGGAGGGCTACGACAAGGCAAAGCACCAGTGTCGTCGCGAGTACTTCGAGCCCTTCATGGACGATCGCCTGGATGAATTGCTGAAGAAGATCCACGTCAAGCTCGACGAGCTATGGGAAAAGTTGTCCAAAGCCCCCAGCCGCAAGGCCCTGCGCGGAGAAGTGGTCGAATTCGGCCAACTTCGCATGGCTTCGGACCTGCTTTTCAGCCAGGGGGCGATGGCGGTGTACAAGAATGATTTCGGTCTTGCGCGAGTTTGTTACATCCGGGTCCTTGAGTTGGATCCGGGTGGCTCCGAGGGGGCCGAGAACATCGCCGGCGCGAAGAAAGCCCTTGCCGATCCTCAGCTCTCTGAGTCGGCCGTGGAAGCCTCGGGAGTCGACATGGACGAATTACAGCGCCGCCTGGACTCCGCCGTCGGTTGACCGTAGACCCGTTGGGTCTTTAGCTCAGCCCCATCTCGGCGGCGAGGCGGCGCATCCGATCCCGCTCTCCGCCACCCGCTCTGGCAATGGTTACTCCGCCACGGACTGCCTCGCGCCCGAGGCCACCACAGCGCAGTAGCGCTCGGCCAATCCACTGGAAGTCCAACTCGCTGAGGTCTTCTTCCCTGGAGCGGACCAGCTCGACCAGCTGGCTGACCGACTCACCACCACCACACTCGCCCAGGGCCCAGAACAGGTTGCAACGAGACTCTTGTGTTGTAGAGCAAGGCCACGTTTCAAATATTGGTCCGACCAATTCGCGAGAGGCTATCCTCCCGGCGCAACGGACCGCATTCGTGAGCTCTCCGGACTCGACTCTGCGCATGCTTGCGAGGCGTGCTTTCATCTCGGGCACGGCCCGGGGATCCGAGCACAGTGACCAGGCGTGCAGGACAGAGTCTCGCCGGGCAGGATCGGTCTCAGCAGCAGCCAACTGCTCGAAGAAGCCATGATCGCGATCTCGAGAGAGGTTGCCGAGCAGCAGCACCTTGTGGCGGAATTCGTCGTCTCCTGGCCTGCTGCGCTCCAGTTCCTTGCGTAGGTTCTGGGCAACTACGCGGTCGGCACCACGCTCCGTGCCGATGCGAGGGCCGGGCTCTTCACTGCTCAGCCATGCCGCTGCCTTGCCGGTCCACCAGCGAAGGCCCTTCTCGGGATACAACACCTGCAGCACCCAGATAGCGGGGGTAGCGCCGGCGTGCTCGGATCCTTCGCAGGTCTCTACGTCCCGGTAGTCGGGTAGAGGCGGGTTGTCCTGGTCGCTGCGAATCACCCACCTTCGTACGGCCTGCCAGTCGCGGGGTGATCCCAGGGTCGCCAGCGCCCGGGCGGCAGCGAGGTTTACCGCCGCCGGCCGGTTGGGTTCGAGCAGGCGTATCAGGGCGGGGGCGGCATCCCGGCAGACCAGCCGGCCGAGGCCTTCGGCCGCGGTGCGTACTTCAGCGGTCGGCAGGTCGCCTGCGGGCCGTTGGATGATCCTGAGGAACATCTGCTCGCTTTGGGGGTCAATGATCTCGGCGAGATTGCGCAGCGCGCGAAAGCGCAGCACGGGCTCGTTGGATTCTTCTGCGAGCCAGCGCAAGCGTCGTCGATCCCGGTTCTCGACCAGTGCTTCGAGGTTGCTGCCCGCAAGACCAATCTTGACCTGTCGTTTCAGTCGGTTTCGTAGAGAAGGGAATCCTGCCATCGACCCGGCACTATACCGCTACAATCCCGCCGTGAACGCCAATCCACAGGTGCGACGAAGCCGCGGCCCCATTGTTCCGGAAGCAAGCCCGGCCGAGGGAAAGCTGACTCTTCGCCGCCGTGTTTTGCTCGGCTACACAGTCATGTTGCTGCTGTTTGGAGTGGTATTGACGGCTGCTTTGTACGAGATGCGTACCACGCAGGGGAGCCTCGCCAGCCTGTCTGCGGGTTACCTTCCGTTGGCCAGGGAGTTGACGGGGGCGAGGTCGACGACACTGGGCCTGGAGTTGCAACCGGACCAGCACCCCGAGCGGCTGTTCCGCGTGCGGAATGCCGAGACCTTCGTGGTCGAGCGCATGGACGCTCAACTGCAACGTGCGGGGGAAATGGCCCAGATGATGGCAAGCCCGGGCTTCAGCCCCGGCAGCGAGCTTGGCTTTTCCGGGTTGGCTACGGAGATCGAGGAGTGCCGGGCAATCCTCGACCACTACCGCCGGGTACACGGTGACTTTGTCGGCCAGGTAGAAGCCGGTGGCGAGGACACCAGGGTGCTTATTGAAGAGCTGGTGTCTCTGCGCCGGCAACTGGAACTGCGCCTGAAGAACCTGAGCAAGGAGATCGGCCGCCGTCTCAGCGAGGTGGTCTCCAGTACCGAGCGCTCGCAGCGAGACGCCTTGCTGGCGATGATGGGCCTGTCGGTGGTGGCCTTTGTGCTGAGCTTGCTTTTGCTGGTGTCGACCAATTTCATCATGCGGCCGGTTCGGCAATTGATCGTTACCGCTGAGCGCATTGGCCAGGGCAAACTGGACGAGCGCGTTTCGGTTCAATCCAAGGACGAGGTGGGCAGACTTGCGGTGACCTTCAACGCGATGGCGGACTCGCTTCAGGAGCGCGAGGGGCGGCTCGAAGAGCGTTCGCGTCAGCTCGAAAAAGCACTGTCCGACCTGCAGACTTCGCAAGAGGCACTCATCCGCAGCGAGCGATTGGCGACCATTGGCCAGATGGCGGCGCAGATCGCACACGAGGTCCGAAACCCTCTCAACGCTATCGGGCTCAATGCCGAACTGCTCGCCGATGAGTTGGCATACGGAGGTCAGGGCAAGGGCTCGGAGCTGCTCACCGATATGCGTGCTGAGGTGCAGCGACTGACTGCTATCACGGAGGGCTACCTGAGCCTGGGACGCCTTCCTCCCCTCAACCTGGAGGTGCAGCCTCTGGCTCCACTGATCGTGGAGCTGGTCCGTTTCCAGGGCGCGGAACTGTCGGGGGTGGGGGTGCAGGTGGATTGCGACGTGCGAGAAGACCTGCCCAGCGTACTGGTGGATGCGGGGCAGTTCCGACAGGCGCTGCTCAATATTGTCCGCAATGCCGCCGAGGCACTCTCGGAGTGCGGCGGCGGGAGGCTACACATTCGTGGGGTGAGTCACGAGGATGGGGTCCTTCTCCTGCTCGAAGACGATGGCCCCGGTATGGATTCGGACCTCGTCGCACGGGTGTTCGACCCGTTCTTCTCGACCAAAAAGAAGGGCTCCGGGCTCGGGCTGCCGCTGACCCAGCAGGTGATCGAGGAACATGGCGGGCGGATCCGGTGTACAAGCAAGGTAGGCGAGGGAACAAGCTTCAGTATCTGGCTGCCGCTTCCCGCGCCGCATGGTGAGTTCGCATCCAGCGAAGCCGAGGCCGGAACCTGAGATGAGCGATCAACCCCGCATCCTGGTGGTCGATGACGAGGAGGCCAACCTGACGGTTCTCCAGCGAGTGCTGGAGAAAGAGGGCTACCAGGTCTCGACGGCGGCCAATGGTCCCGAAGGCCTGGAAGCTCTGCGTTCGGAGCAGCCGTCGCTGTTGCTCACCGACCTGAAAATGCCTGGTATGGACGGACAGGAGTTGCTCCGTGCGTCGCGCGCTGTCTCCCCGACCACTGAGGTGATCCTGATGACCGCGTTCGGCACGGTGGAGGTCGCGGTCGCCGCCATGAAGGACGGCGCCTATGACTTCATCACCAAGCCCCTGAGTCGTCACGACATCCTGCGTGCCGTGGGTAAGGGACTGGAAAAGGCTGAGTTGCTCGCTGAGAACCGCCGCCTCCGAGAGCAGGTTGCGGCGGGAACCGAGGGGGATGGTCCTGTTGGCAGGATGGTGGGGCGCTCCCAGCCCTTTCGCGCGCTCCTCGACACGGTCCAGCAGGTCGCTCCGTCCGAGGCGACCGTGCTCATCTCCGGAGAGTCGGGCACAGGCAAGGAAATGCTTGCCCGTGCAATCCACGCACTCAGTTCCCGCAAGGACGGTCCGCTCATCTCGGTGAATTGCGCGGCGATTCCAGAGACGCTGTTCGAATCCGAACTGTTTGGTTACGAGAAGGGTGCCTTCACCGGTGCGGCGGACCGTAAGCCCGGACGCTTCGAGTTGGCCCAGGGCGGTACCTTGTTCCTCGACGAGGTCGGAGAGATGTCTCCAGCGGCCCAGGTCAAGTTGCTGCGTGTTCTCCAGGAGGGTGAATTCGAACGAGTCGGTGGCACTCGAACCCTCAAGCTCGATACTCGCCTGATTTGTGCGACCAACCGGGACCTGGAGCGGGCGGTAGCTCAGCGCAGTTTTCGGGAAGATCTCTTCTATCGTCTCAATGTCATCCCCCTGAAGTTACCGCCGCTGAGGGACCGTCGTGATGACATTCCCCTGTTGGCTGCGCACTTCGTGGCCCGCTACTCGAGTAAGAACAACAAACCCATCAAGGGCATCACTGATGAGGCTCTGCAGGCTCTGTCCGCGTACCGCTGGCCTGGCAACATTCGGGAGTTGGAGAATACGATTGAGCGCGGGGTGGTTCTTTCGCGCGGTGATCAGTTGGGTGCCGAGGATCTGCCACAGCACATGCAACCCGAGGGCTTTGGAGGACCGCGGCAACTGGTCTTCGCCATTGGCACGCCGCTCCGGGAGCTCGAGCAGACTGCCATTCGTGAGACTCTGCGCTACACCGGCGGCGACAAGAAGCTCGCGGCACGCTTGTTGGGGATTGCTTCCCGTACGATCTATCGGCGCCTCGAGGGCGAGCGAGACGAGGGCGGTGAGTCGTGACCGCAGAGGGGCTGAGTGGGTTTCTCGTGGAGCGTCGGCCCACCGCTCCAGCGGGTCGCTTGCCGCAGGCGGGTGAGGCCTGGCTTGGTTTTGGTTCCAATCTGGGGAACCGACTCGCCAATATTGAGCGCGCCCTCGAGCAGTTCTCGCCGTTCCTGGTGGCGGTCTCGCCGATTTTCGAGACCTCGCCGTGGGGAATTGTCGAACAGCCCTGGTTTCTCAACGGCGTCGCTCGATTGCGTTGGGATGGCTCGCCCCGGGAACTACTCCAGTACTGCCTCGACTGCGAGCAGCAGCTCGGCCGCATCCGTGGCCGGCGAAACGGGCCCCGCCTGATCGACCTGGACGTGTTGATGGTCGCCACGACAATCTGTGATGAGCCCGGCTTGACCTTGCCGCACCCGGGCCTTGCCGCTCGTCGCTCAGTGCTCGAACCGTGGTCGCTGCTAGCGCCCGATCTCGTGATTCCCGGTCATGACTGCAGCCTTTCGGTGTTGCGGGAGCGCTCCCAGGGCTTTAGTGACCAGCAACTGCACCCATTCTCGGCGGCAGTGACTACAGCAGGGCCTTCATCATCGCTGGGCGCTGCTCCCGGACCGAGCGGGCAAGGCTGAGTTGCCCCTTCGCTCGCATCAGTGAGTGTTCGCCGTGACCTGAGGCGAGGTCGGGATTCCAGCCGAAGTAGTTTTCGTTCACGGCATCGGCAGCGAAGCGTGAACTCAACTCCAGGCAGATGCGTTCGACACCACCGGGCAGTGATTCCAACTCTTCTATTGTCGGCCTTGTGACTGCCAGGTAGCTCTCCGCTGAGGCATTGAACAACTCGAGATCGAAATGGGCTGCGGTGATGTCCTCGCCTGCTGGGTTGCACCAGCTTCGCCAGGCGTCCCCCAACTCGGCGTCCAGCGGCAGCATGGCCAGGGTGTCGAGGTCGAGCAGGCAGAGTCCTTTGTCCTGGTCGCTGAATCGCAGGTTGCTTAGCTTGAGATCACCGTGAGACAGGCGTAAGGGCTGGTCAAGGGATCCCGTCCAGGACCCCCAGTCGGTCAGAATCTCGTCTGCCAGCCGGGCCACCTCGTTCCACAAGCGATGGCCCTTTCGAGCCTCGACACTGTCGCGCAGAGTCTGCATGTGGAACGGAGTGTCGTGTCCGGCTGGGCGCCGGTAGGCAAACTCATGGTCGAGGTCCGCGGTGGCCAGGTGCCAGCGTGCCACCAGCGCTCCCGCCTCGGCGGCCATCTCTGTGCCGGTCAGCATGTCGTAGCTGCGTCCGGGAACCCAGGACAGGGCCCGCCAACAGCGCCCGTCAGCATCGATGTGAAACAGCGCACCATCTCGGGTCGGAATGACCGTGGTCGTCGGCATCCCACGTGCCACCAGGTGGGAGGTGATCGCAGCGATGTCCACGTTGACCTCGGGCGCGAAGATCGGATGTAGGCGCTGCAACACAGCGACTGGAGCTTCGCCCACCTGCCAGGTGGAGTTGATGAGCCCGCCCCGCAGGGGCAGCGCCGACAAGGTGCTCAGTCCGGACCAATTGTGTAGGGCTAGCTCAGGAGTCGACACGGATTGGATTCTACCCAAAGCTGAGACGACAGCTTCTTTCCGGCCGGCCCCCAGGGCTGATAGTCTTTGTCCGAAGGTCGGTTCGGCCGCTGTCGGAGGATCCGAAAATGTCGTGGATGCGCTTTTTTTGCCTGGCTGGGATCACGGCGAGCTTGTTGGTGTGTTCGTGTCGTGGTGAAGAGCAACCGGCGGTCACGGACCAGGCAGTCTCTGAGCAGGAGACGTCGCCTCCCGCCGCTGCCGAGGAGGTTCCCAACGAGGCTCCGGATGCGAGCACTGCTGGGGCTGCGGCTGCGGTCCAGGAGAAAGCGGTTCCAGAGCCGAAGCTCTCCGAGGCGTTGAGGAGCACCCTGGCTGCGATGCCCAGCGGAGCCAGGTCTGCCGAGAATCCATTCGCGGGCCAGGTTGAACTGTTGAGCAAGGGCAAGGATGAGTTCATGACGCTGTGTTCACAGTGTCACGGTGACGAGGGCGAGGGGGATGGGCCCGCAGCCAAGCGGGCGGGCGTCGATCCTACCAACCTGCTGGTCTCGAAGCTGACAGTCGGAGAGCGCTTCGAGGTCATCAAGGATGGCGTTACGGGCACTCTTATGCCGTCCTTTGGTGCGGCCCTGAGTAGCCGGCAGATGTGGTCGCTGGTTAGTTTCTTGGAGAGCCTGCGACCGGATCCGCCAGTTGCGAAGGACCCGCCGCCCGACAGCGCCCAGTGAGTCCTGTGGCCGACTCGGTCTAGTCCGAGAACCGGAAGCGGTGCCGGGCACGTTGGGCCATGCTGTAGCGTGGCCCAGGAAAGCGTAGTGCTTCGAGTTGCCCGGTGAGGCAATCGTTTACGAATGCTCCCGCGTGATGGCCCTGCCAGCCGTCATCGGCAACTTCGACGTTGCGAACTCGGCCCATCGGACTAATCAGAAACTCGAGGGTGACAGAGCCCTTGAGAACGGGCCGCCAGGGCCTCTCAGCCCTGGCCATGGCGTAGCACTGTCGGTAGCTTCTCGAGCGGCTCAGCACGACCTGGCGGATTTCAGAGTTGTTGAGTGAGCCGAAGTTGAGGCTGGTGACAGTCAGTGTCGTCTCGTAGCGGCCCAGCAGGTGCTGGACAAAGAGCCGATCAAGTATGCCCCGTTGCATCATTTCGCCCATGACCCGGCCGTAGACTTCGTCACTTGCGGGGGCGAGCTCGTTGGCGCTGGCTCGCCTTTCCGTGACTTCGAGCAGCTCCCTGAAGACCTCAGAGTCGATGGCCAGAATCTCTGAAGCCTTTTGGTAGTCACTTCTGGCTGCGGCGACGCTACCGCTGCGTGCTCGGCAGAGTCCTCGGATCATGAAAACTCCGTGAGATCGCCTGCGACTCAGGTAGTCGCTTGCCATCTGTACGCATGCGGACCAGCGACGCTGGCCCATAGCAAGGCCGAGGGAGTCTGCGACCTTGCTGGCGTCGCCCAGCGCTGCAACGGACCGACGATGCAGGTGGTTGAGGGCGTCCTTCAGCCGTCCCCGCTGCACGAGAATCGACAGGTAGTCCGCGAGTTGAACATCGGTGGCCTTGCCCTCGGCGAGCAACTTCTCGAGTTGCTGCAATTGCTGGTCGCTCACCTGCTCGAGGCGAATCGTGCGGATAATGCGTTCTTCGATGCGGTTGTCGCCGGTTGGCGCGCGAGTCTCGGGATCGAACTCGGGTGGAGCAGGGGGGACCTTGGGGCCGCAGCCGCCGAGTAGTATCGGAGTTGTCAGCAGCCAGGCGGCGAGTAGCCGAGCCCCAGCGACGCTACTTGCTTGTTTCCTCGTCATTCGGGATGGCCTTGCCCCGCACCAACTCTGCGATTGCTGCGCTCAGCGCAGGCGCACCATCCGCCGCACTTTGCTTGTCGAAGCCGAGCACCTTGCACTGAGAGTCGAGCAGGAAGCTAAATGGCGCCTTGTGAACGCCGTAGCGGTGAGCAACGACCTGGTGTCGGTCGTCGAGGACGGGAAAACGGGGACGACTGCGGAGGACCTTGCTGGCAAAGATACTCGGGTTCTTCTCGATGGAGATCACGATTACTTCCAGGCCGTCCTTGCGGTACTTTCGGTACCAGTTCCCCACGGGGTCGGCACCCAACACGGTGGGGTCATCATCCACGAAGAGCACGAGGACTGCCTTGGTCTTGCCGGGTCGCAGGCCGCAGATGTCGTCCAGTTGGACTACCTCTCGATCTTCCGGCGCACCTTTCTTGCTGGCCGCCGTGCTGGTTGGGAAGGCGTACAGGCCGAATGCAGGCGCGACGGTGCCCACCGCCGGGACCTCTTGGGGTGAGGCCTCTTCGGCTGAGCCCGGTAGAGACCACAGCAGGGCGCCTGCCAACAAGGCCAGAACCACCAAGCGAACAGTGACTCTCATAAAGCTCCTCCTAGACGTTTACGACGATGAGCGTCGAATTGTCTCGTCCGCCATTCCCATTGGCCGTCTCGATGAGGGCGGCGCATGCATCCTTGGGGTCTTCGTTGTTCATCAGCAGGAGAAGCAGCTCCTCGTCGGTGATCTCACCCCACAACCCGTCGCTGCACAGGATGAAGCGGTCTCCAGTTTGAGACTTCAGTTGGAACACGTCGACCTCGATGTCCGGCACCGAGCCGATCGATCGCACCAGGATGTTGCCGGACGGATGGTCTCGGGCCTCTTCGCTGGTCAATTCGCCAAGCTGCACCAGGAAGGCCACCAGCGAGTGATCGCGGCTGATCTGCTGAAGTTTGCCCTCGCGCAACAGGTATACGCGTGAGTCCCCGACATTGCCCGCGATGATGTCACCGTTGTCGTTGGCAAGGATGGCGCACAGAGTCGTGCCCATGTTGGATTCCTGTGCCATTCCGGTGCTCACCACCAGTTGGTTCGCCTGTTCGAAGGCATGGCGTAGTAGCTCCCCGAGTCCTTCGGAGTCGAGAACCTCGGTCTGCTCGAGTGCCTGGCGGGATGCCGAGAACAGAGTCTCTACCGCCAGTTGTGCCGCCACCTCGCCGGCGTCGTGCCCGCCCATGCCGTCGGCGACGGCATACAGGGTCATGTTGTCGTCCAACTTCGCCCAGTGCCAGGTGTCCTCGTTGAGCTCGCGCACCATGCCCACGTCAGATAGTGCGGCCACCGAGGAATTGTCTTCGGGGCTGACGTCGCTCTTCAAGGTCGCTACGTCGAGATCGTCGAGATCTACCGGTTGCTCACTCGGGCTCTTCTTGTTCTTCCGCTTTGCCATTTCGCCTTCTCGGTACCGGATCGAGGGTGAGCAGCATAACTGAGAACGTCGCTCATGGGCCGTTGTTGATTGTCTTGAGCGCCGAGAATCCCCAAATTTTCGCTCAGACCCAGCCGTTGGCCTGAGCTATGAGGGTTTTGACAGCCGCAGAAGACGCCAGATAGCGTGCAGTGGCGAGGGCACTCATGGACTCATCGAGCCGACCCGGCCGGGGATGGCGAATAGCACAGGGTCTCGTGGTCCTCGGAATGCTGCCCCTGTTGCTGTCCTGGGGGCTCGGTACGGTGCATCCCTGGCTTGATGCGTGTTGCCGAGTCTCGGCGTTGCTGGCAGGGATTCCCAGAAGTGGGGCTGGAATCGGCGCTTTGGTGGTGACCGCCCTGGCAGTGGCGGCTGTCATTGGCGACCGCCGCGCCTGGAGGGGTGCCTCTCATCTACAGGGCCTGTCCCTGACTCTCGGTCTGCTCGGCGCCCTGGCGCTACTCTGCCCCGTCCTGGCCATGACCCGGCCGCTGCCTTGGGTTGCCGCTGCTGCTGCCCTCGCCGCTTCCATCAGGGGCCAGTCTTCTGGGCGGTCGGACCCGAGTTGGCCGGACTCTTTGCCCCACGTAGCCGGGGCCCTCTGCTGGTGGCTGGCCCTGCGGGTTGAGCCCTACGGGGAAGGACTGCTCAGTTCGGCTCAGCAGGACACGCTTGCTGCCTGGCTTGTCAGCCTGCCTCATTGGTTCGGTGAGTCTGCCGTCTTGTTGATCGTGGTGGGGCTTGCTGCCTGGCTGTGGCGGCGAGCGGCGCCTTCGTGGCGCAGCCTGCTTGCAGGTGCGGCTTCGGCGCTGTTCCTGGAGCACATGTTTGGGGTGTTGCCGGGTGCCTGGCTCAGCGCCGCTGCCATTGGCGCTCTGGCCGCGGCCTGGCCTGCCACGACGAGGGGCCGCTTCGCTCCGACCGAACTGCTGCTGCCGACCCTGGTGATCTGCCTGCTTTGCGGACTGCGCCTGGGCGTTGCGGAGCGCTGGGACTGCCGCAGCCTTGGACAGGAGCCCGGAGCACGCCTACTACAGCCTGGCGCTGGCTTTCTCAGCATTGCAATTGTCCCGGACAACATGCCGTTCCTGGTGCTGTTGGCTGATTCCGGCAAGAAGCTCACGCGACTGAGTCCCGGAGGGGGAGGTGTGAGCGAGTCTCGCGTCCTGGATAAGCCCGGTGGTGTGCTGGTCTCTCCGCCTCCGGGGACCAAGGTGATCGGACGGCTGGTCGAGAACGAAGCGGGAGTATTGCGCGTCGAATGGTGGGATGTCTTTTCCCTGCAGATGACCGCCGTCCGAGAGGTGGCCGTACAGTGCAATCCGGGCCTTTCGTTCATGGAGCCCGGCGGCATCCGTCAGTGGATCTCCTGCCGGGATTCCGCCGAACTGTTGGTGGTGGACCCACGTCCTGATGGTCCGTTGACGCGCTGGGATATGAGCTCTCCGGTTGTGGGGGTCCAGCGGCTTATTGGTGGTGTGCTCATTGACCAGGGGGGGGCCGATGCGAGGGCGGGTATCTACGATGCACAGGGTCGCGGCCTGGCCGAGTTGGCTTTTGGCCCCTGGTCGACCGGAATCACCTCGGTCTCGGAGTACGGCGAGGCATTTGTAGTGTCGCGGGGGCCAGCGGGCCACATCGAACTTCGGGGCAGAACGCCGAGTGTCGAGTACCAGCGCCCTCTCGATCTGGATACCGAGGAGGGCGCCCTCGAGGCGCTGGGCAGCCTATGGGATAGTGTACGAGTGGGCCACTGGCCGGGACGCCCCTTGTGGATCGCTGGTCATAACTCCGCCTATGTCGCCTCCCCCTTTGACGCCAGGATCTGGCGAGTCGACCTCGAGGTGTCCTGGCACCAGGACAGCGTATCGGTGGGTGCTCCGCCAGTTCATGTGGTGGTCGACAGTCCCTCGGAGACCCTGTACGGGGTGAATCGATGTGGTGTCTTTGAGGTGCGCATCAAGTCCACCTTCCCCTGGCGGGATGTTCCGGTGCCGACTGTGCCTGCCACAGCCCAGGAGAAGTCGTGACCGACGAGCAGGGGTTGGAGGTGCTGTGCACCCACGCCTATTACCTTGCACGAGACAACCGCCGGCTCGGCTTGATGCACCCTCTGCCACCTCTGCCGCCATCGCAGGCCGCCGCGTGGTTGGCACGTGAGGGGGATGCGAGGGTTGCCCAGTGGGACTCCACCTTCCGCGTTGGACCGTCCTCTTTCGATGTCGCAGTTTCACGGATGCGGCCACCAGTGATCTGGCTGTACACCCATCCCACGACGCGCAGCGAAGCGCTGCAAATGCTCGCGTCCGGTCGCAAGAGCGGCGCCGCAGTGCTTGTTTGCGGTCCAGATTCCGACCTGCACCCGCAGCTCTACCTGGATGGTGGAGCTGACGCAGTGATCCCTGTAGAGGGCATGGAGTCGGCCTCTCTTCGCCTTGTGCTCGCGCTTCGGGCGAGCCAGTACCGACCGGACCCTGTGATCCTCAAGCAGGTCCCTGGGATCGCCTTTCTGGACGCTACGCGCGAACTGCATCGCAACGAGGGAAGGAGCCCAGCGATCTCGCTCGAGGAACTACCCAGGCCGAAGCGCGACCCGGTGCAGACCCGGATCCACCTGGAGCGATGGCTGGACCACCGTCGCTACCGCCCCCTGGCCCTGCGCTCGTCGACGGGCTGCCCTCTGCCCTGCGGCTTCTGCACCAACTCGGTGTTTGCGCGCACCTATCGCCGCCGGAGTCCCCTGGACGTGGTCGAGGAGATGGTGGAGTTGGTCGGCGAGTTCGACGTCGAGCGGCTGGTGTTCGCCGATGAGGTGTTTTTGTTTGACTCCCACTGGCTCAAGGATTTCGCCGGCGAACTGCTCGAGCGCAGGTTGCATATCGCCTTTGAGGGCAATGCTCATCCAGGTGCTCTGGATGCCGCAATGTTGCCGATGCTGGCGCAGGCAGGCCTGGTGTCTGTCGACCTTGACGCGGCCTCTGGTTCCGACTCTTTGCTGCGCAATCTCGAGTGGGGTTATGGACCCTCGGACATTTACCGTTCGGTTGCCAGCCTCCGCGCGGCCGGCATCGAAGTGGGACTCCGGGTGTTGGTCGGCCTTCCGGGCGAGAGTCGGGCTGATCTTGACGCGACGATGGAGATGGTTCGCATCATTCAGCCCTCGGGTGTCGAGGTGACCCGGGTCGATCCGGGTTCGCCCGCACTGTTCCGCAAGGACTGGCAGCGAGTCGTTGCGGGTCCGCTGCTGGCCGCTGTGACGGACGACTCTGTTCTTCCCGCGCCGGTTCTCGATGCCGCTGTCGCTTGGATGAACTCGGTCGGCTCTGTGCTCGATGCGGACCCTCTGGACCAGGCACGCGGATTGCTCGCGCGCCTTCGTCGCCCTCTGCTGCGAGCAATGGTCCGTGCGCTGCCGACCTGGGGCGGTGCGCGGAGCTTGGAGTGGAAGCGCCGTCGGCGCTTGCCGGGACCATCGCAGCGTAGATCCTGAACTGCGCCGAGGTCTCTCCGCTCTGCTCAGGGACGCTCGACCAGGCGATAGATCTCAGCGTGGGAATTCCGCTCGCTTACAGGCAGCACTCCCACCGGCTGCCAGCGATACAGGCTACGGACCATCTCCCACCAGTCCTGCATCACTCCGGAGACGTCGTCGCAGGTGTCGTCGATGGCCCAGAGTACACAGCCCCCCTTGTCATCCCAAAGCCGCCTGACTTCGTCCGGCTCCCTCAGGTTCTTGGGTGGATGGCAGGTAGCTCCGGGTTGCAGATTCCAGGGGTCACAGATGTAGGGCTCGCCCGAGTACAGGCCGCAGTGTTCCAGGTCGGTCGGAAGCGAGCGGGTCGGCTGGCCTCTTTCGTCCAGTGGGCTGCTGGGTCGCTCGGTACCGGGTAGGGCAGGGACATGGGGCGTGTCGTCACCATAGCGAAGGCTCAGGTCGCGCAGCTCGCTTCCTTCTGAGACAGCGCCGCCAACAAGGCACAGAGCGACCGCAAGACGGAAGGCCTGTTGTCGCCGTTTGCCCAGCGCTTGGATCGCCGGCAACTCGAGCATTGCGGCGGCGCCAGTCATTAGCAGCGCCAGGCCCGCGGTGCTGGTTCCGAGCAGGTGACGCTTGCCGAAGGCATTGAACAGGATGTCCGGAAACAGTCCCATCACCATGATCACGGCAAAGGCCAGTGCCGTCCTACGCAAGCGGTCGTCAATTCCGCAGCGCGGCGCTGCGCACAGAGCCAGGGTAGCGACAATGAGGATGCCTAGGGTGGGTGCCGTCAGCGGACGGTAGGCGGACAGGACTTTCAGGTGAATGGCTACGAAGGAAAGCCCCCAGTGGTAGTCCTCGCGGCCCTGGGCGAGTTCGATGTTGGCCAGGGTGGGGACCCCCAGCAAGAGGACGCCGGTGAGCAGGCCCGGTAGCCAGAGACGCGCCTGGCGTAGCAGCCCCGGCGGTCCCAGCAACAGGGGGATGGCTGCAGTTGCTGCTATGGCGCCCAGGTTGTCGGGGCGCAACGACACCGCAAAGCTGCTTCCTACCAGCCAGGCGGTGAAGCTCAGCATCGAGGGCTTCCTGGCGACAATTGCCGCCAGTACGAGGGTGGCCGCGAAGGCGACGTGCGGCGGAGCAACCTGGAAGGCGTTGACTCGCCAGTAGCAGAGCGCGGGGTGCAGAACCAGCAGGATGGCGAGTCCGTAGCCCACCCAGGCCCGCCGTACCAACAGTTGGCTTGCGATGCCCGCCAGGGCCGGCCCCCAAACTCCCAGCAGTAGCGCGGTCACCACGAACACTGTCATGGAGCTGCCGAACACCTGGCCGACCGCCTGGTAGACGATGCGCAACAGCACCTGGGTCTCGAGGGGGTTCCAGCCTTCGGGCGGAGAGTTCCCCTGCAGGGCGAAGTAGTAGGCCTCCTCGTGGGGTCGGAAGGCGTGGTTGGAGATCGCTTCGAAGCTGCCAAGGGAGACCGCTACCGCGGCAACGGTCAGGCCGAGGTAGACGGCAATGTCGCGTTTGCTGAGCTCGCTGCGGAGCAGTTCCAGCACCTCGACGCGCCGCAACAGGGCGACAGCCAGGGCGGAGGCGAGGACGGCATGGGCAATCGCGAACCAGGTCACGTTGCGAAGAATACCCTTGTGTGCCCGACCCGCGCCCCCTGGCGCTGGAGGGAGCGGGCGCAGATAATCGTCGCAATGAGCGGCGACCGGGCACCGAGATCTGAGTTGGAGAACTCCGGCTGGCTACTTCTTGTCGTTTTTGCGGGACTAAGTCTGCTGTGGTTGGCGCTCCTATCCCTCGTCGTGCGCGTGGAACCCGACAGTATTGTCATTGGGGTGGTGACCACGAGCCTGTTCATCGGGGGAATGGTTGCTATCTCTGCCGTTCTGGCGAGGTGGCGCTCTGTGGGTCTTCCTGTTGCTTTCGCATGGCGCAGATGCAGCCGGCGTCTTGTGTTGGCCTCCTTGCTGGCCGGGGCGGTGATGGCGCCCCTGGTAAGTGTGCTCGCCAGTTTCCTGTCCGCTCGTTTTGAGAACCTTGACCCCAGTCGCCTGGAGGCGATGGAAAGCCTACTCCTGGATGGTCCGACCTTTGGCCGCATGATGGTCCTGGTCGTGGTGCTTCTGGTGGCACCTCTGTTCGAAGAGATGATTTTCCGTGGCTTTCTGTGGCAGGCGATCGAGAGCAGCAGTTCTTCCCTGTTTGCCTGGCTGATCACCTCGCTGCTGTTCGTTGGGTACCACGGCGATCCGCTGCACATCGCTGCGCTGCTGCCGCTGTCCTTGGTGCTGGGCTGGTTGAGGATGGTCAGCAACTCGCTGTGGCCCTCACTCGCGGCTCACTTCGGCCACAACCTGTGCGCGGTTGTGGTCTTGCTTTGCCTGCGCGAGGTGGCTTAGCAAAGAGCTGGTCGCGATGCCCAGGAGCGCGTGCTGTCGGTGCTTCTGTGTACCTGAGATGCGATCGGTCGTTCCAATCTCCGGCTCCAAATGCTAGGGAGTGACCACCACGCCGAGCGACGAGCAGGACAGCCGGGGGCTTGTTACTGCATGCTCGGGTTGTTGATGACGTCTGTTCGCGTCAGGAGTTGCCCGTGAGGTACGAAAAGCCGGGGCGTTCGGGATGGGCTTTTCAGTCGGGGCAGAAGACTGCGACCGGTGGTGAGCTGTATCGCCCTAGCATCGTCGGTGGTCGCTACCGGGTGACGGGGGTCCTCAGTCAGAGTGCGGCAAGCGATGTCATCACGGCGGTTGATGTCCGCGAGGACCGCCAGGTGGTGGTGAAGCGCATTCGTTGCCCGGATCGGGCAACAGGTAGCCGGCTCCGCCAGGCCCACCAGGTACTCTCTGGCTTGCGGGCGCCGGAGGTGGCTCCGGTGCGTGATCTGCTCGAGGGCAAGGCGGACAGTTGGATCGTCTGGGATCGGGTGTCTGGTGTCTCACTCCAGGACTATCGAGAGAGCCTCCCAGTGGCTAACGGCGCCAGCTTCCAGGAGCGATGGTCGCACGTAGGTCCTGTGTTCGACGCCCTCCTGCACGGTCTCGAAACCATGCACCAGTCGAGTCTTCCGCACCTTGATGTGAAGCCGTCCAACGTGCTCGTAGGCCCTGATGGTAGTCCCGTGCTCGTGGACATCGGGGTTGCCGAAGCAGGCGATGCTGGGGGCAAAGCTAGCGACGGCTACTCCGGCCCACTCGTGGATATGGGTTTTCTGGCCCCTGAGCAGGCCGATGGTGACCCCGGTGGCTTGCTTTCAGACCAGTGGTCGCTGGCGGCGCTGCTGTACTTTCTGATTAGCGGGGAGAAGGTGGTTGGCGGGGACGACCCCGACCAGTTGGCCCGCGCCTACGGGCAGGGCGAGGTGAAGCCACTTCGCGAACACGTGACCGATACGCCCGAAGAGTTGGAGCAGGTGGTGTTGCGCATGCTGCAGTGGCAGCCCGAGCAGCGCTACGAAGATCTCGGTTCCGTTCGAGAGGCGCTCAAGAGTTACACGTCGAAGCGGTCTGCCAGCTCGTTCCAGTTGTGGTCAGTAGCTGCGCCGCCCCTCGTAGGTCGGGATCCCTTCCTGGCATTTTTCGCCAAGCGACTGCGAGAGCTCGAAGCCGGCAAGGGGTGCGTACTCCAGGTGGTCAGCGATGAGGGCTACGGGAAGAGCCGCTTGCTCGCCGCCTTCGAGGAGGTAGCTCGTTCCGACTCAGCGATGACGGTGTACTCAGCGAGCTGTCTTCCCGGTCATCCTCGCGCAGTGCTTGATGGTTGGTTCCAGCCGCCGTCCTGCGACCTCGACGAGCCACCACCAGAGGACCTCGTCGAGCAGGCCGTGCGCAAGCTGGCTGGTCCGACCGTGTTGCTTCTAGATACCCTGGAAGAGGTCGATGGGATTTCCTGGGCGCGAATTCATCGAACTGCTGCCGAGGCGCTCGACCAGGAGTCGAGCCCGCCTCTGCTCGTCGTCCTTTCGGGGCGCAAGCTGCCGGAGTTGGCGCCACGGATCGATCTCGCCAACCCCCGCCTGTTCAACGTCTCGCTGCCTCCGCTGTCGCCCGCTGACGTGGCCGATTTGCTTCGTCCCGAGAGTAATGACGATGACGACATTGCGGTGCGAGATAGCGCTGCGGCCATGTTGTGCGAGGAGACTGGCGGCGTTCCCGGCAAGCTGATTGCAACCTTCCTGGGCGAACAGCGCGAGGGTCGACTGGAGCGAGATGGTCGCCGGTGGATCGCCAGGGTCGGACAGAGCATCGACGAGCAGGTCCCCTCGCCCCGGCCCCGAGAGCTCGATGACCTGCTGCTGTTGTTGCTCACTTTGGGTGGCAGCGTCGAGGTCGGCATTGGGCTGCGCGGGTTGCCGAGGCCCAGGGCCGAGGTGCTCGAGTGCCTGGACTGGGCGTTCCGAAACGATCTACTCAGCTTCCGAGTCGTGGGTGATCGTTGGTTCATGAACATCACCGAAGCTGGCGGCTCCCTGTCCGAACAGCAGGCGACACAGCTTCCCGGACTCAACGAGCGGGCTGCGCGTTGGCTGGAGGGCAACGGTGAGTACGGTGGTCTTACCGCCGAGCGCACGGCAGTTCATTGGCGAGAGGCGGGAGCGCACCAGGCGGCGGGTCAAGCCTACCTTCGTGCCAGCCGGGCGAACCAGAGCATTGGCAGCAACACCGATGCGCGGCGACTCGCGGCGTTGGGACGCACCCTGTTGCAGCGAGGCTGAGCGAATGAAGCGCAGCGACTGGCACTGCGGCTGGACGCCGCTATGCCTCGCGCTGTTTCTCTTCTCTCCTAGCGCCTCCGCCCAGCACTGGCTGGAATACGCTCCGGATCTTGAGCGAGACCGGCCGCTGTCCTCCGAACTGTACGGACTTGCTGATTACCTTGAGCTTCCCGAACGCCTCGCGCCTCACTCTGTATCGGTGTCCGAGGATGAACTGAGGGAATCACTTCATTGGATTTGGCACGACGGCGACCGCGAGCTCGCCCGTGGGGTGTTGGAGGAGGCTCTTCCCGGCGCAGAGTTCAGCAGGGAGTTACTCGCAGCGCTCGGACTTCCCGCGTTGCTGGAAGGACTGCCTGAGCGCTCATTGCGGATGGCGGTGCTCGATGAGTACCTGGGCGCCCGTCATTCAGAACAACTGCTGTTGTTCGAGGACCCGCTGGTGGGCCGCTTCGCAGCGCGCATCCTGTTCCCCAGGGCCGCGGGGCCACGGCCGACGCTGATCGCTCTGCCCGGCCACGATCGTGACGTCTACGAGTTTTGCGTCGAGTTCTCCTGCGAGGACTACCTCGAGGCGGGCTACGTGGTGGCAGTCCTGCAATTGCGGGCCGATGAGGGGGAATCGATCGAACATCGCACTGCGGCCTACCTGCTGCGGCACGGCTTCAGCCTCGCCGGCCTGCATGTCTACGAGGCGCTGCAGTTGGCCCGCTTCCTGCGCACACGAGCCGAGGTTGATTCCTCTCGGATGTCCCTGTTGGGCCATTCGGGAGGCGCGGTCCTGGCCGGGATGGCTGCCTTTATCGATGACAGCTTTGCGACGTTGATTGCGGACACGACCGCCGTGTTCACTGAGGACATGGACGGTGGACTGCTTTGCTCGACCAGCGCCTTGTTGTATCCCTATCACCCGCAGTTGGCGATGTTCGACCTGCTGCCTTCTGCCCGACTCTACGAGTATGGCTTCCCTGAGGGGAATTCCGCCCTGCTCCAGTTTCTCGCCGAGCAATGGGGTGCTGCTCCCAAGTCACAGGAGGCTACGTCGCCGTAGAGTTCGGCGGGTCGGCACGCTGGGCGATGACCAGCCCTCGGCCTCCGAGCGGCGACGGAAACCGGTTTTCGAGGCGAAACAGCACGGTGAGAAGGTCGCCGACGCGCCGGTGGACAACACTGTCTCGGCCTCGCTGAGCAGACTCTTGCGGTGTCCTGCCCGCCAGCAGCTTGTAGTAGCTGTTGTAGAGGGGAAAGCCGAAGGCAAGGTCTTCGACTACCCGCAGACCGCGTTCTCTGCACATTGCTGCCAGCTGGCCGTGCTCGTAGCGCCGTAGGTGACCGACGTGGTCGTCCACGGCCGTCCACAGATCAGCTCGCAGGGGCACGGTGAGAAACAGGCGGCCCTGGGGGCCCAGTAGCCTCGTGAGAGCATCGAGGAGCCTGCCATGCTCCTGCACGTGCTCGAGTACCTCGGAACAGATGACACTGTCGTAGCTTTCTGCCCGGGCCTCGCCTGCAGGAGCCGATTCGCTCGCCTCGAAGACGCTCTTGAGGGTCGTCAGCTCACGCAACCGGGCGATGTTCTGGGTCCCGGTCTCGACGGCTGACAGTTCCAGCTGCGGAAAGTTGCGGTGGATGTTCTCGAGGAGATGCCCTCGGCCCGCACCGACATCGATTAGCCGGCTGCCCGCTCCATAGCGGTGCAGGTAACGAAGGAGCAGTGCATAGCGGGAACGAAAGCCTGGCCCGTGGGAGGCAGCCTCGTTCCAGGCTGCCTCCCACAGGGAGTCATAGTCGCGACTCACTCCGGCTGGAGTGTCAGTCCCTGCGGCGGCGCAGGGAGGCCATCATGCCGACAAGCAGGCAAATCAGCAGGCCCTGGCCCTGGCCCGAACTGCTCGGAACGATGGATGCCTCACAACTGCAGCCGGCGCATTCCTCGTCGTCCTTGTCGAGGAGCTCGTCGCAATCGTTGTCGATGTCGTCGTCACAGATTTCCGCCGCGCCGGGGAACACGTTCGCGTCGTTGTCGTTGCAGTCGGAACCACCATCAAGGTTGGCATCGAGGAACTGGTCACCGTCGACGTCCTGCAGGTCGCCCTCGGCGCAGTCGTTGTCGATGCCGTCATAGGGCACCTCATCAGCTTCCGGGTTGACCGCAGCATCGCTGTCGTCGCAGTCATCGCCGCCGCAGTTGGCATCAACGAAGGTGTCTTCGTCGACATCCACCTCGTCGATGGTGTCGTCGCAGTCGTTGTCCACCAGGTCGCAGATCTCGTCAGCGCCCGGGTAGGTGCTGGCGCGAGTGTCGTCGCAGTCATCGCCACCACAGGCCTCGTTTCGGAAGGTGTCCTCATCGAGGTCGACGGTGAAGCCTTCGTCGATTTCGCTGTCGCAGTTGTTGTCGATGGAGTCGCAGACTTCCTCGGCATCAGGGTGCACTGTGTCGTCGTCGTCATCACAGTCGTTGTCACAGAGTAGGAAGCCGTCAGAATCAGCGTCCGTGCCGTTGTCCTCGACAGTGCCATCGCAGTCGTCGTCGACCCCGTTGCAGATCTCGCTGGCGGCAGTGTTGATCTCGGCGTTGCTGTCGTTGCAGTCATCACCACCACAGGCGAGGTCGATGAAGCCATCATCGTCGAGGTCGACGTTGTCGGCGGTACCGTCGCAGTCGTTGTCGATGGAGTCGCAGGCCTCCTCGGCACCGGGGTAGGTGGAGGCTTCGGCGTCATCACAATCACCACAGGTATCGGTCCAGCCGTCACCGTCGGCGTCATCACCCGCGGTCAGGCACAGGTCCAGGGACGTGCCGTCCAGGTCGTTGGGCGAGCCCAGGTTGCTGAACTGCTCGTACAGAGCGCTCTCGGTACCTTTGCCGATTGCCGTGGCGCCGGCAATGACCTCGTAGTCGCTCAGGTCCACGTCGGTGACTGCGGTGTCGCCACAGGCGAAGCCAACCAGGCCGTCGCTGACCGACAGGCTGCCGTAATCGATGGCTGCGGTGCCGTCGGCAAACAGGGTGACAGTGAACGTGTTGGCAGTTCCGGGAACACCGAACTCGGGGATCGCTGTGAACGAGACGGCAATGCTGTCCGACTCAGTCTCGATGACCTCGACCGTACCGTTCTGAGACGGGTTCAGGTCGGTCCACAGAGCTGCAATCTGAGGCGCCTCCGCGATGAGCGAGGCCACCGACTCGGTGGAGGTGTGGTCATCGGAGGCGAAGGTCAGGCGGCCATTGTCCTGCACGTAGACACTGCTCCAGTCGGTTCCGCAGAAGGGGAATGCGAAGGAGCACAGGCCGATAAGGAGCGAGTCGTCGTCGTCGAGGGCATACACGCCGTTGGCGCTCTCGTCGACGGTGCCGTCGCAGTCCTGGTCAAGGCCGTCAGCGCAGACCTCGGGCGCGCCGGGGTAGGACAGCGCATCGTCGTCATCGCAGTCGTTGGTGCACAGCGAGCCGTCGCCGTCGAAGTCGTGGATGTCGGAGGTCGCGGGGTCGCAGTCATTGTCGATGCCGTCGTCACACTCCTCGTCGAAGTCCGGCGAGCGGGTCGCATCGGCGTCATCGCAGTCGACATTGCAGAGACTTCCGTCGCCGTCATCGTCGGTGTCGCCCTCGGTGCTGACATCGCAGTCGTTGTCGATGCCGTCGCACGGGATCTCGAGCGCGCCGGGGTTCACTGCCGGGTCGGTGTCATCGCACTCGACATCGCAGTTGAAGCTGTCACCGTCACCGTCGTCGATGTCGGGCGCGCCAGTGGTGTCGCAGTCCTCGTCGAGGCCCGTGCAGAGCAACTCGGTAGCTCCCGGGAAGATTCCCAGGTTGCTGTCGTCGCAATCAGTCAGGCAGTCGACGCCGTCGCCGTCCTGGTCGCCGGTGTCTACGGTCGTTGCGTCGCAGTCGTTGTCGACGCCGTCGTTGCACCACTCGAAGAATCCGGGGAAGGCCCAGGCGTTGTTGTCGTCACAGTCGGTCGTGCAGTCGAAGCCGTCAGCGTCGCCGTCGACGATGTCGTCGGTGCTGGCGTCACAGTCGTTGTCGATGGTGTCGCCACAGACCTCGGCCGTGCCGCTGTTGACGGTCGCGCCCGTTGCCGGGTCATCATCGCAGTCGTCGCCACCGGTGACGATGTCCAGCGACCAGCTATTCAGAGTGCCGTGGTCACCACTGGCATAGTTGTCGTAGACGCTGAGGGTCCAGGTGCCGTTTGCATCTTCGCCATTGAGTCCTGACAACGGCTGCTCAGGCTGGAAGGAGCCGGTAAACGGCGCGCTGCCGGCAGTAATCGCCGTTGTCGCGTCGTCGTCGAAGGTCGTGCCGGTGTAGTCGGCTCCGGAGCCACCATTGCCGATGCTCAGCTCGATGGTGGTGCCGGCGGCAGAAATCAGTGAAATCTCGGCGTCACCGTCCCAGGGGTGGGTGATGTTGATGGTGACATTCACGTCGGCAATGGGGTTGGTGAGCCCGCTGATCGTAATCGTGTCACTGCCCCCTGCGCCGCTCAGGTCGAGGTCCGGATCAGGATCACTGCTGCCCGTGGTGGTCGAGCTGCACAGGATGTTGGTGAAGCCGTCGCCGTCGCCATCGATGAGATCGACCACGCCGTCGCAGTTGTCGTCGTTGGCGTCGTCGCAGATCTCCTCCGCTCCGGGGTTGATCGCGATGTTGGCATCGTCGCAGTCATCGCAGCTGATGTAGCCGTCCAGGTCGACGTCTACCTCGCCGGCAGTGTCGAAGTCGGCGCTGCCGTTGCAGTCGTTGTCGAGGCCGTCGCAGACCTCGGCCGAGGCGGCGCTGATGTTGGCATCAGCGGGGCTGCAGTCGTCACCACCGAGGATTGCCGGGTCGGTGCCGGTCCAACCGGTGCAACCGACGTAGCCGTCGCCGTCGACATCGACCTCGCTGCTGCTGCTGCCGTACACGATGGTGCCGTTCCAGACGCGTGGCGAGAAGGCACTCGATCCGAACAAACTGCTCTTGCCGTAGCCCTCGTAGAAGATCAGGTCGTCATTCTGGGAGAACACGTCGCCGGTGGTGCCTCCATTCGTGTACCGAATGGCTGAACTGGAATGGAACGTGAAGCTGTAGGTCTGGCCACCAGCGAGCGTCAGGGGAGTGGTCAGGGGCAGTGCGGTCGGGTTGCCGCTGCCGGCTCCCGTAACGCTCAACTGATCGAGCAGAGTCCACTCGGCGGGATCACTGTGGACCGCAAGGCCGGAGCCGAGACGGTAGTAGATGTCGACCGTGGCGGATCCGGTGGTGTTGAGGTTCCACGCGAATTCGGTGACGGTGACGGTGTTGACTGCGTCCAGATCGAACACGTTGCCGTTCGATCCATTGTTGCTGGTGAAGGTCGTCGTGAGGGCTCCGTCAGCCAGGCTGCTGCCGTCGATGCCCAGGCCGTCGCAGTTGTTGTCCGCGCCGTCGCAGACTTCGGCAGTGGCGGGCGACACAGTTGCGTCCGTATCGTCGCAGTCGTTGCCGCCGCAGGATGTATCGGAGACGCCGTCGCCGTCGGCGTCGACCACCAAGTCACTGCCATCACAGTCCTGGTCGATGGCGTCGTCACAGATGTCGACTGCACCGGGGTTGATTGCAGCATCGGCGTTGTCGCAGTCGCCGCAAGAATCTACGTAGCCGTCGCTGTCGGCGTCATCGGGGCCACCACCGGTCAGGGTCTCGATGTCGAGGGACCAACTGTTCAGAGTGCCGTGGTCGCCGAAGGTGTAGCTGTCGACGATGTGAAGAGTCCAGTCGCCGTCGGCGGCCAGGCTGTTGAAGTCAGCGAGGCTGCCTTCGGGCTGGAAGGTGCCGGTGAAAGGAGCGGACTCGGAGGAGATCGAGGTCGCGGCATCGTCATCGAACACGGTCGCGGTGTAGTCGTCTCCGGAACCGCCATTGGCCGTACTCAACGCCACCTCGATGGAGCCCGTTGCAGCGGGTGAGATGAGGTAGATGCTGATGTCGCTGTCCCAGGGATGCGTGATGTCGATGGTCACATTGACATCAACGATCGGGCCGATGGCACCGCTTACGGTCATGGTGGCGTCGCCACCGGCACCGGTAAGGTCAAGGGCCGGGGTATCGCTGACCGAGGTCACTCCGGTGGTCGGCGCTACGGCACCGATATCCAGGTCGGCGCTGTCGGCCAGGCCGTCACAGTCGCCGTCTACATCGGCGCCGTCGCAGACCTCGACGGCATCGGGGTTGATCGCCGCGTCGGTATCGTCGCAGTCGTCGTCGCATTCGCTGAAGCCATCAGCATCGGCGTCGATGTTGTCGGCGCTGCCGTCGCAGTCGTTGTCGATGCTGTCGCCACAGACCTCGGTGGCTGAGGTATTGACCGCCGCATCGTCATCATCACAGTCGAGCAGGCAGTCTTCGCCGTCGCCGTCAGTGTCGGTGACCAGGTCGCTGCCGTCACAGTCGTCGTCGACGCCGTCGCCGCAGATCTCGGTAGCAAAGGGGCTGATGTTGGCGTTGTTGTCGTCGCAGTCGCCGCAGGTATCGACAGCACCGTCCAGGTCGACGTCGACGCCCAGCTCGATCTCGGCGGCATCGTCTATGCCGTCGCAGTCGTTGTCGACGTTCGCGCCATCGCAGACCTCGGTGTTGGCCGCAAAGGCGGTTGCGTCGGCGTCATCGCAGTCGCTGCCGCCGCACAGGACGCTGTTCTCACCGTCACCGTCGGCATCGACGGCCAGGTCACTGCCATCGCAGTTCTGGTCGATTGTGTCACCGCACACCTCTGTGCCGGCGGGATTGATGGTTGCATCGCTGCTGTCGCAGTCACCGCAACTGTCTACGTATCCGTCGCCATCCGCGTCGTCCACTGTGCCGACAAACTGGGAGTCACTCACCGGAGTGAAGTTGTCCACGTAGGCTCCCGGCGAGGAGGTGAAGGTCAACACGCCACTGGCGGTTTCGATCGAAAGGATCCAGTAATTGACGGTGCCACTGTCTCCGCCAGCATCGTCGGAGACCTCGAGGGTCCACGAGCCGCCTGAATCCGTGCCGTCCAGGTCAGCCAGGCTGCCCTCGGGCTGGTAGCTGCCAGTATGGGGCGCACCGCTGCCACTGATTCCGGTGATCGTGTTGGTGGCTTCGTCATCGAACACGGTGTCGGTGAAGTTGTTGCCGTAGCTGCCGTTGTCCGTAGTTAACTCGACACTTATGCCGCCGGGCGAGGTCAGAAAGATGTCGAGGTCACTGTCGTAGGTGTGGTCAATGTTGATGGTCACATCGACGTCAATGATTGCTCCGGGGCTCGTCGAGCCGATGCTCAGGTCGAGGTTGTCAGCCAGTCCGTCGCAGTCGCTGTCCACATCGGCGCCGTCGCAGGTTTCCGTGGCCGAGGGATTGACCGTTGCGTCGGTGTCGTCGCAATCGTCACCACCACAGTCACTGGTGACGTGGCCGTCGAGGTCGGCGTCGATGTTGTCGGCGCTGCCGTCACAGTCGTTGTCGAGGCCGTCGCCGCAGACTTCGGTTCCTGCCGTGCTCACGGTGTCGTCGTTGTCGTTGCAGTCACCTGCGCAGACGGTCACGCCGTCGGCGTCCAGGTCGTCGACATCGTCTGCGGTGCCGTCACAGTCTTCGTCGGCGACGCCGTCGCAGATCTCGGTGGCACCGGGGTAGGCCGCCGCATTGGTGTCGTCGCAGTCGAGATCGCAGGTGGTCACACCGTCGGCGTCGGCGTCGAGGGTCTCGACATCGGCGTTGTTGTCATCGCAATCACCGTTGCATGCCGTGTCGCCGTCGCCGTCGACATCGTCGATGTCGTCGCCGGTGCCATCGCAGTTGTTGTCTTCGCCGTCACAGAGCTCGTCGGCGCCGGGGTAGGTAGCGGCGTTGCCGTCATCACATTCGTCACAACCGACGAAGCCGTCGCTGTCCGCGTCGAGGATGCTGCTGGTGGCTGCGTCCAGATCATCGCAGTCGTTGCCGCCGCAAAGGGGGCTGAGGTCGCCGTCCTGGTCGAGGTCGGTGAGCAGGTCGTAGCCGCTGCAGTCCTGGTCAATGCCGTCGGCGCAGATCTCCGCGAAGCCGCCACCGATTGTCGGGTTGGTCTCGTCGCAGTCGTCGCCGCCGCAGGCAGGATCGAACGAGCCGTCGGAGTCCGCGTCGCCGCAGATGGTGAACTCAACGGCATAGCCGCTGACGAGGTTGGGCTCGTTGTAGGACACCAACACGGCGTTGCCAGCGCTCTGGGTGCCGCCAATGCGGTCCTGGATGCCGGCTGTTGCACCCTGCCCGTAGTCATAGGATGCCGAGCCGAACTCGGTGTCGAGCCAGTGCATCTGGATGCGGCCATCGGGGTAGAGGTGCACCTGGAAGGAGCCCTCGCAATTGGAGTAATAGCGACAGATTGCCTCCCACGAGATGATGAATCGGTCGTTGGTGGCGTCGTGCTCGTAGGCGATGCTGGTCGAGGGTCCCGTGCGCATGTCTTCGGCGAACACCGAGATGTCATTGGGACTGCCCGAGCCGGAGGGCATCGTGTAGTTGTAGCCGGAGATGTTGGCGGTGGATGGGAAGGAGAGAGCACCATCGACTCCCACCGAAGCCGAGGAGTAGCTGTTGCCATAGAACGGGAAGGCCCAGGGCAGGGTTACCGGTCCCTCGCCGTAGTCTGCGTTGCTACCACCGCTGCCGTAATCGACCGGAGTACCCGTTGCTGCGATCGACACATAGTCCAGGGCGGTCGGTGCGAAGCTGTACCCCGAAGCGTCCAGCGCGCTGGATTGGGCGAAGGCGCTACCCGAAATCAGCAGAGTGGCAGTGAAGAGACTGGTGAGGGTGGCGCAAAATCGGCTTTGCATGAGGTCTTCCTCGAGTTGTTTGCGGACAAATCCGCGGTGCGAACAAAGGGGTCCGTGAGTCAAGAATTCAGGCTCCGGCCCCCTCCTCCGGCAAATTAGTGGATCTCATACATACCTGAGCCATCTGTCGGGATCCACCCCTCGCCTTTTGCCCGGTCGACTCTCGGATCGGGATGCTAAGGAATCCCGTGGCGCGGCTACTTTGCAGTGAGCGCCTATTGCTTCTTCGGCAGGGGACTCGCAAAGCGGAACAGAAGCTGACCCGCCAGGGTTTTCCCGCCGCCCCTTCGAATGGTGTCGTTCCACACTTTTTTGCTGTCCGGATCCCTCGCTACGTTGCGGTGGAAGCGGTTGAGGTGATCGCGCTGCACCCTGCCCGAGGCAAAGTGAAGGAAGCGGACCGTGCCGTCGTCGGCGACGCTCTCGACCAGGGCGATGTGGGTAAAACGATCATCGCGTAGGCCGTTGCCGTTGCGGTCGTGGGTGTTGTGGAAGAAGGCAATATCGCCCGGCTTGGGGCGCTTGCGGTTGTGAACCCGCTTTTGTGCCTTGAAGGTCCGGTAGATCATCTCCGTGCCTGAGTTCCCTCGGACTCCGTAGTCGATGAGAGCCATTCCCACCGTCGAAAAGCAGGCAGTGACAAAACCCGAGCAGTCGTTTCGGTAGGGCTTTCGTCCGACTCGCACCTTCGACTTCCCTAGCAGCGAGACGCCGTGATCTACCACTGTGCGGACCGAGCTTCGGTGGCGCCGGGAACTGGTGGTCGCGCAACCGGGAAGTACCAGCACGATGGCTGCAAAGAGCAGCAGGAGCATGCCAGTGTTGCGATGAACTCGGAGCCGTGTTTCGCGGCGCATCATGTCAGAAGCTCTGTCCAGCAAGCAGGTACACCTGGAGTGGTACCTCGGGCCAGTGCTCGGTCGCAGTGGGCAGAGGCAGGCGCCCGAGTGGAGCGCCCGGTGTCCAGGCTACATCGACACCCAGCATACCCGGTAGTAGACCAAACCAGTCGACGAACAGTCGCAATCCGTATCCGAGACTGAGGCGACTGGCCCAGTGCTCTCGCCACCACGGCGCGCCGCGGTGAAAGTCCACCCCCACCACCCCGTATTCTGCGAACAGGACACCTTGTATGGCGCGCAGCCTCGATAGTGGTAGCTGGATGTCCTGGTCCCGGAAGTAGTGGTGTCGCCACTCGACCGTGCCGAGAGCTCGAAAGGGATCGACGATGAAGTCCTCGGGAATACCGCGCAGGTCGTGGTTGCCGCCGAGGGTGAAGTTGCGGTGTATGACGTTGCCGGTGACCCAGCCCACCTTGGCGCGCAGCGCGAGTACGTGCCAGGGGTGCAACCGGATGAGTCGGATTGCCAGTGCCGAAACGCCGAAGTAGGTGCTCTCGGCAAAGGAGCGTTCCCAGTCTCGCTCCCGGTGCAGGTCTTTGCCCGCAAACAAGCTCAGTTGCAGGCGCCCTCCCCGGGTCGGAGCCAGTGCCCACACCCGACTCTCGAAGATGTAACTCAACCCTGCCTGGAGCAGTAGCGGTGCGTCGGTGGGACGAAAGCGACTGTTGAGCAGGTCGACTCCGACATGAGCGGAGATGCGGTGTCTCCGGTGGTTGCCCACGCGCGGGCGACCAAAGGAGTGGACGTATCCTGTCTGCACACCGAGCCAGGTCTCCTTGTCGGTGTATGCGTAGATGTTCAACTGGTTGCGGTGGTCGTGCTTGCGACGGAACTCGAGCCGTCCGTAGGCTTCGAGTTCGAACGAGGTGGTGTTGAGTGACACCAGGTAGGCGGATCCCATGACTTTCATCGCCGCCGGGCGGCGGTTGTCGTGTCGCAGTGACAGCCCATCCGCGTCGGTCTCTGTGTGCCGTCCGAAGGGATCGACCTCTACCGCCGCGATGGGGTCGTCGGTGACGATTCGCCAGCTGTGGCTCTCGCCCTTACCGTCCCAGCGCAGTAGAGACCAGCGCTTGCGGCCGGGTCTGCGGGAGCGGAGGCGAACCTCTACCTGTTCGTTGGGAGCCTCTCCTTCCAGCAGTTCGCGGCGGACTGTAACGATGGTCACGTTGCGGCCCTCAGGATCGCGGCTGCGCTGGAGAGCTTCGGCGACGTAGTTGACGCGTGGGGCCTCGCGGAGATGGCCTTCGAACAGTTCGACCGTGCTGCGTCCGGTGCGTTGTTTTAGCAATTGGTGGAGGGGCTCCGTGGTGGCGCTATTGCCGCCCAGGTAGGCGGTAACGCCGGCATCCAGCGACCGTGCCCCGACCCGGTCGGCGAGAGCAAAGAACAACAGCCGCCCACTGCGCAGGGGCCGGTTGAAGCGGCGGATGTCGGCACGTAGAGAATCGACGACTCGCGGGTTGTCGAAGACCTGCTCGGCGAACGGAAACAAGGGAGTCGTCAACAAGGCGTCGACCTCGGGAATGAAGTCGACCTTGCTGAGCAGGTCGCGAACATTGACGTGCTGCTTCCATCGCCGACGCAGGTACTCGGGGATCAACTGCCAGGCCATCCCTTCGGTGACCAGTGGAGCGAACAGCGGGGCCTCTCGGTCGTCGACAGCCGTGGCGATTTGCTGGGCGAGCACGGCCTGGGCGAGATGGACATCGTGGTAGCGCCATAGGGGCTCGGCCGCTTCCAGCAGTCGGTCGGAGACCAGCACGACGCCATCGCCGGACTCCACCAGGCGCCGTCGCAGTGGCGCCTGCACCAGCGTTACGCCGTGCTCGCTGGTCTCGATGCCCAGCTCCTGCAGCAGTGCCCGGCTCGTCTCCACCGCCCTTCGCAGCCAGCGCCTCTGCCTGGTTCCCTGGCGCTTGCCGACAAAGCTGACCGAGTTGCCATCGGCCAGCGGTAGGTTGTGCATCCGTGCTCGCTGTCGCAGGGATGCTGTGAACCAGCGGCCCGCGGGCTGGTGGTAGAGGCACCGCATCCTTCCGTCGGGCAGGCTACTGACTTCGACGCTGTCGGCGGTCCGTGCCTGCGCAACCAGGTCCCAGTCCTTGCCAGGTGGAATTGGCCCGGCCCGGCCTGTGGATGTTCCCGGTAGCGCCACAATCGTGCCGCCGAGGGTGACCTGCCAGCCGCTCGGAAGGTCCAACTGGAGATTCCGCTCCATTGCCGGTGGCGGAGCGTGGTCGAGCCATCTCCCGGATTCGTCCAGTGATACAGGCAGGGGTGCGAGGCCGCCGTTCAGCGTGATGACCCCCGCGTGCATCCCGAAGGTGCCATAGCGACGCGGCACCTCAGTGCTGAACTCGCCTGCCAGTTCGACCTGCAGCCCGGAGCCCACCGGTTCGTGCAGCGCGATGACCAGGATCGGAACCTGCCCGTCCGCGGTACGCACATCGGTTGGCTCCCGCCAGGGCCCGTCGCTGACTCGATAACGCAGTGCCGAGACTTGTTGTCCTCCCGCGTCGAAGGCCCGGGGATATACGCGTTCGAGCAGGATGTCATCGAGGTCGGGGTCGTTGCGATACATCTCCGGGTACCGGAACAACTTCAGCTCGTGCAGCTCGGTGGGACTGGTGTTGTGCCAGGTGACCCGAAAGCTGCCCGTGAAGTTGCGCTGCTGCGGTTCGAATTCAGCGCTCACTGTCATCGACGGCGCGGCCGCAGCGGGACACGGCAGCGCGGACAGCGCAGCGAGCACCAGTGCCGCTGGGACGAACTGTCGGTGGCGACGGCTCACCCGGACTCGTCTAGGCTTCCAAGCATGGCGAAGAGCACGAAAGGAAGCCCACCTGCGCGCGTACCATTGGTGCAGGTTCACGCGCATCGGGGCGGCGCCGCCCTGGCTCCCGAGAACACCGTCGCCGCTTTCCGTGGGGCGGTCGCTCTGGGCGCCCATTACCTGGAACTGGACGTCCGTCGTTGCGCGACAGGTGAGTTGGTTGTGGTGCACGACAGTACTCTCGAGCGTGTTGCGGGGAGTCCTGAGAAGGTAGCCGATCTGTCGTTGTCGGAGCTGATGTCGGTGGATGTCGGGTCACATTTTCATGTCGACTACGCCGGGGAGAGCATCCCGACTCTTGTGCGTGTAATCGAGGAACTGGACCCCGGGGTTCGCTTCAATATCGAGATCAAGGAGGAGCAACTGGCTGGTGATGGCACCGCCCTGGAGCTGGGCAGGCTGATCACCGCGATGGCGATTGGTGGGCGTTGTATTGTCAGCTCGTTCAATCCAGGCTCGTTGCGGCGGATTGCCTCGCAATGCTGTGTTCCCATAGGTCTCCTGTACCCCACTGAGGGACAAGGTGCCGTCATCGACCGCCTGTCTCGACGGCCGTGGCCTGCCACGCTCCTACCGGTCTATGCCCTGCATCCGCGCGAAGACATGGTCGACGGCGAGCTGGTTCGTCGGGCTCAACTTCGGGGTCTGGCGGTCAACACCTGGACCGTCAACGAGCCGCAGCGAATGCGCCAGTTGATGGAGCTGGGAGTGAACGGCCTGATCACCGATCGACCCGATCTGGCTCTCAAGATTCTGGCAGAGCTCGATCCGGACTCGATCTAGTAGCGCAGCGCCAGGCCCATCTGCAGGCTGGATACGGACGGGCCGTTGCGCGCCAGGGTGATGTCGCCCGAGAAGCGGAACAGCAACAACTTGCCACCCAACTCGAGTCCACCAAAGATGCGATTGAAGCGGAACATGCGAGGGTCGACTTGGGGACCCGCTTCGTCTGCCCAGGCAGATACGGCGCCGACATCATCGACGTGGGCGGCGAGCGGGCGCGCGTGGCTCATGAGGAAGCCGTAGCCGACATAGGGCGAGAAGAACATGTCGGGATGCCCGGAGAGCCCAGGGACTGTGAACGTGTAGCCCACCGACAGGTCCACCTCGAACACGCCGAGTTCCAACTCGTCGTTGCCCACGTAGCCGGTGTAGCGCAGTTGCACCGCGGCATCCGGAATGCGCTTCCATCCGTCGAGGAAGGCCAGACGCCCGTAGCCACCGACCAACATCTGCGCGGTGCCTGCGTGCCAGCCAATGTCGCCGCCCACCTCGAAGGAGAAGGGCAGACCCTTGCGTAGTCGGATCGTCGGTAGCCACTGCACACTGGTGGGGTCGCCACCCTCGGTCATCTGCTGCCAGGGCGATGCCGAGACGCCGTCGCGGGAGGCTGTGTTGACGAAGCTGAGGCGGTTGTCGAAGGAGACCTCGAACTCGTACATGCCCAGGGAGCCCACCGACCAGGTGGGGGGCGCAGAGATCGTCATGGCCAGCTCGCGGACCACGAAGTCGAAGCTGCTCTGGCGTTCTACCGAGGGTACTTTCGAGAGCCGGTTCACCGAGATGTTGTCGGGGCTGCTGGCAGCGGCGGGACCGGCCAGGGCTGCGGTCAGCGCAACGATCAGCAGGGTCATGCAAGGCGGCATTCGCCAGGGTGCGGTGCTCTGCATGAACGCATCTTTGCAGGCCAGGGCTTCGCGGGCAACGTCGCCGTCATGCCGCCGGGCCGACCGCACGGGGGCGGGAATCGAGTTAGCCTAGCTCGCCATGGGGACCTCTCGTCGTACTGCAGCGCTCCTGCTGGTCAAGGCCGCGATGGCGGTTGGGATCCTGCTTTTCCTGTTTCAATCGCAGCAGGTTGGTCTCGACCAGTTGCTTGCGGACTTGCGGAGCATGGAACTGAGTCGGTTCCTGCCGTGGTTCGCGATGGCCGTGGCGGTCAAGCTGGTTGGAATTTTCGCCAATGCCTGGCGCTGGCAATTGCTACTGCGTGGGCAGCAACTTGTGCTGCGTTACCCGGTGCTGTTGCGCAGTTATTTCGTCGGGCGCTTCTTCGGTATCGTGACTCCAGGAACCCTGGGTCTGGATGGCTTTCGTTTGTATGACTCGATTCGCCTGACTCGCGAGCCGGTGGCCTGTACTGCGGTCATTGTCGTAGACAAGCTGGTGGGCTTCGTCAGCCTGCTCAGCGTGGTGTTGCTGGTGTTTCCTTTTGGCTGGTCGCTGCTCCCCCTCGCCAGTCCCGGTCGTGCCCTGTGGACCTTCGCGGGTCTTTCGTTGGGTGCTGTGCTTGCATTCGCCGTGTTACTGAACCCCGGTTGGACCGGGCCCCTGGCCGCCGTGCTTCCTGAGGGCAGGCTGCGTGGCCTGGCGGACCAGGTGCTGGCTGCGGTGACAGCCTACTCGGGCCGCGCACGCCTGTTGCTGTGGGCGGTCCTGCTCGGGTTGCTCGGGCATCTCACCACGGCGCTCATGTACTGCTTCATTCTCAGGGGCTTGTTGTCGGAAGTGGCCCAGCAGCCGCCGGTCTTCACCGTGCTGCTCGTGGCTCTGCTGATGACCTGTGCCACCCTCGTGCTGCCGACCCTGGGAGGGGAAGGAGTACGGGAGGGAGTGTTTATCGGTCTCCTGGGAGGCCAACTGCGGGCAGAGAGCGCTTTCCTCGTGGGGCATCTCGGATTCTGGATTGAAAAGGCGATACTCGGCCTACCCGGTGCCGTGATCTATCTTCTGTGCCGAGATGAGTACCGGCAGGTGACCGTAGAGCAGTACACTTCGGACTCGAAACGGGAGTTGTGAATGCTCAGTGTCGAACAAGCTCAGGAGCGGATCCTCGCCCCACTTTCCGCCCTGGCGACCGAGCAGGTACCCCTGGCTGAGGCCTTTGGGCGCGTCCTCGCTGAGGACCGGCGGGCAGTCCGCGATCAACCTCCCGTCGACAACTCCGCGATGGATGGCTATGCGGTCCGCTGGCAGGATGTCCAGGGGCTGGAGGCCGGCGGGCCGGCCGTAGAGTTGGCAGTGATCGCGACGATCGCGGCGGGAGCACCTCGTGGTGCGGCCCTGTCTTCCGGCCAGGCTGCGCGCATCATGACTGGCGCCAGTGTTCCGGATGGGGCCGACCTGGTCGTGATGCGGGAGCGCACCGAGTCGCTGGCCGATGGTGCCACGGTGCGGATCCTGTCCTGTGGTGGCGACGGCGACAACATCCGTCGAGCTGGCGAGGACGTTGCCGAAGGTTCGGTCTTCCTGGCTGCGGGCAGAGCGCTCTCGGCTGCCGATCTTGGATTACTCGCTTGCCAGGGCATGACTTTGGTTCCGTGTGCAAGGAGGCCGGTGGTAGCCATTGTCAGTACTGGTGACGAGGTGCAGCCCCTTGGCAGCACCCTGCCGGACGGTCATATCTACTCGTCCAACAGCTACACCCTGGCTGCTCTGGTACGCGAGGCTGGCGGCGAGGTCCGCGATCTCGGCATTGCCCGGGACAACCCCGAGTCGATCCGCGAGGTGTTCGTCCAGGCGAAGGGAGCCGACGCAGTGGTGTCCATCGGCGGGGTCTCCGTGGGGGACTTCGACTACGTCAAGGAGGTCCTCGGGGAACTCGGTGCGGAGCAGGACTTCTGGAAGGTCGCGATGCGGCCGGGCAAGCCCAACGCCTGCGGGCGCATCTTCGGCATCCCGTGGTTCGGCTTACCGGGCAACCCGGTGTCGAGCGCGATCTCGTTCCTACAATATGTGCGCCCAGCCCTGCTCAAGCTACAGGGGGCATCCGCCTGCTTCCTGCCGGTGGTGGAGGCGCGGCTCGACGAGGCGGTCTCTACTCGCGAGGGCTTCCTGTTCCTACTGCGCGGGATCCTCGGCTTTGACGCGCAAGCTGGCGGCTACCGGGTTCGGACAACGGGGCCGCAGGGCTCGGGGATCATGAGCTCCCTGTCGCGTGCCAACGCGCTCATTATCGTCCCCGAGGAGGTCTCGTCCCTGCCGGAAGGTGCGCAGGTTCGAGTGCAGTTGCTGCCAGCACCCAGCACGGGGGCTGCTACCCCGAACCTGCGCCGCGCTATCGATGACTGATAGCAGTAAAGGTCGGCTCGGTATGGGACAGCGGCGGGTGCCGATTGTGTCGTTTGTCGCACCTTCGGGTACCGGCAAGACCACCTACCTCGAGAAGCTCGTCCCCGCCCTCGCTGCACGCGGGCTGCGGGTCCTGGTCATCAAGCACGATGTGCATGGTTTCGAGGTCGACCGGCCTGGCAAGGACACGTGGCGGTTACGCCGTGCTGGAGCCTATGGCGTGCTGATCGCGAACGGCGAACAGATGGCGCTGATGGCGTCGGTGGACGGTGATCAGTCTCTCCTCTCCTTGTCGGAACGCTACGCTGGCGAGGTCGACCTGGTGATCTCCGAGGGCTACCGGCGTTCGGCAGCGGCCAAGATCCTGGTGCACCGGCAGGCGGCAGGCGAGCACTACCAGCCCGGTGACCTTGAACCGCTGCTGGCGGTGGTCAGCGACGAGGACCTGGCCCCGGGCGTGCCGAGCTTTCCCCTCGATGATGCCGCGCCCTGTGCCGAGTTCCTGGAGAGTCACTTTATTCCCCAAGAGACAAGTAGCCGAGCCATCACGGGGGTCATTCTCGCGGGTGGGATGTCTCGACGGATGGGAACAGACAAGGCTGCCTTGCAGCTTGGCGGCGAGCAGGTCCTGCCGCAGCTCGTCCGCCGCCTGCTGCCCCTGTGCAGCGGTGGGGTAATCGTCGTTCGTCGCGCCGGCCAGGAACTGCCCACGCTCCCCGACGGAACCCAGGTAGAGGTGGACCTGTTGCCCGAACACGCGGCCCTCGGCGGGCTGTATACCGGCCTGGCACTGGCGAGGACGCCGTTCATCTTCCTGGCTGCCTGTGACATGCCTTTGCTTTCGGCCGATCTGGTCGCCTGGTTGCGCGACCTGCCCGGTGACTCAGACGTCATCGTTCCGGTGCGGAGCGATGGACTCGAACCGCTGCACGCGATCTACGGCTATCGCTGCCTGGGAGCGATCAAGCGGGCTCTATTGTCGGGAGAGTTCCGGATGGACGGCTGGCTGGGTGCGGTCCGAGTCGAGCGGGTCGGAGAGCAGCGCTGGCGCCAGCAACACTCCAGCGGGGACTCCTTCTTGAATGTAAATCGTCCCGACGATCTGCAACGAGCCGAAGCTGTGCTGAACTCTGGGTAGTACCGGCTCTGCTCTAGTCGACCACCTCGCCGCAGTAGACGTTCAGGTTGCTGTCTCGCAGGAAGCCAACCAGGGTGATCCCGAGTTCGGTCGCCAGGTCGACCGCAAGGCTGGACGGTGCCGACACGGCGACTACTGCCTGGATGCCCGCCATCGCTGCCTTCTGTACCATCTCGAAGGAGGCGCGGCCCGACAGCAGGAGCATGTGACCATGCAGGGGCCACTGTTCGCGCAACACCATGGTTCCTAGGATCTTGTCGCAAGCGTTGTGTCGGCCGATGTCCTCGCGCACCAGTTGCAGGTCGCCATCCAGGCCGAACAGGCCGGCTGCATGCAGGCCGCCAGTGTCGCGAAACAGCACCTGCTCGGCGCGCATGCGCTCGGGCAGGGTCAGCAGGAGCGCTGCCGAAATGGCTGGTGGTGCTGGGATCTCGGCACACAGCAGCCGCACCGAGTCGAGAGTGGTCTTGCCGCACATGCCGCACGACGAGCTGGCGTAGATCTCCCGCCGAGCCTTCTCGGCTGCGTCTCGGTCGGGACCCTCGGCGAGCACGCGCACCACGTTGCCGGCAGTTTCTCCCTCGGGATCCGTGCAGTGTGCCGCTGAGAGGACCTGGTCGGGGTGCGAGAGGATTCCTTCCGAGAACAGGAAGCCGACAGCCAGGCTGATGTCGTCCCCCGGGGTGCGCATCAGCACTGCAATGGGTTCGTCGCCGAGCCGGATCTCAAGAGGCTCCTCGACCACCAGGGAGTCTCGGATTTGCTCGCAGCGGCCGCCGTTGTGACGACGGACGACCGCCCGGTCTACCTGTCTGGCAAGGGTCAACGCGTTCTCCTTGAAGCGTGTCAGCGAACCTTAGCAGCCTGTCGTACTACCCAGGTAGGATGCGCGTATGGCTCCTGGTCCGTTGCCTGCTGAGCGCTTCCTCACCTCCATTCCTGCTGCGGCCTGGAAGAGTCGCCGCGAGCTTCGATTCGGGTTGGACATTCTGCGGCATGGCGTCTGTGACGGCTGCTCCCTGGGCAGCAGCGGACTGCGAGACCAGGTCCAGGAGGGGCTGCACCTGTGCCGGCTGCGCCTGGCTGATCTCTCGCGTTGGACCCGGCCTGCTCTGCAGCCCGACAATCTGCCGGACTCGGAGGAACTCCGTAGTCTCGACCCCGCCAGCCTGAATGCCCTGGGCAGACTGCCCATACCCCTGCTGTGGCGCCGCGGCGAGCCAGGCTTCAAGCCCATGCACTGGGTGGATGCGGACAAGCTGCTCGCTTCCCGCATTTCGGCTGCCAGGGAGCGCTGGTCCCTGCTGGTGGACTCGCGTAGCAGCACCAACGAGGGCTACTTCGTGCTGCGCCGGATGGCAGCGGAGTTGCGGGCTCGGCACAGCTCTCTGGTTGCGCCGATGGGCTACGGTCGCATGCTACAGGCGCTGGGTCGGTCCTTCGGCCTGGCAGCCTCGACCTGCTCTCTGTCAGACCTGCTCGGGGCCGACCTGGTCGTCGTGTTCGGTGCTGACCTGGGGCAGCATCCACTGCTGGCAGGATGGCTCAGGCAGGCGCGCGCCGGCTCTGCGCGAGTGGTGTTGGTCGGCGAGCCCACTGCCGGTAGTGAGGAGTTGGGGCAGCAGAGCTATTCCCATGCACAGGCTGGAGCGGGACCTTTTCTGCGAGGCGTGCTCAAGGCTTGTGCAGATGCTGATTTACTGAACCAGGAATTTCTTCGGGCTCGGGTCAGAAATGGCGACGCCTGGTCGGGGTCCCTGGGCAGCTGGGCTTGGCCGGATCTTGAACAGGCAGCGGGGACTTCCAGGCAAGAGATGGCGGAGTTGGCTGGCTTGCTCGCGGCTGCCGACAAGGCGGTGTTCGTTGTCGGCGAGGACTTCGCGGCCGGCCGGTACGGCTCTGCTTCCTGCAAGGCACTCCTGGCGCTGGTGTTGGCCAACGGTCTCGTGGGTCGGGAGGGTTGCGGGGTGCTGGCGCTCGGAGGAGGAGTCGGCGGCCAGGCAGCTCATGACTGCGGCTTCGTAGTGCACGATCCCGAGGAACCTGAGGGCGGAGTCCTGTCGTCCGAGGACGAGCTTATCTACTCGGTGGGTACATCGCTGGCCCAGTTACTGGATCAGCATGCTCTTGCCGTCGATGAGTTGAGCCAGGTACCGCTTCGCGTTCACCAGGCCCACTACCTGGACTCCTCGATGCTGGTAGAGCCGGCGGAACTTACGCTCTTGCTGCCGATGCAGTCCCGCTATGAACAGCGCGGCGGTGGCACCGCAACGGGCATTGACCGGTGGATCCGTTTCAGCCCGGAAGTTCGCGGTCATCCAGTGGGTGAGGCCAGGCCGGACTGGCAGGTACCCGCAGAGATTGTCGCCCGCATTCCAGGACAACTGAGCGACCCATGGGTGTTGCCGGACTCGACAGCAGTGCGTGCGGCGATGGATACCCTGCTGCCTCGCTATGGTGGTGTGCTCCAGTTGCACGCAGCCGGCCACGGGATCCAGTGGGGCGGCCCCCAGCTCCACTGTGAGGGCTTCGCTGGTGCCGACGGTTGTGCTCAGTTGTCCCTTGAGGAACTGCTCCCGGCTGGTCCCGAGGCTCCCGCCTGAGGCTCTCCCTGCTCAGCCAAAGCGTGCCGAAAAGCGCTCCAGGGCAGCGCTGATGGCGGACTCTTCGTCGGCAAAGGGGCCGTGGCTGTGGCCCTCGAGGCGCAGCCAGTAGCTCGGGAACCCGGTTGCCAGTCGGTCGGGTCCGAACTCGCCGTTCGTGTCGTACACCAACTCGACGGCGACTACCTTATCGTTTGCGCCGCGCCCGTTCGCCCGTGCCAGTACTCGAACCACCTCTGTGATGGGCATTGCTGTCTCCGCGGACGATTCTGCCCCAAGCAACAGGGGCCCTGCCCCCAACTGGCGACAGGACCCCCGAGTATGGGGCATCAGGGGCAGTGCTAGTCCGAGCAGGCTCCCAGCATCGTGTACTCGATCTCGATTGCGTCGCCGTTCTCGGGCACATGGTCCACGTCGAAGACGATGGCCTGTAGCCCTGAGTTGTAGGTCCAGCCGACAAACACGGGGACTGAGTTCATGCGTACTTCGATGCTGTCTTCCACCGGGGTCTGGCTGAGCTCGAAGGTGTCTGCGAAGGACTGCGAGAGCCAGGCTAGTGCGGACAGGGTGCTCACCCAGTTGGGATCGCAGATCGAAGCGGAAATACCGTTCGTCATGTTGGTTGCGGATACGTAGCCAGAGCCGTTGGTGGCGTTGCCGCCGGCACCGGAGCAACCGGTCATTCCGCCGCTGATGTCGCTGAGTACGACGTGGTCCGGGTTGGGCTTGAGTCCCTGGTAGAAGTTGACGTAGTCGCCGACACTCCAGTTCAGGACACCGGAACTCTGCTCGGGTTCGTCAGACACGAAGATGACACGAAGGCCGGCATCTTCACGCACGAAGCCGTAGTTGGCGCCGCCAGGTTGCAGGTTGCCGTTGCCACCTCCGCCCAGGGCGAGGTAGCCGGAGTGGAGTCCACGCTCGGTGGCCGAACCGTTGATTCCCAGGTTGACGTTGAAGGCGAAGCTACCGGCAGGATCAGCGGCACCCGGCGTGATGATCGTCTCGGTGCCCTGCAGGTGACCGTCATCACCGGTGTCGGTCGTCGTGACGCCGATGTGGTAGTTGATGTCGATTGCATCGACGATCTGAATGAACGACGCGAAGTTCACTGCTAGAGAGCTCTGCTCCTGGCTCATCGAACAGGAGTTGTCGACCACGAAGAGGATGTCCGTGGCGTTGTTGCCCTCCTGGTAGTACTCGTCGATGTTGCTCGCGCCGAGATGGGCGATGCCGTACTGGGTCGAGGTGGCGTCGGGCCGGGCCGGATCGTTGCTCTCGACGTGTAGGATCCCCGTATCGGGTTGGACGTCGGTCGGCACATAGTGAACCTGCAGGCTGACGGGAGTTCCGCCTTCGGCGATGGGATCGAGAACCAGGCCTTCCGGCAGGTTGTGGACCAGCGCCATTTCGCCGTTGCCACCGAGGTCTTCGAACCAGATACCGTCTTCGGCGATCTCGAGCGGAGCGCGACCCACGTTGGCGATGCTGATGTCGAGCTGGCTAACGCAGCCGATCTCGGGGTTGCCGAAGTCCCAGACGCTGGGCTCGATCTCGATGGCTGGCGCCAGACCCTCGGCCAGCAGCCGCACCAGTACGGCCGGGTTTTCCCGGTCGTTGGAGATCACGGTCAGAGAGCCCTCGATGTGCTCGTCCTGAATCGGGCTGTAGGCGAGCTGCACTATGGTCGTGGACTCCGGGGACAGCAGGCGCGTCCAGTCGGCGTCGTTGACCACGCTGAAGTTGCCATCGATCAGCAGTTCCTCGATGTGCAGCGTGTCCGTGCCGATGTTGCGGATCATCACGTCCTTTTCACGGCTATCTCCCGCATAGACCTCGCCGAAGTCCACCAGCAGGGGATCGCTGGGATGGTCACTGCTGACCTCGATGATGGCTTCCACCCGCGTCGGAAGACCGGCACCGGGCTGGCCGATGAGGGTCGTCTCAGAGCAGCCGATCACTCCAGCGGAGAGCAGGCCCATTGAGAACAGCGTGACGAGGCCGAGGAATAGCTTGCTTACAAAGCGCACGAGGGCACCTCCTGATTAGGTCGGTCTCAATCTTGGCGGAGCATGACTGGAAGTCAAGGGCACCATTTTGCCGGGCCCGTGCCTACGTGCGCGCGGGTGAGCGGCGCTTCGGGAAACAGGGCGGCAGCCAGTGCCTTGCCCTTGAGTAGGGCCTCGTGCCACTCGTCGGCAGGAACCGAGTCATAGACGATGCCTCCTCCCACACCGTAGGACACCATCTTGTTGCGAAACACCAAGGTGCGGATGGCGACCGAGAGGCACATGGTGCCGTCGAGCCCAATCCAGCCCAAAGCGCCGGTGTATGGCCCCCGCCGGCTGTGTTCAAGTTCCTCGAGGACAGCCATGGCGCGGAGCTTCGGTGCGCCGATGCACGAACCGGGTGGAAAGCAGGCTCGTAACAGGTCGAAGGCGTCGCGTCCCTCTGCCAATTGACCATTAACGTTGCCGACCAGGTGCCAGACCGAGGGATGAGCCTCGGCGACCAGGGTGTCGTCTCGGTTGACCGTACCGGGACGGCACACCCTACCGATGTCATTTCGCACAAGGTCGACGATCATGGCGAGTTCTGCGCGGTCCTTTGCTGATTCGAGCAGAGCGTCGCGGGCCCCCAGGTCGGCGATGCTGCCAGTGGGCCCCCGCGCGATCGTGCCCTTGATTGGTCGTGAGTCGACCCGGCCACAGCCATGCAGTGCCAGGAAATTCTCTGGGCTTGTAGAGACCAGCGTCGTGCCGGGTAGGTCTACATATGCGGCGTAGGGGGCCGGATTGTCGCGGCGCAGGCGCACGAAGGTTGCCAGCGCAGCTTGAGGGTCGGGACTTGGAGCCCGGCAGCGAAAGGTCAGGTTGGCCTGGTAGATCGTGCCTTCGCAGATGTGCTTGCGGATCGCCTGTACAGCTTGCCTGTGGGCGTCCTCGTCCATCTCTGCCTGGAGTGATCCGGTGATGCCTGCGCTCAGTCCGGCCTGCCACTCGGGCTCGGCCTGTGATGCCTGCCACCTGTCCAGCAGGTGGCAGCCTGAACCCGGTAGCCGGTAGTGGTGGAACTCCCCGGTTGCAGCACACAGAGCGATCACTTCGTCATAGAGGCCGACCTGGAAGTCCCAGGGCAATTCCGGCTGCAAGAGTGCCGGCAGTTGTTCGAAGCGCCGTCCGAGGTCATAGGAGAAGCAACCGGCGAAGCCACCACGGAATGGGGGCGGATCGCCAGTGACCCTCTGCTCGGTGGTGGAAGCAGAGACGCGTAGCCGCCCGGCGATGGCCTGCAGTCGATCAAAGGCCTCGCCAGGCCCGGGGTCCGCGCGTGTCACGCGGCGCAGCCAGCCTCGATCACCGGCGGGTCCGGGGAGCACCTCCAGCAGGCTTCCAGCTCCTCGGATCCAGACTGCCGGTTCGCAGGCGAGGTAGCTCCACGCCTGCCGGGTCTCCTCGCGGTGCGACGTTTCCAACCACAGTGCCCCGGGTCTACGCGCCAGCCCAACGAGTCGCCCGGTGAGTGCTGCGGCGGCCGCAGATTGGGGAAGTTCAGCGGATGCCATTTGTAGGCCTGTTGTGGCTACCGACTGGCGTGCCGTTACGGTTGGGCGGCCGAGTCGTCGTCAACACCCGCGGCGGCAATGCTGACCCCGACGGATGCCGAGGAGGTGCCAATGACGACTCCCGGTTGGCCATCGACGTCGATGCTGCTTCTTACCTCGCGCCGGATGTCGAGCAGGGCTGTGCCGGTCGGCAGGCTGCTCAGGGCAGCCGAGTTGACAGTGAACTGGCCATCATCCTGCACCTTGCAGGAAACCCAGGACATCGAGTCGTCGGCCGAGGCTGTCACCAGGATCGTGACCTGGTTGATGTCCTGGCCACCGAGCCACTCGACGGTCACTTCACCGCCGGATTCTTCGACCCCGCTGATAGCGACACTCGGCGGGGTGCCGATGGCGCCGCTGAATTCAGTAGCGTCGAGGCCCGGTCCTCCCGTGACGACGATGTCGAACTCGTCGTTAGGATTCCAGGAATTGTAGGGCAGCACGTCCTGGAAGTAGCCGTCGTCGAAGTCGAGGGTGTGCTCGCCGTCGGCCATTACGAGGATCATGTTGCCAACATCCAGCGTGGAGTCCGGGATCACGAACTGGCCGCTGGGCGAGCTACCCGTGTGGCAGGAGTCCAGGTCATCAGGAGGATCGGGGCGTAGTTGGACAGACTGGTTGGGGAACCAGGAGCCGACGGCGCGAATAATGGCTCCGGTGGTGCCCTCGATGTCGCTGCGAGTCACCTCGATGCGCGCAACCGCCCAGGTTTCGTCGGGGGAGCCGACAGCATCATCGTCATCGTCGTTCGAGCTGCCACCACCGCCGCCTCCCCATACGAAGGGTGGATCTTCTGGTTGGCAGCCGGCCGACAGTGCCAGGGCGGCGAGTAGCGCTACTGCGACGAGGAGACTGGACATGTGCGGGGTGGAGTGGGTTCTCATGGTGTCTATCCTACAGCGGTCCGAATCGAGCGGGTCCCGCATCGACGGTGAAGGCCGCATGGAAGGACCGGGCGACATCCACCGGGTGCTCCGCGCAGTTAATGGCGGAGATCACGGCGACGGCGTCCACTCCGGTGGCTAGTAGTAGCGGCAGTGCACTGAGCTTGATGCCACCAATCGCTACCACCGGTACCGTAGCCGCGCTTACCACGACCTTCAAGGATGCCAGCCCCACCGGGGCGTGCGGCACCCGCTCATCCCTCTTGTCGTGGTGCTTTCCCGCACTGCTGAGCACAGGCCCGTAGCCGATGTAGTCGACTCCCTGTGCTTCTGCTTCGCGTGCCTGCAAGGGGTCGTGGGTACTGAGCCCAATGAGGATCGAGTCGCCCAGGATGGTGCGAGCCTGGGCTGGGCTCATGTCGTCCTGGCCCAGGTGCACGCCGACCCCCGTGACCTCAGCAGCCAGTTGGACGTGATCGTTGACGATGAGCTGGGCCCCGGCCTTATCTGCCGCGGCCTTTAGCCTGCGTAGGATCTGTAGTTGTCCTGTGGGGTCCGTATCCTTCATTCGTAACTGGAGGACCGAAACCCCCGCCTGAAGCAGCGCATGGCCCAGGTCGAGGTGGCGGAGATGGGGGGCAGCGCTGGTGTCGACTATGCCGTACAGGCCGCAGATTGCAGCCCGGGCACTCGCTGATGCCATGGCTTGGGGTCAGCTCTTGTGGTTGCGGGAACCGCGGCGGCCGCGGAAGCTGTCGGTGTCGATGGAGTGGGCGGCCAGCTTGCGCCGCAGGGTATTTCGGTTGATGCCGAGCAGCGCGGCAGCGCGCAACTGGTTGCCGTTGGTGCGTTTCATCACCAGGTCCAGGAGCACCCGCTCCGAGGTGCCGACCACCAGTCCGAACAGGTCCGACTTGTCTCCGCTTTCGGGCTCGGGATAGGTACGCACCACGGGGCGCAGCCGCTTGACCAGGGTGGCCTCGAAGCTTTCTTCCTGCGCACCGGTGTGACGTAGGCTGAGGCGACCGGTGGGACCTACCAGGTCCTGGACGCGAATCGATGGCCCCTGAGAGTAGGTCGCGGCGCGCACCAGGACGTTTTCCAACTCGCGGACGTTGCCGGGCCAGGTGTAGTGGCACAGCCATTCGATGGCCTCCCCGCTCAAGGCGCGTTCGGGGATGGAGCCGTTGGACGAGTGCTTGCGAAGCAGCCACTCGGCAAGTGGAGGGATGTCGTCGACCCGGTCCCGGCGCGCCGGGAGGTGGCTCGTCAGTACGTTGAGGCGGAAGCACAGGTCACTTCGGAAGGCCCCGGAGCGCACGTCTTCAGCAAGGTCGCGGTGGGTTGCAGTGATGATGCGAACATCGACATCCACCTCCTTGTCGGCGCCCAGTGGATAGAAGCTCTTCTGTTCGAGCACCCGGAGCAGCTTGGCCTGCAGAGATAGGGGCATTTCGCCGACTTCGTCGAGGAACAGTGTCCCTCCGTTGGCTGCCAGAAACTTACCCTGGGTTGCCGAGTGGGCACCTGTGAAGGCGCCCTTCACGTGGCCGAACAGGTCTGCCTCCAGGAGTTCCGAGGGGATGGCCGCGGTGTTGACGGCGACAAAGGGACCGCTGGAGCGGTCGCTCTCCTGGTGCAGGATGCGAGCCACCAACTCTTTGCCGGTGCCGCTCTCGCCAGTGACAAGCACTGAGTGCGGGCTGGCCGCCGCACGGCCGATGCACTTGAAGACGTCCTGCATCGCATCGCTGTGTCCGTACAGGGTGCGGTTGTCCGGGGACGAGGGCACACCTCGGTCTTCGAGCACGGTGGGAGGCTCTTCGACCTGCTCGCGGTCTCGTACTGCCCGCATAACCAACTCTTCGAACAGGTCGATGTCGAAGGGCTTGCACAGGTACTCGTAGGCGCCCCCCTTCATCGCTTGGATAGCGTTCGACATGGTGTTTTGGGCGGTGATGATGATGACGTGCGGTGGATTGTCCAGGCTGCCGACTTGAGAGAGCACCTCAAGGCCTGTCAGGGAGGGCATCTTGAGGTCTACGATCGCCACGTCGAAGTGGTTGTCACGAAGCATCTGCACTGCACTGCTGCCGTCGCCGGTCTGACTCACCTCGAGGCCATGGCTCGAGAGTGCCTTGTCCATGACGGTGCGCAGGCTGGTGTCGTCCTCGGCGATGAGAATCCGTGAAGCCATCAGGCGCTTACCTCCACAGCAGGCGCTCGGCTCTTGCGAGTCCAGTTGCCGGGTGAGTCCGCCCAGGTGTTCAGGTCGGGTTGGTTGGGAGCGGCGAGCCGCTCATACAGAAGCAGTGTAAACCGAGCCCCGAGAGTAGGTCTCGGTTCGACCAGTAATCGTCCGCCGTGGTCCTCGGTGGCGAGCCTGGCGACGAACAGCCCGAGGCCGGTGCCCTCGGCCTTGCTGGTCGAGAAGGGGTCGAACAGCGTCGACACCTTGTCAGGGTCGATTCCCGGCCCGTCGTCGGTGACTTGCAGGGCGACCGGTCGCCCGCGGTCCTGGCCGGCGTCCCGCAGACGTTGTTCCGTCTCGATGCGGGTGCGCACCGTGACCTCGTGCCTTGCGGCTTCCATGGCGTTGCGAAGCAGGTTGCTTGCGGCTTCGCGGATCCGCTCGGTGTCGCCCTCCACCTTGGGCAACGAGGGGTCAAGGTCGAGCTTCCATGCCAGCGACGAACGACCTGCAGAGCGGGCTCGGAGCAGGGCGACCTCGTCGTGGATGATGCGGTTAAGTGACACCGAACTGCGCAGCATCGGTCGGGGGCGACACAGCGCCATGAGGCGTTCGACCAGGCCGTCGATGCGGTCCGACTCTCGGATGATCAACTCGGTGAGTTCCTGCTGCTCGTCGCGGCTTAGATTTCGGCCCAGCAGTTGTGCTGCGCCTCGGATCCCGCCCAGTGGGTTGCGGATCTCATGGGCCATGCCGGCAGCCAGGCTGTCCAGCCACGCCAGCCGGCGGCGAAACCCGCTTGCAGCGTCGGGACCGAGCGGATCTTCGTCATCGGCGACCACGAGCAGCACTTGTCCCGGGTGGCTGCCGGGGACTGCCTTTATGGACAGGCGTTGCACGGCGAACGCGCGTTGCCAGGTGATTCCGCGGCTCGTGCAGGAGGCCGCTCCATCGTTGATCCGCTGGACCACCATCAATGCCTCGGGGGGCAGGAACGTGCTCACTTCGCTGTCGTGCAGTCGGCTCAGAGCTACGCCGAGGAGTTCAGCCGCTCGGGTGGTCGCCGAGATCACACGGGTCCCCTCGATGAGCAGTACGCCATCAGGGAGTTGTTCGAGGATGGCTTCGGCGGACGGGCCAGTCATTCTGCTTCGCGTACTTCTCATCATGCGCCGCAGCGCACTCGGTGAACTAAGCGACTTCCTGAGGGGCAGCACTCTCGAGCCGTTCAACCGGTCTCAAAGAGTGCCGATTTACCCAGGCGCCTGACCGTCACCGGGGATCTCGGAAGCCGCTACCTCTTCGATTTCTAACATAGCGAACGGCTTCGTTTTTGGTGAAACGACGTTGAGCCAGATCTTTGTCGCAAGTCCACGTCGCTACTTAGAAAAGTGCACACCACCTCAAATCAACGCTGGCCATGCTGCGGGAATTTATGCCAATATTGTCCAGAATGCTCCCAGTGCCTGCTCCCCTAGCTGTTCGGCCACTCTGTCTGGCCCTCTTCGCGACATCCTGTCTGCTGGTATGCGCGGGTAGCTCACCGGTGCGTGCAGAGACCGCGAGCGAAGGGTCAGTGGGAGACGACGAGAATCGCTTGGCGTTGCGCGCCGACAAACCCGGCAAGAAGAGCCCCAAGCTGGTGCGAGCCTCAAGGGCGGAAGTGGCCCGGCGCGCTGCTCTCCTGGAGAAGTTGCGCAACGCTGGTAGCTCAGGGATGACGGCGCCGGAGATCCCCGCGCAGGCGATCGAAGAGGTGCTGCGTAAGGTGCTCGCCGATCTTGCAGCACACGAGAGCGTTGAGCTGCTCGAGACCACCCCCGAGCCTACCGAGATTCAGAGTGGCGAGGTTGCCTACTTCGGCGCGGCGGACCACCTGCTGAACTTCTCGCTGGACCTGTACCGGGATCCACTCAAGACCTATACCGAACGACCCGACCTGCACCTAGAGCAGATTGATCCGCGCGACTTTGATTACCCCATCGTGCTCAACGCGAAAGTCCAGAACTGGATGGTGTACTTCCTGACGCGTGGGCGCAAATGGTTCGTTAAGTGGCTCGCCCGCGCGGAGCGTTATGGTCCGCTCATCATCCCTGAGTTGGAAGAGGCCGGCTTACCCAAGAACCTGCTGTACCAGGCGATGATCGAGTCGGGTTTCAATCCGTATGCCACTTCCAGCGCGCGTGCCGTGGGGGTTTGGCAGTTCATCCAGAGCACTGGTAAGGAATACGGACTGGAGCAGAACTGGTGGATCGACGAGCGACGCGATCCGGTGCAAGCCACGGCGGCAGCCATCGCCTTCATGTCTCATCTGTACAAGCGCTTCGGGCGCTGGGAGTTGGCGTCGGCGGCCTACAACGCTGGTGGCGGCAAGGTCAACCGTGCGATACGGATGTACGAGACAAAAGACTTCTGGGAGCTCTCCGCTTCGGGCCGCACCTTTCTTGCAGCCGAGACCAGGAACTACGTGCCGAAGGTCATCGCGTCGACAATCCTCGCGACCTATGCGGAGCGCTACGGACTGGCCGATGAGATCCCCCAGGAGCACCGCCTTTCCCTGTGGCAGCACGACATCGTGCCCGTGCCCGAGTCGACGGACCTCGCCGTCGTAGCCAGGCTGATCGGTGCCTCGACCAAAGAGATCGAGGCGATCAATCCCGCGCTGAAGCGGGGTTACACTCCTCCGAGTGTGAACAATTACCCCCTCAACCTGCCTAAGGGCAAAGGGGAACTGTTTGCCCAGAAGTTCGCCAGGTTGCCGGCCAAGGACCGGGTCACTTTCGTCCGCTACAAGATCCGGCGTGGGGACACATTGACTGGACTCTCGGCCACCTACAAGGTGCCGGTGAAGACCATCGAGAGGATGAACAGCATCCGCAATGCCCGCGCTCTGCGGGTCGGCAAGCGGATCATGTTGCCGGTTCGCGCTGACAGGATGCCGGCGCGCAAGATTGTCCACGTGGTTGCCGGTGGCGACACCCTGTCGCAGATTGCCGCAGGCTACGGTACGACGGTAGAGGCCCTTAAAAAGGGCAACCGTCTCGCCAGCGATACGTTGATCGTCGGGCAGAAGCTGAAGGTCGTGACCCGGGGGACTGACAAGGGAGCGACGCTTACTTCTACCGAGAAGAGTAGCTACGAGAAGCGTCGCTCCGATCGGCGCAAGTACAAGAAGCGGAAATCCGAGAAGCGGAAATCCAAGAAGCGTACTTCTGAAAGCAAGGCCGGTCCGAGCAGCTACCTGGTACGTCCCGGTGACTCCCTGTACAGGATCTCCAGGATTACCGGTGTGTCGACGGACGAATTGAAGTCCCTCAACAAGTTGGGTCGAAAGCCGACGATCCACCCCGGTGACAAGCTGATTCTGCGTAAGAAGGCGAGAGCTCCGAAGACGGTCACCTATACCGTTCGTTCCGGGGACACGTTGTCAGGAATTGCCAGCAGCTACGGCATGCGGACCAGCGAGGTGATGAAGCGCAACGCTCTGAAGAACGACCGCCTCAAGGTTGGACAGAAACTCAAGTTGGTCGCCTCGGGGCGGGGTGGTTCTCCCCTCGTCGTCGAAGTGGAGAAGGGTGATTCTCTGTACGGCATCGCCTCACGCCACAAGGTCAGCGTCGATTCCATACGCAAGTGGAATGGGCTGTCTAACAACAAGATCCAGGTCGGTCAGCGATTGACTATCTATCCCGGTCGCCGCGCGGCAAAGGTGAAGAAGGAACGTGCGATTGCCTACCAGGTTCAGTCCGGCGATACCCTGTGGGGTATTTCTCGCAAGTACGGTGTTTCCATCAAGGACTTGAAGTCCTGGAACGGAATGCGACACAACAAGGTCCAGCCAGGTCAACGTCTGCGGGTGATTCTGCGCTGACCTGGCCCGTTGCGCCCGGCTTCGGATAGCTGCTCAAGTCTGTGCTCTCGCTGCTATGCTCCCCCATTCCCAGGGAGGGTTATTCGATGCGGTTTCACTGGTTGTTCGCTTCTTCGGTCATGTTCTTGTTGTTGGCGGTGGGTTGCTCCATGACGCTGCGCGTACCGGATGATGACGATAGCGCCTCGCCGGACGATGACGACACGGCCGATGATGACGACGATACGGCTGACGATGACGACGACACGGCCGACGATGACGACGATGACAGCGCAGCGACCGGCGACGACGATGATCCGTCCCCGCCGAAGGTCCTGGGTCCAGGAAATTCCGTCCTCGAAGGCAGCTGGACGATCAGCTACTGGGTTGACTACCAGGAACAGGAACTGGCCTGCCAGCAGAGATACCAGTGGTCGGGCAGCGCGCTTTTCAACCCAAATGCCCTGGGGGTTTCCTGTCCCGATTGCGGAGGGTCCGTCGAGGTACTCAATGTCGTCGATGTAACGGAGACGGGTGACAACGCCTGTGATGTCGAGGTCGACCTCGCCGGCATCGATCTGGGCGATATCCTTACCAACCCCGATCCCGAGAATCCCTACCGGGACTTTATCTATCCGCAGGGCCTCGTGGATGCGGCCGCGGGTCTGGCAGCCAACATGGACATCACGATCGATGGGGCCACCAGCTTCGACAGCGTCACCAGCAATGAACCCGACGGACTGTTCCTCAGCCATGTCGGCTACCTGGAGGATGTCGAAGGTCGATACTTGAGTGCTGTGAACAACGGTCAGGGCCTCGGTACCATTGCCTCTCCGCCACCCAACTCACCGACCTGGATGCCATTCTGGCGCTACTACGGCGAACTAGGCAACGCGACGTTGGGTGCGTTCTCAGGACACTACGTCTTCGGTTCGCTGTGGGTGCTCAGTTTCAATGAGCCACAGGCGATCAGCCAGATCTCCTTCACTGGCGAGCTGGATGCCACCTATACAGCTGCCGGTCCGCCGGCTCCTTGAGCGGCAATCGAAAGAGCTCTCATTGAGCCCTGAGGACGCGATCGTCGCGCCGGCGATTCTGCTGGTCGACGACAACCATACCTTTGTCGAACTGGTTGCAGAGATCGTTGTCGGCTTCTACCCGATGGCGACAATTGGCAGAGCGGGCTCGGGCGAAGAGGCCCTCGATGTTCTGTCCCATAAGAGCTGGGACATCGTTCTGCTCGACTATCGCCTGCCCGATTTCGATGGCCTCGAAGTGCTCGCTGAAATCCGCAAGCGGCTCCTGGATGTTGCGGTGGTGATGGTCACTGGTGAGGGGGACGAGAGCCTGGCCGTAGACCTGTTCCGGATGGGTGCCTACGACTACCTCGTCAAGAGTTCAATCAATGCCGAGAGCCTTGAGCGAACCCTGGGCCAGGTACTCATGCGCAGGTTTCTCGAAGAACAGGCCGCTCGAGATGATCTGGCGGTAACCAGCAAGGAACTCGAGGACCGCAGCCGTGCATTGGATACGGCCTATGCAAAGCTGCGCGATAAGAAGGAGCAGCTTCGCCTCCTGTCGGACTCCCTGGAGACGACGGTCCAGGAGCAGACGGTTGAGCTGCAGTCGACGACGTCCTTCCTCAACAGCGTACTGGACTCGGCTACAGACCATTTCATCATCGCGTGCTCGCCTGACGGTGTGATTCTATCCTTCAACCGTGGTGCTGAGGCTCTGTTCCTACTGAGCTCGTCCGATGTCGTCGGCAGAAGGCACTTTCGAACTCTGTTCGCTGAGGGCGCCGGGCCGCGTAGTGTCGACGAATTGCTCGAGGACTGGGCCGATGGCCTGAGTCCGCAGATGGAGTTGCTCGGTGTGCGTGGTGACGGGGAACGCTTCGCGGCGAGAGTCAGCTTCTCCAGGCTCGAGGGCACACAGGTTGGCGAACTCGAGGCTAGCGGTGGTGGACTCGTGATCGTGGGTAGTGACGTCACTCACGAACGGGCGCTCGAGGCCGAGAACCGCGAGTACATAGGCCAGATCGAGGAGGCCAATCGGCACCTGCGCGTCAAGAACGAGCAGATTCTCGAAGCGACGCGCTTGAAGAACCAGTTCCTCGCCAACATCAGCCATGAGCTTCGTACGCCACTGAACGCGATCATGGGCTACTCCGATCTACTGTATGGCGGGATCTATGGTGCTCTGGAGGCTAAGCAGAGCGCCGCTGTGCAGGGCATTGCGACCCGTGCTGGCGATCTATTGGCGCTGATCAACGACATCCTCGACCTTGCGCGAATCGAGGCCGGTGTGGCGGAACTGCGCACGGAGTCCTTCACCATTGGCGAACTGATCGCCGATGTCGTGGAGACCGGCCGCGTCTTGGCGGTCCAGAAGCATCTCGAAGTCGTTTGGAACGATCAGGGTGCAGGAAGCCTCGCGGTACACACCGATCGGCAGAAGCTGCAGCAGATTCTCCTCAACCTGGTGAACAACGGGGTGAAGTTTACTTCCCAGGGCTCGGTGTTCATCGAGAGTCGGCCCGTCTCAGAGGCCAGCATCGAGATCGCGGTGAGGGACTCGGGAATCGGCATTCCCGAGGACCAACTCGATACGATTTTCGACGAGTTCCGCCAGGTCGACGGCACTTCGACTCGCGAATATGGTGGTAGCGGTCTCGGTCTGACCATCTCCAAGAAATTCGCCCACCTGCTCGGTGGTGATCTGTCGGTGGAGAGCGAGCTCGGTGAGGGCAGCACTTTCCGTCTCGTGTTCCGCCGGGAAGCGACAGATTTCGATCCTGCCAGGATTGTCCAGGATTCGAGCTAGGCCGCGGGCTCGCGGGCGTTAGAGCGGCTGGTAGTGCTTCGTCGCCAGAGCGCGCAGTTGGCTCTCACCATCGTCGGGTTGGTTCTGCAGAGCCGCCAGGATGTCGTGCTGAAGGGCCGCTGCTGAGCCATAGCGCTCAAACGGGTTGGACGCCATCGCGCGTGTCAGAAGGTCGCTCAATTCAGATGGGATCTGGTCTCCCTCGAGCTTGCGCAGGACTTCACGATCATCGCGAACCCGTTGCCAGTCGGAGCTCGGGTCGCCGCCCAGGGCCTCGGGACCGACGATTGACTCATATAAAAGGGTGCCGAGGGCAAAGATGTCGCTGCGAGGATCGGCAGCCTGTCCGCTGCATCTCTCGGGTGCATGGTAGGCCGACGGTGCATCGTCTTGCCCTGCATGTGTTGCGCCGCTCAGTGCCGGAGAAGGGATTCCTGCGCCACGCGGCTGCGCCTGAAAGAGGTTGCCCAGGCGAACCTCGCCGGCGGTGGAGATGATGATGTTGGATGGCACCAGGCCGTGGTGCACGAGACCATCGGGGGCCCAGGGCGGAGCGTTGAGTTCGTGCAGGTAGGTGAGCGCCCGGCACAGTTGTTCGGCGATGTGGAGGGCGGCTGCAACTGGGAACCCGCCGTCTTGCCAAACCCCCTCCAGGAGACGCCGAAGACCGCCGCCTTCGCCCCATTCCCGAACCTGGTAGACGCATCCCTTGTCCTTGCCGTGTTCGATTGTCTGCAGCAGGTTCGGGTGTGTCAGTCGTTCGCCGAGGCGGCTCTCATCTGCCAATTGCCTGGCACTCGAGAAGCCGAATTGCAGGGTTGCCTCGGTGATCTTGAGGAGCACCTGTCGATCGACTCCCAGGCCGCAGGGCCGCATCGCAGCGTAGGTGCTGACGCCGTGGTGACTGGCCAACTGGCGAATGACCGTGAAGTCGGCGAGCGTGGGCGAGGGTAGTTCCAGTTCGGCGTGGTAGGGGCTAGCCACGGGGCAACTCTGCGGCTGGCTCGGCCGGCCCGGCCGGCTCGGTTCGGGAAGACTCCGCATCGGGGCGGATCAGCCGGATCTGGCTGCTGCGACCTGCTTCCATGGATCGGGGCAACTCGACCAGCAGCGGCGATAGCCGATGCGAGAGCTCTTCCCAGGGAGGACTTGCTCCCGGCGCAATGGGCTCACGCACCGAAGCGTGGTTGCGTTCGGGGAAGCTTGCGGCGATGAAGTCCGTGAGCAGGCCAGAGCCGGCGCTGGCCTGCCGGTAGTGTGCAAGGCGCTCGAGGTCGCGGCGAAGCTCGCCGGCGGCGAGGTACCTCTGTGTCGGATCGGGCTGCAGGCAACGGGCAACCAGTTGATCCAGTTCCTGCGGGACCTCGGGGCGAAGACTTCGTGGTGGCCGGCTGCGTCCGTTGCGCAGCGACTCGCGTACCTCGTGCTCGGTGGAGCCGTCGAAGGGCACCTCGCCACACAGGGCCTCAAACAGCAGGATGCCAAGGCTGAACAGGTCGCCCGGCGTACTGCCAGCCGTTGCAACGAGTTGTTCGGGGCACTGGTAGGCCACTTCTGCTGGTGCGGCTCCGAAGCCACGGAGCTTGACCGTGCCGAACACGGACAGGTGAACCTTCGCCGGGCACAGGCTGCCGTGGTACGTGGTTCCGCCCGGGGGCGGGTAGGGCTGATCGTGGGCCTGGGACAGAGCGGCCGCCAACTGCCTACCGATGTAGATCACCAGGTCGATGGGCAGACTCATTCCGCGCTGCCTGCAGCGCTCGAAGAGGTCTTCCAGGTCGGGGCCGTTGGTGTACTCCGACACCAGGAAGTAGATGTCTCCATGGCGTCCCGCATCGAAGGTCTGGACGATGCAGGAGTGGTGTAGCGCGCAGGAGGTGATGTGCTCGCGAAGCAAGTCTGCTGGGGGGGAGTCGGGGCTTCCTTCGGCTGCCGGCACACACTTGACCAACACCCTCTTCTCGCTGCGGTCGGGGCGTCGCAGTGTGGCCAGGAACAGTTCACCGTTGGCATCTGCGCCGACACGGTGCTCGAGGAGATAGCGATTCATGGCGTTGTCGTCCATAGGGACCAACGGCTACGGGCTGCTCTCGAGGTTCGCAAGGAATACGTTCTCACGGTACCAGCGCAGTTCTGAGACGCTCTCTCGGATGTCATCGAGGGCGAGGTGCAGGCCCTTTTTCTTTGGCGCGCCATTGGACTCGGGATACCAGCGCGTGACCAGCTCCTTGATGGTGCTTACGTCAATGTTTCGGTAGTGCAGCTGGCTCTCGAGGGCTGGCATGTAGCGGCGGACAAAGCGCCGATCGTGAGAGATCGAGTTGCCGCACAGCGGGGACTTCCCGGCTGGCACCCACTCGTTGACGAACTCCGCTACCTGTTGGTCGACTTCGGCGATGTTCAGTTGAGACGTGCGAACACGCTCGATCAGGCCCGAGGCAGAGTGCGTGCGAGTGCACCATTCATCCATGGCGTCGAGCACCTCTTCGCCCTGGTGGATCGCGACACAGGGGCCCTCAGCGAGGATGTTGAGCGCGAAGTCAGTGACCAGGACAGCGACTTCGATGATCTGGTCGGTCTCGGGCTCGAGCCCCGTCATTTCGAGGTCGAGCCAGACGAGGTTGCTGGGAGTCTGCATAGCGGCACGAGCCTAGCAGAGACAGTGCACTACCTGTCAGGGACGGTCGCGTCGCCGGGACAGGAATTGTCCTGTCACAGAAGCTTCTTTCCCCAATAGCCTGCTTGCAGTAAGGTCCCCGCCGCCGGAGAGGTGGACCAGATGTCCCTGCTGATCATCCAGATCCCGTGTCTTAACGAGGAAACGACGCTGCCCGCGACGGTGGCCGACCTGCCAGAGTCGATCGACGGGGTCGATCGAATCGAGTACCTGATCATCGACGACGGCTCCACCGATCGCACCGTCGAGGTAGCCCGCGAGTTGGGGGTTCATCACCTGGTTCGCTTCCCCCGCAACCGGGGACTGGCTGCAGCATTTCGGGCGGGAGTGGATGCCTGCATCCGTCTCGGTGCCGACTTCATCGTCAACACGGACGGCGACAACCAGTACAGCGGTGCTGCCATTCCTACCCTGGCAGCGCCTGTCATCTCCGGCGCGGCCGACGTCGTCATCGGAGACCGCAAGACGGCTGGAATCGCCCATTTCTCATGGACCAAGAAGCGACTTCAGGGTCTCGGTTCCTGGGTGGTCCGCCAGTTTTCCGGCACGTCCGTGCCCGATGCAACCTCTGGCTTCCGCTGTTGGAGTCGTGAAGCTGCCATGCGCCTGAACCTGGTCAACGAGTACACCTATACGCTCGAGTCCATCATCCAGGCGGGTCACGGCGGCATGAAGATCGAATCGGTCGAGGTTGCTACCAACGAGAAACTGCGCGAGAGCCGGCTGATATCGAGCATTCGACGCTACGTGTCGCGTTCGGCGGTGACGATCCTGCGCTCCTACCTGCTCTACAAGCCCTTCCGCTCGTTCCTGACGCTAGGAATGGTCAGCTTCGTCGGTGGTGTCGGGCTCGGAATCCGCTTCCTCTGGTACTACAGCCAGGGGCACGGTAGTGGCCACGTCCAGTCGGTCGTGCTCAGCGCTGCGCTGCTCGTGATCGGCGTGCAACTGGTCATGATGGCACTGCTCGCAGACCTCGTCGCTGCCAACCGCAAGCTGACCGAAGAGGGGCTCGTACGACTTCGTCGCCTCGAGGCTTCGGCGAGTTATCCCGAGTCGGACCAGGCCAGCGTACGGCTCAACCCCGGCTCGTTCGAGTCGTTGAGCGAGGAAGAGGCTGTCAACACGGTCACCCCAGGAGTTCCCTGAGCGGCCGACCGCTTCGGGCCAACCAGTCGTGCGACTGCTGTTCGACGTACTGCATCCCGCTCACGTGCATTTTTTTCGGCCGCTCGCGGAGGCGACCGTTGCCGGCGGTGGCGAGGTACTGTTTACGGCTCGTGAGAAGGACGTCACGCGCCAACTGCTTGATGCCTACGGTCTGCCCAGCGAGGTGCTGACGGGAATCGGCGGCGGCATGCTGGGGCTGGCCCGGGAAATGGCTGTGCGGACGGCGCGGCTGACGGCGCGGGTGCGCAGTTTTCGGCCGGACCTGCTGCTTGGGATCATGGGTCCAGTGATCGCACCGGTCAGCAAGATCACTGGCGTGCCGTCCTGGGTGTTCTATGACACCGAGTCAGCAGGCCTCACCAATCGCTTCGTCTATCCCATTTGCGACCGGCTGTACCTGCCGGCTTGCTACCAGGGGAAGGCCCCCGCCAAGGCGATTCGCTACCCGGGCTACCACGAGCTGAGCTACCTGCACCCCAATCGCTTCACTCCAGACCCGACGGTACGTGCAGAAGCAGGGCTTTCTGAAGAGGAGCCCTTTGCCGTCGTCCGCCTCGTGTCTTGGGAAGCGAGCCACGATGTCGGAGACAGCGGCTTCGTCGACCCCGTCGCCTTTGTGCGTCAACTGTCGGAGAGGATCCGAGTCGTAGTGAGCGGCGAGAGAGGGGTGCCCGAGGAACTCAGGGGCCTGGCGATGACCTTGCCGCCCCAGCGGCTGCACCACCTGCTGGCCGCTGCCGACCTGTACGTCGGCGAGGGGGCGACCATGGCTGCCGAAGCTGCAGTTCTTGGTACCCCTGCGGTGTTCGTGCACACGGCTCGCCTGGGATACATGCTGGAATTGGAACAGCAGTTCGAGCTGCTTTGGAATACCCCCGGACAGGAGCAGGCGATGCGAATCGTCGAGGACTGCCTGTCGGATCTCGATGTGACCCGTGCACGCTTCGCTCAGCGTCGCCAGGCAATGCTGGAGCAGCGCATCGATGTCAGCGCCTGGTTGATTGAGCAGGTCCAGGAGGCACTCGAGCGTTGATGCGGCTGGAAGGCTACTCCTCTTCGCTCTCGCCTTCGGGCTCTTCCTCTTCGCCTTCGGGCTCTTCCTCTTCGCCCTCGCCCTCGCCTTCCTTGAAGTTGCTGCGGCGCAGTTCCTCGTCGTCGATGATGGTGTCTTCACCGGTGCCGGGGCTGCCTTCTTCGCTGTCGAGGTCTGCCTGGCGGGAATTCCGCTTCTTGATCAACTCTTCGCGCTTGTTGCGTCGATCGTCACGCCGACGGGTGCGCTCCTCGCGCAAGCGCTCGCGTTCCTCGTCGAGCTCTTTGCGTCGGATGTCGCCTACCGGTTGCGAATCTCCTGCCGCACCGGGGTCGGTTCCGGGCTCGCTCTGGGCTCTCGGAGCGGCCACCGGTGCGCTGGCGGGCGCCGTTGCCGCGGGGCTCGGCTTGCGTCCGCGTCGCGCCGCTGCCGGACTTTCCCGCAGCCGCGGTCGACTGACTGTGCCGTTGACCTGGTAGTGGTACCAACCCTTGCTGTCCTTGTGGCGTGGATTGGACCCGAACTGCACCTTCAGCAGCCCGTCTAGATCATCTCGTACCTTGAAACGGAGCCGCAGCGCGAGGCGGCTGCGCGACAGTTGCGTGTTCAGGTTGGCGTAGCCCTCGACCACCACCTGGATCACATCGGAGTCGAACACAGTGTCGCGAAGCTCGGCTCGCCCGCGGTTGATCTTGATGTGCATTTCCGAGCGATTGAAGGCTGTCTCGGGGAGTCCGAAGCCGGCGACGGTCAGTCCCTGAAAGACCAGGCTGTTGGCCACCAGGTCGATGTTGCCACTGGACTTCTTGGCGTCCTGCCAGTGCCAGGTGACATCGCTGCTTCCGTTGAGGCGGCCGGTAGGATTTGCTGAGAACGTACGCAAAGCAACGCGGTAGTTCTCCAGGTTGACCTTGTCGAGGTTGGAGGTGATTCGTGACACCTCGCTGTCGGACTCGGCACGCAGTTCGAGTTCTCCGCCGTACAGCTCGCCGTCCACTGTGACGTCGCCCAGTGACTCGAGGAAGAGATGGCTGGTCTCTGCGGAGTTCGAGGGTGCGCTCGGGCCGGTCATGGAACGTGCTGCCAGCGCCGCGCTCAGTAAGCCGGACGCGCTGGTGCCGATGGAGAGCTTGTCGAAGCTGATCCACGGTTGGCTGTCTACGGCGCCGGAACCGACCGCCAGGCCCTTGGCCTTGATCCCCCAGGGACTGAGCCGCACAGCGTCCAGTTGTAGGCTGGTACCCGCATCGGCAGCCGCAACGATCGCCTGGTCGCGGACCCGGCTCCAGGGAAAGGTCAGCCAGGTCAGAACTGCGAACAGGGCTACGAACCAGAGGCTGTAGCCGCAAGTATCGAGAACTCGTCGGGTGATCGGGTTCATACGCCCTCCAAGGGACGGAGCACTGCCATCTCGATGCGAACGTCCAACAAGCCCTGCTCCTTGCGGTCGGTCTTGAGGCGTACTTCATCGAAGCGGACAGCCTGAGGTGCTGATTCCAGTCGGTAAAGCAGGTCGATGGTCTGTCGCAGGTTCAAGTTATCGACCAGCATGTTGATCTTCTGTGCCCGGTAATAGTCTGTCTCGACCACACCGCGTTCGGTCATCGAGCGGATGTTGGCGGAGATCCCCATTTCGTTGCCGACCTTCTCCATCCAGGTGAGCGGCGTGAAGTCCTTGCCAGCCTGGAGTTTCGCTTCGAGCGCATCTGCGTTGCCGACGCGGGCTCGGAAGTCGGCGAGCATGTCCTCTACCTCGATCTGGGCTGTTTGTACGGTGGCGAGGTTCCGCGAGATCTGCTTGGTGGCTTTATTCATGCTGGTGACGGCGAACCATCCTGCCGCCAGCAGCACGACTGAAATGCCGAACAGGAGCACGCGTCGGTCGCGTGGAGTGAGGCCGCCTAGCAGTGCACGGACTCGCTCCGAGAATGTGTCCACGGTTTCGCGCAGGCTCATCCCTCGTCCTCCTCCTCGGACGCATTCCTGGGAATCGTCACGGTAAAGCTCATCTTGCCGTTGCGGGCCTTGTTGACGTTGCTCTTCTGAGCGCCCTTGAAGCGGGGAATGTCGAGGATCGCCGCCTCGATGGCATCGACGCTGCCGAAGGAGTCGGTCTTTGCCTGGATGCGGATCATCTCGCCGTTCACCAGGTACTCGCTGACATCAAGGGTGACGTTGGCGGGGATCGCCATCGACAGTTCGCGCAGCGCGCTCAGGGGTGTCAGGTCCGGGCCGGTGAGGTTGGCGATGCGCTCCTCGACCCCCTGAACCTGCTCGTTCATCACGTTCATCACCGATTCCGAACTGAGTAGTGCACTGGCAGGAACCGAGGGAAAGGCCTCCTGTACCGAGGCCACCAACTGAGCATTGGTGGCCTTTAATTCGCCCTTGAGCGCTGCGGTCCTGGCGAAGTGCAGGACGACGCCCGAGATGGCGACCAGGAAGATCATCGCTACCGTGGCCAATACCAGGCGTGCCTGCATCTGGCTGTCGGCCTGGTAGGCAAAGGGCCCCCTGCGGAACTCGAGGGCGTTCTTTCGACCCGTGGACAGTCCAGCCAACGCCAGCCCGTAGCAGAGGGAATGTTCAGGTTCGGGCTGGGGCGCCTGCTCGGCTCCGAGCTTGGGAGCAGGTAGGCGCAGGGACTCCACCGTCACTCCCAGGTCCTCGGCCAGCATGCTGTCGAGGTTCTCGATCCGTGCGCCGCCGCCCGACAGATAGACCCGTTCAATGGGAGGTGCACCGGCATCCTCGGCTGACAGCAGGGTCGCTCGCACCTCGGCAGCCCAGCGCTCCATGTTCGAGGAGCCGGCACCGGCCCAGGCGCCGCCTCCAGCGTCTTCGTTACCGGACAGGAACTGGCTGCCCCGTTCCAGGGAGCGTACCCAGCGGCACTGGCCGTCGGCGACCACGCAGGCCTGGGTCGTATCATCTTCGACGTTGAGGATGGCGACGCACTCGTCACTGTCCGGCGCAAGGAACGCGAGGACGCTGGCATCGAGGGTTACATGCCGGGGGTCGATGCCCACTTCCTGCAGGCCCTCGAGGTGGTGTTCGACACGGTCCCAGGACGCCATGGCTGTCAGCACCTGGGTGCCTTCTCGGCTCACCGACACCAGTTTGTAATCGAGTAGCACCTCGTCGAGGTCCCAGGGTACGAAGTTCTCCACCTCGAAGGGCAGGGTCTGGGCGATTCGTTTCGGATCATTGAAGGGCATTTCGATCAACCAGATCGACACACTGGTCGTCGGCAAGCCCACGACGATGGTCGCCTGGTCGTGGTTGATCGTGTCGAGAATGGCCCGTGCCGCCGCTGCCACCGCTGCGGGGTCGTGGGCTTCCCCCTCAGCGGGTTGCTGGGGTTCGACGCTGAGGAAGTCCTCAATTTCGAAGCCGCGTAGTGATGTCTTGAGCACAGCGGCGCGTACACAGCGGGGGCTGAGGTCCAGGCCGATGACGTAGCCAGCCATCAGTTCTCCTTCCAGAGCAGGTATCTCACTCCGTTGTTATTGACTCGTATCACGGCCAGGGTCGTGTAGGTGGATTCGTTCACGTAGCCCGTGGACTTGAGGCGGAACACCTTGCTGTCGGTGCTGATGATGGACTTGAGCCGGTTGACCTCGCGCAGGGTGATGGTCTTGGCTTGCACTCGGCTGATGAAGTCGGTGTTGCGAGCGTAGGGCATGAAGATGCGCTCGGCCATCAACTCCGGCAGCTTCTCGTCGATGAGCTGCATGGGCACGATCGCAGGGTCGGAGTAGGCACGGATCAGAGCCCTGATCATCTCAGGACTCGATGAGTTGACGTTGATCTTGAAGTTCTGCGTGTGCACCGACAGTGACTCGTTGAACAGTGACCAGACCTCGTCGCTGACGCCGTGCACCATCTGCACCTCTTCCAGAGTGTCGAAGCGGCCGTTCTTGGACCGATAGCGGGGCTCGTAGTCGTCGTACAGGGCGTCTTCATCCCCCCCCCACAGGCCGGAGCGCTGCGAGTCCGGATCGACCCAATCGCGGATGTTGCCGATAAGTTCCCAGCGGTCCATCTTGAGCCGCTCCTCGAACAGTGGATTGTAGTCCTCGTGCGCCATCAGCCCGTAGAGCATGAGCGCGGTGGGGTGCTGCTGGAGCGTGTAGCCGGCCCAGGTCTGGTTGCCGAAGCCGTTGAGGTCGATGCGGCTGGACTCGTCGACGCAGTCCACTCGGAAGTCTCCTTCGAAGGCGAGCAGGTCACGCTTCAAGCCTTCCTGGCCGCCCTCTTCACCCGTGTCGATCTCGCCGCGCTCCGGCGCAGCCCTGTCTTCCTCGCCCTTGTTCGCGTCGTCGCCTGAGCCGAGTAGAGACAACAGTCCGTCCTGTTCGTCGTCGGACATCATCCCGCCGCCGATCTGGGTCATGAAGCGGAGCATGGCTGTGTCGAGGAAGGGCAAGCTGCGGCAGACCATCGCTGCGCCGTCGAGGTTCAGGCCCATGGACGAGAGGAACCCGGCTGCCATGGGATTGCGGCCTACCTGCCTGCCCATCACCAACAGCAGGCCGTAGGTTCGTACCCCGGACTTGGCCAGGTACCCGGCCCGCTGGTCATCGCGGCCATGGCCGGCCGTGATGATGTCGACCCGGCTCTTGTAGTTGAAGTCGGTGACAAAGGCGGTGATCAGGACGACCAGGATCAGCGCCATGAGCAGGGCGAAGCCCTCCTGGCCTGGCCGTTGGCGGTGGCCGCCGCCGGTGTACTGGCGCAGGATCCGAGCCTGGGTTTGACGCAGCCACTTCATGGTGTTGCCGTGATGCGGGTGAAGAAGGTTGCGGTGCGGGCGTCCTCGTCCTCGAGTTCCATGCGGATCTCGAAGGCGTCCGGCGTGCGGTTCATGTGGTCAGCGCCCTCGCTATCCCACTCGTCGAGCCATTCCTCCTTGTTCTTGTCGTAGTAGCGCAGGTTCAGGGAGCGCAGGTTGTGCGCCAGGGCCAGGACCCGACCGCCGCGCTCGGGCTCTTCGTCCACGATGGTTGCTTCGCGGTGCACAAGGGAGCGGAAATTGCCGCCGTTCCAGTCCGACTCCGAGAAGTAGCCGTACTCGGCGAAGTTGCTCTCTTTGCGGTTGGCGTAGCGTTTCTCGTGGGCGGTGGCGACGAAGTACACCTCGTCGACGGGATCGCGATCTTCTGCCTTGAATACCGTCTTGAAGTACTCGGTCTGGTTCTGACTGATGAACGACTGGCTCAGCTCCCGCTGTATGATCCGCATCGCGTTGCGGCCCATCTTCTGCAGGTCAGAGCGAGCTTCGGCCTCCCGGGCAATCTCGGCGGAGCCGTGCAGCACCGAGTAGGAGATCGTGGTGATCACCGCGATGATGCTGATGCTCAGGGTCAACTCGATGAGCGTCAGACCGCGACGCTTTGCGGTTCCCCTGCGGAGTTCGGACGCCCGTCTCATGGAGAGCCCCCCATGTCTTCCTGGGCTTCGAGCAACAACTGCTCCTCTTCGCTCATGACGCGGCCGGTAGGATTGACGAGGTGGGTGATGAATTCGACGCAATCGTCGACTGGCGCGCCGTTGCTGTCATTGCCGTCGGGAAAACAGACCCGCACCCGCGCTTCGCGCAGGAAGTTGCCCATCATGTCGCCAAACATCGACAGGTCGAGGCCGAGCGAGTCGAGCGCTACCAGGTCGTTGGCCGGTGCCGCTCCCCCCGTAGCGATGCCCGCCGCGTCGCCTACCGAGTCGCCGGCCTCGCCGGCCCTGCCCCTGAGTTGCCCCCGGTCGGGCAAATTAACTTGCACCGTCTCGCCCTCGTACTCCCAGCGGAAGTCCTCGTAGGCATCTGCGAAGCGCTCGTCGTGGAAGTCGCCGCGTTCGTGCACCTCGAGTTCGCCGAAGCCTTCTTTCGCCATCCGCAACTCGAGGGCCGTCATGACGTCGCTGGCCAGCATGGTCGCCGTATTGATGCGTGTCGCCCGATCCTGGGACCGTACCGCCCAACTCTGGCTCTCGATGAGGATCACCAGCGTGGTGGAGATCAGCAGCAGCGCCATGAGGCACTCGAGCAGCGTGAAGCCGATGCTGTGGGCACGACGGCGCATCACTGTAGGCTCCGATCGCGGTCTCGGGTGTCGGGCACCTCGACCTTGTCCTGAATGCTCCGAACCCGGCCGATGAGGGGATCCACCACCAACGAGGTGATCGTTTCTCCGCTTTCGTCACTGAGGTAGACGACCGTGTCTTCCATGTAGCCGCCTGGGAAGATGTGCGTGTAGACGACGCGCCACCGCTGGTCTTCCTCGGACTCGCGCAGCATGGCTTCGGCCTCGAACTCATCCATGGGCCGCAACACCTCATCGTGCTGCGGCGTCCAGACCCCCCAGAAGCGTGTCGAGCCGGGCAGAACGTGCTTCTCGAAGGCTTCGTCTCCGCCGACCGGGCTGAACTGGTTCACCGAGTACTGGCCGACTCCTGTCTTTGCGCTGAGACCGCCGCCCAGCATGCCGCCCAGCAGCCCCCCCAGAGCGCCGCCCCCGCCTCCTTGGTCGCCGCCCATCATCTCACCGAGTTCGGACATTGTCGGTTTCTTGGTTTGCCGCAGTTGGGCGCGCTCGTTGACCTGCTCGTCGGAGAGCTTCTTCTTCTCCATGAAGTCGTCGAAGTCTTCCCGTTCCTTTCGGTTGGAGAAAATCCGCACGTCGGAGTCGGCTGCTTCGACCCACCAGGTGCGGTTGTCCAGGTCATAAGCGACTCGCATCACCAGGTTGCGCACGGAAGCCTCGTCGTACACGTAGCGCAGCGTGCCCGCCAATTCCCTGCTCGCCGACTTCAGGTCGACGTCCAGGACTGCCCGCATGGACGGCACCGCCGCCAGCAACAGCACCCCCACCAGCGCCAGCACGACCACCACCTCGATCAGGGTGAGGCCCCGCTGAGACGCCATATCGGGCGCCGTTGGTACGCTGGCGGCGGGTCGGATCACATGCCCTGCCAGTTGTCGATGTCCTGGTCGGGCCCCTCGCCGCCGGGGGATCCGTCGGCACCACGGCTGGTGATCTTGTAGGGCTTGCCGTTGGGACCGGGGACGCTGTACTCCAGCGGGTTGCCCCAGGGATCGGCCAGCAGGTTGTTGTCATCGAGGAAGGAACCGGGGGTCCGGCCATTCTTCTTCGGCGGTGGCGAGACCAGCGCGTTGAGGCCCTGAGAGGCAGTGGGATACTTGCCGTACTCCTGCTTGAAGGCGTCCAGTCGGCCCTGAATGGTCTTCATCTGTGTCAACGTGATCTTGACCTTCTGTTCCTCGGCCATGCCGAAGAAGTTGACGGCCAGGACTGTCATCAGCAGGCCGAGCAGCGTCAGCACGACCATGATCTCAATGAGTGTCATGCCCGCCTCGGAGCGCTTGCGCCCAGTGCGGGCAGTGAGGGTTCTACGCAGGGTGGTTAGCTTCGCTTTCATCACTTGTTCCTTTCCTCAGCTTCCAGCCAAGGTGTTCATCTGGAGCATCGGCAGCAGCACCGCCAGGGCGATGACGAAGACGATGCCCCCCATTACGAGAATCATCAGGGGTTCGAGAAGGGCGGTCAGGGTGGCGAGTTTTCGGCTCACCTGGCCCTCGTAGGTGGTGGCTACCCGGTTGAGCATGGGGGAGAGTTCACCGGTTCTCTCCCCTACCGCAATCATGTGGATCACCATCGGCGGAAAGCGTCCCGATTGCTTCAGCGGCACGCTCATTGGCTGACCCTCGCGGACCGCTACATGGGCTGTGCCGATCACGTCCTTGAGGACGACGTTGGTGACGATGTTACGGACGATGTTCATTGCCGTCAGTAGCGGCACACCCGAGGCCATCAGCGTGGCCAGCGTGCTGGAGAAGCGACTGATCGAGACCATCAGGAACATGCGGCCGAGCCCCGGCACTCGGAGGAGCCAATCATCCGCCTGTTGGCGGCCATTTTCAGTTCGGTACCAGCGCAGGCCGAGCACCACCGCCAGCACCGTGCCGCCGATCAGCAGCCACCAGTAGTTCTGCAGCAGCTTCGAGAAGGCGATGACCAGCTTGGTGATCAAGGGAAGATCGGCACCCATGTCCTCGAACAGCTTGGTGATCTTGGGTACGACGTAGGCCATCATGAAGGCGATCACCGCCAAGGCCACCAGCAGCATGATCGCAGGGTAGGTGAGGGCGGAGGCAACCTTGCCGCGCAACTCCACCGAGGCCTCGGTGTAGTCCGCCAGGCGCTCGAGGACGTGCTCCAGGGCGCCGGCCTGTTCCCCGGCTCGCACCATGTTGACGTACAGGTCGGAGAACACCTTGGGATAGTCGCCGAGCGCATCGGCCAGCGAAGTACCCTCGTTCACCTTCTGTTTCACCTCTCGCAGGATGATCCGGAAGCGTTCCTTCTCTACCTGCTCGGCCAGGGCGCCCATCGTCTCCACCAGCGGAATGCCGGCCCCCAGCAGTGCTGCAAGCTGTCGTGTCATCAGCGCGATGTCGGTGACACCGATGGGGTTCAGGTACTTGCTGAGATCGACTTCGACCGACAGTGCCTTGCCGGCACCCTTGACTGCGCTCGGTCGGAAACCGCTGCCGCTCCCCGCGCCCTCGACGATCTTTGTGGTCAGAACGCCCTGCTTGCGGAGCTTTTGGCGAGCGACCCGGGCGGTCTCGGCATCCACCAGGCCAGCGCACGGCTTGCCTTTGGTATCCAGCCCCTTGTACTCGTAGACAGGCACGATCGAGCTCCTCAGGCCACCGAGGCATCCGCCAACGCGACGCTGTCATCCTGGGTGATTCGCATGACCTCTTCGAGGCTGGTTTCCCCCGCCAATACCTTCTGGCCGCCACTGAATCGCAAGGGCACCATGCCTTCGGCAACGGCGGCGTCCCGAATCTCGGTGGAACTGAGGTTTCGCACCACCAGGGAGCGGACGGTCTCGCTGATAGCCAGCAACTCGTAGATGCCGGTACGGCCGCGGTACCCGGTCTGCAGGCATTCGGGACAGCCTCCCGAGCGCGGTCGGTAAATGGGACCTGTGACCGTCTTGGGGTCGATGCCTACCTCGAGGAGCTCTTCATCGGTCGGCTTGAAGGGTTCGCGACACTCGACACAGAGTCGCCGCAGTAGTCGCTGGGCGAGCACGCCGATAATCGAAGACGCCACCAGGAACGGCTCGACGCCCATGTCGACCAGGCGGTTCACCACGGTGGCGGCGTCGTTGGTGTGAATCGTCGACAGTACGAGGTGTCCGGTAAGCGAGGCCTGGATGGCAATCTCGGCGGTCTCGAGGTCTCGGATTTCTCCGACCAGGATAACGTCGGGGTCCTGCCTGAGATAAGCGCGCAGTCCCGAGGCGAAGGTCAGGTTGATCTTCGGATTGACCGCCATCTGGCCAATGCCCTTGACCTGGTATTCGATCGGGTCTTCGACGGTCAAGATGTTGATGTCCGGCCGGTTCACCTCGGAGAGACCGGCATACAGGGTGGTCGTCTTACCCGAGCCCGTGGGTCCGGTGACCAGCAGGATGCCGTGGGGTTGGTGAATCAGGCTGCGGAATGAACTGAGGACCTCGCCCGCCATGCCGATCTGGTCGAGGCTGAGCAGTCCTGCGGAGCGGTCCTGGAGCCGCAGGACAATCCGCTCACCGTGGGCGACGGGCACGGTGGAAACCCGGATGTCGACGTCGCGGCCGGCCACCTTGATGCGAATGCGGCCGTCCTGGGGGAGCCGCTTCTCGGCGATGTCCAGCTGCGCCATCACCTTCACACGACTGCTGATGGCTGCCTGCAGTCGCTTGGGCACCTCGACCTTGTTGTACAGGATCCCGTCGATGCGGAAGCGCACCTGCATCTCCCGCTCAAAGGGCTCGAAGTGGATGTCCGAGGTGCGTTCCTTGAGGGCTTCGGTCAGCAGCGAGTTGACGAAGCGGATGATGGGGGCTTCGTCGTCGCTGTCGACGATGTCCTCGATCTCCTCGATGCCCGAGGACTCAATGCCTTTCTCGTCCTCCATCTCTTCGATTACCTGCCCCGCGCTTCGTGCGAGGCGGTCATAGATCTGGTTGGTGGAGTCCCGGATCTCACTGGGGGTGGCGATGAATGCACACAGGGGCCGGTCCATGAGGACCCGAAGGTCGTCGATGGGGGCGCTTGCGAGAGGGTTGGCCACGGCGATCGCTACAGAGCCGTCTTCGTCGAGCCACAGGGGCAGCACCTGGTGGTTCTTGGCGAAGGAGATCGGCAGGTCGGTGAACAGGTCAAGGTCGACGGAGTCCACCGGAATGGACGATAGCGAGCGCAGCCCGGTCTGCCGAGACAGGGCATCGACTACCTGCACCTCGGTGACCAGGCCGAGCTTCACCAGGGCTTCGTCGAGTCGGTCGAGGTCGTGCTTGGTGGCGTAGTCACGAGCATCGTCGAGGGACTCGGGTGCGACCACTCCGCTCTCGGTGAGAAGGTCGGCAAGGCTGTGGCGCCGAATGGCCATGTCAGTTCTCCTCCGACTCTTCCGCCTCCGCCGCTGGCGCTGGCTTGCCAGCGTCCTCGTCGGGCACCTCCTTCTCGCCCTGCTCGGTGTCAGCCGCCTGTTCGCCTTCGGACCCGTCTTGCGGCAAGCTGACTTCTCCCTCGGAAGTCACGAGCACCGACTCATCGCCGGCCTCCACTTCGTTGAGAGCTTCGAGCAGTTCCTCGTCGGTCGGGGCCAGACTCAGGTCAATGCGGACGTCCTTTCGTCCTGCTTCCTGGTCGCGGTAGACGGGCGGTGAGTCGGGAAGGTTCATGGAGAAGCGGATGAGCTCGTTGAGCTCGGCCAGTTGCTCTGCGTGCGACTTGCCGTAGAAGCGGCGCATGAACTCCTGCCGTTGCAGCATCTTGATTCGGTAGACCTCCTGCAGGTCCTCGGGGCTATCGATGACATGCGGGGTCAGGAAGATCAGAAGGTTGGTCTTCCGCTTCGTCTTTGCCTTGTTGCGGAAGAAGAAGCCGATCAGTGGAATGTCCCCGAGGATGGGCACCTTGCTCTCACTTTCGGTCTCGACTTCCTGCATCAGGCCACCGATGACGATGGTCTGGTTGGATCGAACGCTGACATGGGTTTCGGCGGATCGCTTGGTCGTGGTCGGTCCACCACTGGTCAGAGCGTCGGCAGCGGAGCCCTCCTTCACCTCGGAGATCTCCTGGTAGACATCCATGGTGACGTAGTCACTCTCGTTGATCTGGGGCGTGATGCGCAGAATGATGCCGACGTCTTCGCGCGAGAATGAAATGGACGGGAAGGCGCCGAAGCCGCCGGCTGCGCCGGCTGCGCCGGCCAGTGCACCCAAAGAGCCGCCGGTCGGGAAGGGTACGGTCTCGCCGATCTCGATTTGCGCCTCCTCGTTGTCCAGGGTGAGGATGTTTGGCGAAGACAGTACGTTGGTGGAGCTGTCCTCTTGCAGGGCCCGCAAGACCAGGCCGAAGGCGGGGATCTCCAAGCCGCCATCGATGCCGGGCAGGGGTACGTTGATCGCCTGTCCGAAGACACCGAGAGCCAGGCCCCCCAGGAGTGATCCGTCGAGCAGGGCGGTGCCCAGGTTGAGCGACTGGCTGCCACGTGCGCCGAGGATGTTGACGCCGGCTTCGCCCTCGCCCGGTTTGCCGCCGTGCCATGACGCGCCGGTGTCGCGCCGGTCGGAGTCCGAGACCTCCATGATCACTGTCTCGACGAACACCTGCTTGCGCGGGATGTCGAGCAGGTCGATCACCTTGCGGAGTCGCCGGAAGTCATCGCGTGAGGCAGTCACCACCAGTGCATTGGTGGCAGCGTCGTGGGTGATACGTACTTCCTCTTGGAAGTTGCCGCCGAGGGAGCCCGGCTTGCCGCCTCTGAGTTGCGCCTTCTTTTCCTTGCCCTTGCCCTTCTTGGTCTTGCGCTGGCTGGCCCGCTGGTTGCTCTGCTGGGTCAGGGAGTTGAGGGTCTGGCTGAGTTCTTCGGCCTTGGCGTGCTCGAGGTAGACGACCTGGATGTCACTCTGCGCGAAGGGGTCGGTCTCGTAGTCGAGCCGTTCGACGATGTCGCGGATCTCGGTGAGTGACTTCTCAGTGGCCAATACGATGATGGAATTGGTCCGGTCATCGGAGATCATCTTGCCGATAAACGAGGTCTCCTGGCCTACCGATGTGCTCGACGCCGTGCTCTTCGCAGGCTTCTTGCCCTTCTTCTTGTTGCGGCGATTCTTGCTCTTGCTGCTGGTGCTCTTCTTGCTGGCGCTTGCTTCCTCGCCGTACAGCTCGCGGATGATCTCGACCAGTGCCGCGGCCTCGGCGTGCTCTACCTGGAACACCTCGAGCTTCTGCTGGGGTGCCGAAATGTCGAGCTCCTTGATGAGTTCGAGGATGCGGCGGATGTTGTTGGCAGAGTCTGTCAGGATCAGCGTGTTGCTCGGGGCATAGGCGAGCAGGTCGCCGTGCCTGGACACCCACTTCTGGATCACCTTGCTGATCTCATCCACCGGGATGTTCTCGACCTGGACCAGGCGTGTGATCAGGTTGGCGCTGCGTGGTGTGTATGCGCCCTTGTACAGTTCCAGAGGTTCGGTCTTTGCGTCGGCTGCCGCCAGGATGCGGGTCAGCATCGGCTTGCCCTTGAACTTGCCTTTGCGGAAGCGTGCTTCGACCACGGTGGTAAAGCCCGAGGCATCGAGCGCCGCCAGGAAGGCCTCGTAGGCCTCGTCGATGCTGACGGGCTTCGGCGCGATGATGGTGATCTTGCCCGAGATCTTCGGGTCGATGAGGAAGTTGCGACCGGTCTTCTCGGCGAAGTCCTTGATGACGTCCTTGATCTCGGCGTTGTCGTAGTCGATGTGGATCAGCACCGTCTTGTCGAAGGGCGGCAGTGTCTTGCGAGGCTTGCTTTCGGCCTTCGACTGGGCGGAGCCTGAAGCATTGCCTGAAGAAGAACTACCCGAGCTGTTGCTGTTGTTTCCGGAGCCACCGCTGCCGCTGCTGCCGCTGCTGCCGCTGCTGCTACCGCCGGATGAGCTGGACGAGCCGCTGCTGCCCTTGTCCTTGCCCTTGTCCTTGCCCTTGCTCTTGGCCTTGGCCTTGGCCTTGGTCTTGGGGCTGGTTGCTGGCTTTGCTGCTGCTGCGCGGGCTTTCGGGATCTTCTTGGTGGGGCGCTTGACCTTCTTGGCCTCGTCATCGCCTTGGGCGGTACCGTCCGCACCATCCTCAGCGATAGCGGGACTGCCGATCAGAAGCATGGCCAGGAGAAGGCCCAGGATATGAGGGATTGGTAGCTTCATTGAATGTCGTACTCCAAGGTCATCGGCTCGCCGTTTCGCAGGATGTCCAGGCGGAAGCTCTTCTCGGTCTGGAGCTTCGAGTAGATCTCCAGCGCCTTCTGTGTGTTGGAAAGGTCGAAGTTGTTGACGCCGGTCAGCACGTCGTTGTTCTTGACGCCCATCTTTCGCAGCGCGCTGTTGCGGCGGATTGAGAACACCTTGAAGCCGTTGGTCGCGCCGTCCTGGAAGTTGGGTACGACCCGGGCTTCGCGGCTCAGCTTGTCGAGGTTGCCCAGCGCGTAGTCCACCTCGCTCTGGTCGATGGCCCACTTGTTGTTGCCCGTCTTGCGGATTCCGGTCCACTTGTGGCGGCCAGAGGCCTTCTTCGGCTTTTTCTTGGCACCGGCCTTTTTGCCCTTGGCCTTCTTGCCCTTCTTGGGGGCCTCGCCCGCGTCGATGTACTCGATGACCCCTTCCCGGGTCACCAGCAGCCGCGCCGGATGGTGCTTGCCATCGTCACCGAGGTAGGGCCGCTGGATGTCATGAACCACGGCGGTCAGCAGGGGATCGCCGATCCGGTAGAGCTGCACCATTCCCACGCCTGTGGAGACCAGTGCCGTCGACCACACCGGATTGGAGGCCACCGCTACGGCTTTGAGCGAAACTTCGAGTTCCGACTTGCGCAGGTCGCCGTCCACGGGAGTGCCATCGCCGACATCAGCGGGGCTGCTACTGGCCGTGGAGTCGAACAGGTTGCGCTTGACGATGGGGTCCAGGAAGTAGCTGAGTTTGCCACTGCGCGGATCCACTTTGGCCTTCGTCGCTCCTGTTTTGCCGGTGGCAGCCACGCTCTGCTCCTGGTTGCCTGTGGTGGTGGCCTTATCGACAGACGAGGCTCCTTCCGTAGCGGCCGCCAGCCGATCCGCATCCACGGCAAGGAGCTTGCCGAACACGGCATTCAGACCAAGGGCGAGCCCGAGAGCAAAGACTGCGAGCAGGGCCAGTCGAGCGGCCCACGGTGGCATACGTTTCAGCACGATATAGAGGCGAATCAGCAAGAAGCATGCCTAGCTACGGGCAGCCTTGGTGGCGTGTGACACGCGTCCGGGAGATTGGCGACTAGCAGGCTCTTTAGAGGCTGCGCCACCATTGCCAGAAGCTTGCGCCCGGGCAGCATCCAGAGGAGGCTTGTCGACGTTGATCTCGACAAAGTGGCAAACGCCACCGCGATGCCACGCCACGAGTGACAAATTGTCACGCGCGTCGCAACCGCCGTGTGCTGGTTTGCAGGCAAATGTTCTGCCGATCGCCTGCAGAACCCGGACATGTTGCTGACTTGTGAACAAGGTGTGGCAACAAGGAAATGCGCTTGGTCCCTTGCCGGCAACTCCGTATATAGCCGACGAACCGGGGCCGTCCCCTGTACCGAGCCCCCGGCGAATTCCCTCGAGGAGACATCTTCATGCCTATTTTCAGTTCCCTTCTACGCTGTGCGTTTGCGTCCCTACTACTGCTCGGCTTTGTCGGCTGTGAGACCCTGGTGGTTGAAACCGTCCCCACCGACGGAGCCGATGACGAGCAGCCTTCCGACAGTGGTGACGAGGATGCATCTGACCCTGGCAACGACGCCAGTGGCGACGACTCCGGAAGCAGTGACGACGACGACAATCGGAATCCTGGCGGCAACCCTCCCGGCGGCAACCCTCCCGGCGGCAACCCTCCCGGGGGCAACCCTCCCGGTGGTGACCCCCCCGGTGGCGGTGGCAATGACCCCGATCCTGAGCCCGTAGGTGGCTCCTGCGCGCCTGTTGCGGGTCTCGCCTGTGGCTCCACCATGAGCGCAACCACCGCTGGCCCCGGCGCCACCTCGGCGATCGACGGCTACACAATTTCCACCTGGGACGCGTCCGGCCCCGAGTTGGCCTACGCCTTCACCGCGTCGAGTAGCGAGACTGTCACCGCGTCTTTGAGCGACATCGAAGCGGGCCAGGACCTCGACATCTACATTCTCCAGAGCAACGGCAGCGGCTGCCACTCGGACAACAGCATCGCCTACGGCAACGTCGAGGCCAGCTGGGAGGCCGTTGCCGGCCAGACCTACTACGTCGTCGTCGACGGCTATGTCGGCGCCGCCGGGAGCTTCGTGCTCGATCTTCTGTGCGGTGAGCAAGCGCCTACCGACAATGTGCCGCCTGCTGGTGACCCCGGAAACAACGGTGGCAACGGTGGCAACGGTGGCAACGGTGGCAACGGTGGCAACGGCGGCAACGGTGGCAACGGCGGAAATCCGCACGGTGGCAACGGTGGCAGCGGTGGCACGAGCCCGGGCACTGGCGGTTCGGGTACGACTCCGCCAGTGGTGGCTGAGAGCTGCGCCAGCGGTGCGGACGAGGATGGCGATGGCCTGATCGACTGCGACGACGCTGACTGCGCTGGCGCTCCCAACTGCGCTACAGGAACCTGCATGAGTGGAGCCAACCTGGTGGCCGGTGGCTTTGACAGCTATGACAACGAGGGACCCGGGTCAACCGATGCAATCGATTCTTGGGATTGCATTCCCAACTACGACGAGAGTGGTCCCGAGTACGTGTACCACTACACCGCCGCGCAGACCGGTCAGGCGACCGTCAACCTGAACATCCAGGCGGACGAGCTGATTGAAATCCTGCTCGGGCCCATGGATGACCTGGATGTCTTCATCCTGGATGCCAATGGCGGCTGTACTCCCAGTTCCTGCATCGCCTACGGAGTGAGCCCCGGCAACGATACAGTCACCTGGAACGTTACGGCGGGCAGTCACTGGTTTATCGTCGTCGACGGCTTCGAGGGCGACACCTCCGCCTACACGGTGCACCTCGAGAACATCCCCGCGGTTGCCCCGCCGCCGCCGGCGGAGGTCTGCGGCAGCGGCGTCGACGAGGACGGTGACGGCCTGGTTGATTGCGATGACTCCGACTGCGCAGCCGATGCTGCCTGCCAGTTGCTGGCTACCTGCAGTAGCTCCTGGACCATGGAGTGTGGGGACACAGACAGTTGGAGCAACGATGGTGGCGGTTCCACCAACGTGGTTTCCAGCTACAGCTGCTCGACCTGGAACGAGTCGGGCCCCGAGTACACCTACGAGTTCACTGCGCTGGCCAATGCGAACGTCGATGTGACGCTAAGCAACCTGAACGGTGTTGATCTCGATGTCTTCGTCGTCGACGACGCCTCCGGTGTCTGCAACGAGGGCAACTGCACTGCCTACGGCAACCTTTCGGCGAGCTTCGCCGCAGTGGCCGGCCAGACCTACTACTTCGTGGTCGATGGCTACAACGGTGCGACCGGCTCCTACGACCTCTCGGTGACCTGCAACTGACCTGCAGCCGCTGAGTCCTTTGCACAGCGCCCGGGGCCCGGTTTGGGTCTCGGGCGTTGCTGCGTCTTCGACTTGCGCTCGCCGAACTCGCCGGGCAGGTTGTGTCGCATGGACGTGAGTCGCCTCGGCCCCCTCGACAAGTCGATCCTCAAGGCGCTGTTGCGTGCTGAGGTGGTCGGAGTGCCGCTCTCTGTCGCGCAGGTGTGGCGCTGCCTGCCTGCGTACTCGACCTATCTGAGCAATGTTTCTGCTGGCCTCGCTGAGGGTTCGCCGTTGGCGGACTTCCTGGTCGAGGCGAGGGGTCAGTACGCCGTTCGCGACCAACACGCCCTGCTCCTCGACTTTCCGCCTCGACGGCAGCGTGCAGAGGTTCTGTGGACCCAGATCAAGGACACTGTCGAGTCCTTGTGTCGCGAGCCATCCATCCATGCCCTGGGCCTTACGGGTTCCATGGCCTGGGGCATGCCCCCGGCTCCGGGGCAAGCCATCGAACTGTTCGTAATTGCGACGCCTCGCCAGGGTGACTCCGCAGAGGCTGCTGTGCGGCTCGCTTCGGTCAACTCACCTGCACACTGCCGCTTGGTTGCGCGGGAGGTCCTCGAGGTCGACGCCCTCGTAATTCCCGCCGGCGACAGCAACCGGGCGCTGGATCTGCTCAGCGTGCGACCCATTGTCGGAGAGGGCGCCTTCCTGACGCTCTGGGAGCACAATCCCTGGTTGGCCCAGGCCTATCCCAACTTCAACCTTGCAGATCGTCTCTGTGGTGATCTCCCTGATGTGCTGCTTGCAGAGGTGCTTGAGGACAGGCGCTCCTTCCTGCGTCGCTCGCTCGCTCGTCGTGCGCGCAGCTTCGGCAGTACCCTGAGGAGCCTCGGGCGTCGGCGGCTGCATCGACGCGGTGCTGCTGGCAACAGTGGCCAGCATGCTGAGGTGGTTCTGCCTGCAGCCCCGGCAGCCATGCCTGCTCAGCAATATCTCGACGGGCGTTGGTCGGAGCTCGAGGATTGGCTGTTGCCTGATCCCGAGGTCGCCGCGCCGCAGAGTGAACAGACCGTTTCTCTGCCGACGGAGCCCGCTGCTACCCGAGCTGCTGCGGTCGACGCTCCGGAGTCTGCATCGCCTTCGGCAACCACGGGGAGCGGGGTGAGTGCGACTCGGACCTCAAAGCGCCGCTCGCGGAACCGTCGGCCTGCACGTCAAGTGCGCGCAGCGGCGGCCTCGGAAACAGGTCAGCGAGGCCGCGGTCGGGGACGCAAGCAGGCGGCCAGGCGGCGGTGAAGCTCGAGCTGCGCCCAGGCGTCTTGAACCGTTGCAACCAGATCAGTTGCAGGCTGAGTTGAGCGTGCCTGGGGTGCCTCTTGCCTCGTAGGTCACCAGGGGGTCGCCGGTCTCGACAGTACAGTAGGGAGTTTCGCTACTCTGGGCCACGCACCAGTTGCTGACCAGGTCGTTGTCGGTGGCCGTGTAGGCGGTGCTGCTCAGCGACAGCGATGAGCCCTTGTGGCTGGTGCCGTAGTCCCCCCAGTTGTATTCGATCCGGTCCACCTGGGTCAGTCCGGTGTCACCGGGACACTCGATCCAGAGGTATTGAAGTTCACTGTTGTTGAGGGTGATGGAGCTGTAGGCGTAGTCGGCTGTGAGAATGGGGTCGTCGATGCCGCAGCTGGTGATGTCGGTCGCTGTCTTGGCCAGCAGCAGGTGTGCGCCGCCGGCAATGGTGGTCAGGCCACCTTCGGGACTGATGAGATGACGGTTTGCGGTCTCTGGGACCTCCGCGACCTCGGCGACCGGTACGTCGACCAGCTCGCAGCCAAACAGATCCAACTCCGTGTCCCCGGGGTTGTGGATCTCGATCCACTCACGAATCCCATCGAAGGTGTCCACCAGCAACTCGGTGATGACCAGTTCGCCGGCTGCCGGATACGGGCCGGGCTCCGGGCATAGGGGGTTTGCTCCCCCGGGAGTGCCGTATGCGGTCAGCGTAGTCGGGGGATCGTCGCTAGTGGTGACAGTGAAGTAGCCATTGCCGTCCCCGTCAGCTGCGCCCACGCACCAGTTGTTCGGGTCGTCGTTTGCCTCACTGGTGAGCGCGCCCGAGGACAGCGACAGGGAGTGGCCCCGATACAGGGAGCTGCGACTGCTCCAGTCGTAGGTGACTTCGTCGATCCGCACCAGGCTGTCGCCGACCAGGCAGTCCACCGAGAGGCGCTGCAGGTCGGAGTTGGTGAACGACAACTGCGAGTACGGGTAGTCGGCGACCAGGGAACCGTCGTCGGTGATGTCGGTGGCAGTGCGCGATAGCAGCAGGAAGCCGCCGGACTCGATCACCGTGGTACCTGCCTCGTAGTTGATGGTGTGGGAGTTGGGATCGGAGGCACTTCCGAGTGACTCATCACTGATCACGCAGTTTCGTATATCGACGGCTTCGGTTCCGGGATTGTGCAGCTCGAACCACTCGCGCAGGCCATCGAACTCGTGGATAAGGATCTCGGAGATTACGACCTCGCCGGCGCTCGAAGGAGCGATGCCGCCCAGTGTCTCACAGGTGGTTGGCGCGCCGGGGCTGCCGTAGTCGGAGACACCGTCCACCTCGGCGTAGATCACGTTGTCCTGGGCAGGCGCTGGACACCAGTTGACGGGGTCGTCGTTGGCGATGGCGTCCGCCTCGATGGCCAACTGCCAGCTGCGCCCCCGGGCGATCCCGAGACCGCCCCAGTCAAAGGTGACGGTATCGGTCAACTGGCGTCCGCCGATTCCGTCGGGGCAGTTGATGGTGAAGGACTCGGTCTCGTCACCCTGGTTGAGCACAATGCCGTCCCAGACAATGTCCGGGACGATTTCTCCATCGGAAGAACCCAGGTACTCGTCGCCACTGAGCAGGGCTCGCTGGCCAGGCTCGAGACTCACGGGGGCGTTGATCACAAAATCGTGGGCGGATGAGCCGCCGTCGGCGATCTGGCAGCCCTGCAAGCTGACCGTGGAGTCGGAACTGTTCTCGATTTCTACGAACTCCGGGCGGCTTACATTGGGATTGGCGAGGATCTCGGTGATCACCAGTGAACCCGTAGGGACTTGATCCCAGATGGTCAGGGAGTTGTCGTCATCGTCGGGGCCGAAGCCGCAGCCGGCCAGGGCGGTGGCCAGCACGAGCGCGAATGAGAGCGACGAAATGGTCAGCATGAGTCGACTTGAGGGCCGATGGACGAAGTTCATTGCGAGTACCTCGATTGTTGTACTGTTCCTGTTCCAGGAGAGTGCGAGAGCGCTCCCCTAAGGGGCGGACCGGCGCGCATTGTAGTGGAGGAATTGCAAATGTCGAAGGTGTCTCTTGGCGCCCGCCTGAGAGCAAGGAGTGGCGTTGGGGGCAGTTCAGCAGTTGCTGCCCTCCTGATCGCCCTGATGCAGCCGGTTTCGATGGGTTGTGCCGAACGTCGCCAATTGCTTGCTGATCGGCAGGCAAGCGAACAGGCCGGCGCGGCGGAAGTCGATAGACTCGCCGCCCAATCTGTGGAGTCCGCCCTGCTGGAGATCGCTCGGGCCCGAGACGCCCGACGGGATACGGAATCAGTGACCCGGTTGTCGCGACATCCGTCTGCCGAGGTGCGTGCGGCGTCGCTGCGGGCGCTCGCGCTGATCGGCGACCCTGCAAGCGTGTCTGTGTTGCTGGCGGGACTGGAAGACGGGGCTGCCGAGGTTCGCGCCATGGCTGGCTTTGCGCTGTCCCAGCACTGGGCGTGGTCACAGCCCCCGCTGCAGGCGCGCACTACCGCGGCCACCATCGAACAGAGCCTGTGTACAGCCGTGGAGATCGAGCTCGAAGACCACGGCCTCGAGAGTCCGGCTCTGTCTGCCTACGTCCGTGCACTCGCGGAGTTTGGCGGAGCCGATCCGGCGGTCAACGACCTGCTGTGGTCGCTGTTTGATGCTGACGCTGCTGGTCCGGCTCTCGTCGAACAGGTGCTCTTCAGCCTGGCTGTCCAGGGGAAATACGATCGCTCTCCACTGCTCTCGACCCTGCGGCTGCAAAGGCTCGCCGCCAGGCTTGCAGCGGGGACCACCGGGCCCCCGTGGCGGGTGGCCTATCTGCTTGCCCACAGCAAGGTCGAGGAGCAGGCCACAGAACCCGCTCAGCAACTGCTCCAGGCACTACTTGTCGACGACCCTGACGGCCAACAGAACTGCTGGGCCCTGCGTGCCATGGGTCGCCTGCGGGCGCCTGGTGCTGCCGAGATCCTGGCTTCGTTTGTGCCGGGCCAGGACAGCAGGCAGCGCTTGTGTGCTGTGCGCGGGGCCGCGCTGCTCGGAGAGCCCGGACTTCCGGTGCTGGAGTCTGCCCTCGAAGACCCCGAGCCCTGGCTTGCCGCGGAAGCGGCGCGAGCGCTGGGCGGCTTTGCCGAGGCAGGCTGGACGCTGCTACGAGCTTGGCCTGAGTCGGAGCATCGTGGCGCTGGTCCCCGTGCAGTCTCTCGCCTGGCTGGAATGACCGCCCTGATCACGGCTGCTGGTGACGAACTACCCGCTTGGCTCGTTGCTGGCCAGGAGGCCCTGCTCGAGGCGGCGGATGCGGGCACAGCGTCCGAGGATCCCGAACTGCGCAGTGTCGCCTATGGCCTGCTCGCTTCGCACCCCTCTGCTGTTGCTTTGAGTGGCCTGTTGGCCCGCATCCCCATCGAGAAGGACCCCCGCGCCGCGATCGCCCTGGCTGCGGCTGTGGGTAGTCGCAGCGAGCAGGAGGTCGAGGGCAGCCTGTTGTCCTGGCTGGAAGGCGAGGACGTGGTGCTCGCAGCCATTGCCGCCGACGCCCTGGGCAAGAGGGATGGCGAGCACATCACCGAGCGGTTGCTCGCTGCCTGGGATGGTTTTCCGGGAGCCGACCAGGCCGAGCGCCGCCAAGCGGTGGTCGAGGCGTTGATTGGCAGGCCGGGGCTGGCTCCCGAAGCGATCACGAAGTTTCTGCAGGATCCCGAGCCGCTGGTTCGTATGGCGGCGTTCACGGCGCTCGCTCGGCTAGGGCAGCGGGCGGGAACGGGTGCGCCCCCACAGCAACGAGACTATCCACAAATCAGCGATGCCTGGTTCGGGATGAGCGCACTGCAGGTAGCAGAGGTTGTAACGGAGCGTGGCACGATCCGGTTGGCGCTGTTGCCGAGGACGGCGCCGGCTGCGGTGGCAAACTTCGTCCGGCTCGCCGAGCAGGGCTTCTACTCGCAGTTGCTGTTCCACCGGGTAGTGCCCGACTTTGTTGTTCAGACGGGCGATCCCACCGCTACTGGCTGGGGTGGTCCCGGCTACACGATTCGCGATGAGTTCGGTGCCCAGGGCTTTGGCCGGGGGACCTTGGGCATGGCCCGTGCCGGCAAGGATACGGCGGGTTCCCAGTGGTTCATCAGCCACTCCCCACAGCCCCACTTAGATGGCCACTACACGGCTTTTGGGCAGGTGCTCTCGGGTTGGGATGTTCTCGATGCTATCGAACAGGGAGACCGCATTCTTTCGGTCACCATCGTGCGTGAGGAGAGCCGACTATGAACCGGCCCGCCTGTTCGCGATTCAGGCTAGAATTCCAGCGTTGCAGTTCGGGCGCCGCTGCCCACCAGTTGGAGTTCTTGTGATGTCGAGTTTCTTGAGAGGTTTGCCCGCTGCGTTGTGGATCACCTGGTTGCCACTGTTGGCAGCGCTGCTGCTCACATCCGGCGTGCTTGGTCCGAACCTGGCCATTGCAGGCGCCGATGACGACGACTCTGCCGGCGATGACGACGATTCGGCGACCGGTGACGATGATGATGACTCGGCGACCGGTGACGATGACGACGCCGGTGATGATGACGACGCCGGCGATGACGACGACGCCGGCGATGACGATGACTCCGCTGGCGATGACGATGACTCCGCTGGCGACGACGACGACTCCGCCGGTGACGATGACGACTCGGCGGGCGATGACGACTCGGCGGGGGATAGCTCCGGCTTTAGCGCGGGAGCTGCCGAGGCGGCCGGTGATACCGCTGGTTGTTCGTGTGGGCAGACCGTGGTGGGTCAGCAAGCAACGCTACCGGTCGCTGCGCTGCTCTGGGTCGGGCTCGGCCTGTTCGGAGTGCGCCGTCGTCGCTTGTGATTGCTGCTGGACTGGCGACCGCGGCCCTCAGCGGAGCCAGGTGAACTCGACCTCGACGCAACTGCTTCCGCCGCCGGCGTTCATGTAGACCGGGACTCCCGGGACAGTACTCTTGCCATCGTTGCGTGCGACGCGACCTTCTTCGACCAGCTTCAGCAAGTGGGCCAGCACCTGTCGTTCCGCCAGTGGGTGGAACATCGGGGGAACCTCGGGGTAGGCCGCAGGTACAAGGTCGATGGGACGCCCGCTGTGCTGCGGACAACCTTGCAACAATCCGAGGAGTTGTTCCTCGCGCATCTGCCGGTGGGCGATGTAACTGAGCAGGACCGCCTCGCCATCTTCCAGAAGCGGTCCGTGGGCGGGGATGATGGCGCCAACCCCTTCTTGGACCATCCGGGCGAGGGTCGCGAGGTAGGTGACCATGTCGCCTTCGGGCGGGTCGATGACGATCGTGCCCTGGCCGGCAACGAGGTCTCCTGCCACCAGGGTTCGCCTGTCGCGTTCGCGGAAGGCGAGGTGTCCCTGGGCATGGCCGGGCGTATGGAGCACCTCGATCTGCAGATCAGCCAGTTCGCCACAGTCCCCCTCGTAGAGGTAGTCGTCGATGGCCACGGTACCGGCCAGCCGCTGTGCCGTGGTTGGGTGGGCGAGCACCGGCACCGACAACTCCTTGCGCAGGAACTCGACGCCGCCGATGTGGTCGAGGTGGTGGTGGGTCAGCCAGATTGCCAGTACCTCCCTCTGCCCCGCCTCCAGCCACTGCAGGAGCCGCTGCTGCTCTTCGCGGTAGGGGCTGGCCGGGTCGACGATGATCACCTGCCGCTCTCCCAGGACGACGCAGTTGGTGTGGGTGGCTGGCGGCAGAGTCGGCGTGCGCAGGGGCACGACCTGAATTCCGTGCTGGACTACAAAGGGCTCGTGTGGAGCCCGGTCAGGCTGGTGGATTTCGGTCATTGGCGGGGCGGCTCGTCGGGGCAGCTCGCTAGCCTTTCTCCAGCTCGCCTCGGTAGGCCTCCATGCCGTCGGCGAGAGTGTGTAGCTTGCGCCAGCCGGATTCCTTGAGGATGTAGGCCGCGCCACTGGCTCGCAGTCCCTGGGTACAGCAGATCACAAGCGGAGTGCCCTGGCTGGGCAGTTCGTCCAGTCGTTGCTTCAACTCGTCGATGGGAATGTTGATCGCCCCGGCGATGTGTCCGGCTTTCCAATCGACCTCTTCGCGGATGTCGACGACGATCGTGCCGGGCTCGTTTGCAATCACCTTCTGCAGGCCGTAGGTGGATACTTCGGGCACTGCCTGTCGTCCTTTGCGACCGGTGCCCTTGTACCCGGTCTCGTTGGATCGGGTGACCAGCGCCAGGACGGCTTCGGGATCGGGCATGTCCTTCATCGCGGTGCGGACGATGCCCTTCTTGTCGACTACGAACACCGAGCGGAAGGTGACCGGGACGCCAGGTCTCGCGGTGCAGTACGCGACTGCCAGCCGGCGGTCTGTGTCGACCAGCAGCGGCACCGCCAGTTGCCTGGCTTTGATGAAGCGGCAGTGGGACTCTGCTGGTGCCGCATTGACCCCGAAGATGCGGCAGTCCTGCTCCGCAAAGCGCTCCGCAAGTCGGCTGAAGTCCTGCAGCTGGATCGTGCAGCCGGGCGTGTCGTCTCCGGGGTAGAACACCAGGACGTAGTGCTCCTTGTCGAGCATGTCCGCACTTTGCACTCTGCTGCCGTCGTGGGCGTACAGATCGAAGGCCGGGGCGGTCGACCCGGCACCCAGGAGGGAGGCTGGGCGCAAGGCACCGGAGACCGCATCAGAGAGTGCTTTTCGCAAGCGGCTCATGGGGGCCAGTGTATCCGAGCGGGCCTCGGCGTGCGGCAGCAGTAGTGGTTGGCGGGATCCTGAGCTACCTTTTGGGTGATGCCCCCGTTGTTGCCAGGTTTCCTCCGGCCCTCGGCCGGTGACGGTCAGGACCGCGTTCGCGTGCCGGAATTTTCGCGACGACTGCTCGCGCTCACTGAACTTGCGCCCGCCGAACCGCCATTTTTGGTTTCGTCGGGCCTGCAGCTTGCCGATGCCCTGCGCCGCAGGCTTGGGGACCGTGAGTGCAAGGACGGCTCTTCGGACTGGGAACAACTCCTGTCCCTGCGTCAGGGCCCGGGAGCGGATGGTTTCGTGCTTTGGCCGTTGCCGTCATCGGGTGATGGGAACCAGGAGCCGTTGTTGGAGCGCGCCGTCGAGATCTGCGCCCTGGTGGCTTCTGTCCGAGAGCATCGTGCCCGCCATGACGGTCAACCGCTGGACCGGGTGCTGCGCAAGGAAGCGCTGCGCATTCGGCGTGTTCCTCTAAGAGGCGAGGACGTGCCGGTGATGGTTCGGCTGGGTAGCAGCTACGTGGTGGTCCAGGTGGCCGACCAGCACCCGAGGCAACTACGAGATGAGATTGTGGCTGCCTTCGAGTCGGCGCCGCGCGGCCTCGGCCATCTCCGCTTGCGACGGGTTGCCGCGCCCCTGGCGGTGTCGCTTCTGCCCGTGCCGCTGGCCCAGGCCGTTCACCTGCACCGGTGGGGCGTGGAGGGACCGTGGCTGAGTTGGTCTCAAGCAGGACACGCAGGCCAGGTGGGGGTCCTGGCTGCACACCATCTCGTCCTCGAGGGACCCGGTTTCGCGTGCCTGAGGACGGACTTTCGAAGACGGGTACGGGCGATGCGCCTGGCTCTCGGGCTGGATGCCACCGAGTCCGAGTGGGATGGCCGCGAGGGCTTCGGGCCTTGGGATGCCATGCCGTTTCGCATCAATGGTTTCTCGGGAGACGAGGAGTTGGAAGAGTTGTTGTCCGATGCTCCTGGCGGCGGGTCCATCGGCACAGGTCCCCTCTACAGTCACGGCTCACATCGTCTGCACGATCAGGGGATCCAGTCAGTGCACGAATCCTTTCCGGAGTCGTTGGCTCGGCTGGCGCAGGATGAACATTGGAGTTGGCTGCATCCGGGCCGCTGGACGGGCCGCGGCCTCACTGCCCCGTCCCTGCGCTATGCCACGATCGAGCGTGGCAGTTTCTCCCTGTCGACTACCTGCTACGCGTTCTGCTGTGCCCAGCACCGGGTAATGCAGGAGTTGGATCAGCACTACAGCAGCCAGGGCTTCACCTTCGTAGTGCCTCTTATTGCGGGTGACGATGCGTTCTCCGGATCCGCGAGGCGCCGTGCACGGCCGGTGCTGTGCGCGCTGCACACGCGTGGGGGGCTTCCTGAACCCTATGAGAGCTTTCGCCGCCGGCTGGACCGGCGACTCGAGGAAGCCGAGAGGGATGATGATCTTCTCTCTCAGGTCTTGACCGATGTGTTCAGAATTGCCCTGCCAGACGCGATCAAGTCGGCGGCGGTTCGCCTGTTCGAGCGCGCCCCTCGCGATGGTGGCACGTTCCTCGGCGGTCGTGGCCTGGTCGCCTACGCCAGAGTTCCAGACGATGCGGTCGATCCCGTGGCCAACTTTGCCGGTATCTACGAGGGCCTGTTTGGGGGTAGCTGCCAGGAGCGTGGCGGCGTTGCGTTGTCGATTATCGACCGCGGCTATCGGCGCGACCTTTGCGCCGTGGGCACCGGCGTGTTCCGCCGCGAGGCGGCGATGGACAGCTTCTGGCGGTTGTTCGCGGAGCAGTTCTCCGAACAGGGGATGTAGTGCCCTAGTCCACGGGTTGGGGCTTGCGGTCTGACTTGGTGCCCTTGCCTACCGCCATGCCCACTCGCACGGACAAGCCAAAACTCGGCGGCCCCTGGAATCCCTGGCCGCCGTCACCGAGGCTCGCGTCGATGCCGATTCGCACATGACGACCCAGGTGCACGACGACGCCGGTATAGAACTCCAGCGGGAGTCGCTCGAAGGCTGCGTAAGGATTGAGCCGGCCACCGACCTTCACTCGAGGCGCCCAGACCTTGTCGAAGGGGATGGTGAAGATGCCCTCCCAGTGCAGTGGGCCTCCGCCACTGAAAAACGGCACCTGGTCAAAAGCGCCCATGCCGAACTGGACCCGGTCGTGCTCACCCACCACCAGGCGAAAGGCTGGCAGCAGGAGCATTGGGCCTACGTCGGTCGTGTCGCCGAAGAGAACAAAGCCGCCGCCAATCTCCCCCCAGTTGCGCAGGACGCCACCGAGATATTGCAGGCTGACGAGCTGGTTGCCGAGTTCGCCGCCTTCGGGGAAGGTCGTCCAGGAGAAGCCCATCTGCACCCAGATGGACAAGTCGTCATACGGCATGTTGCGGAACTTGTAGCGGGCCTGAACGGCCAACTCCCCCATTGCGTCGCTGTCGAAGGCGGTCTCGACCTTGCCGATTCCAACCCCGACGTGAGCTTCCATTTCTCGACCGACGTCGCCGGTGAATCCTGAGCACGCAAGCGCAAGGGGCAGAACCAGCACCAGCGCCAGGAGCCGATTTCGACTCTTCAGTCTCGAAGTTGTCGGGTTCACTGGCAGGCTCCAGAGGTTCCGCCGCTGAGTTTACACGCCACCGGCTGTCACGGGGGCTCGCATGCTGCTCGAGCTTTGCTACGCTCTTCGCGATGATCGTTGTCGAGGTTCCCTTCCAGTGCAGATTCCCGGTGACAGCCAGCCCGGAGGAGGCCTTTGCGCTGGTCTCTGATGTGTACCGGTCGGGCAGCCACTTTCCCGGCGTGGATTCGCTGGTCTCGGTCGATGACGATGGGCGCTGGCGATGGACGCTGGCGGAGCGGGGTTTCGGCCCGATCAAGATGAGGGCTCGCTACCAGGCGGTCTATGAGAGTGATGCCGAGCGAATGCAGGTGGTCTGGCGACCGGCAGTTGATGCCGGCGACATGGAATCCTACGGTTCCTGGCAGGTCGAGGCTGCTGAGAATGGTGGAGCCGTGCTCCACTTCGAGAGCAGAACTGTGGCCAGCATCCCCGGTCCACGAATGATGGCAGGGATGATCGAGTCCTTTGCTCGCGATGAACTCCGGCGCCTCAAGAGTGCCTATGTAGAGGCGATTCGCAAGACCCTCGATGGGTTGGGGTCCGAAGAGTAGAACGCAAACAGGGCTGCCGCCTCTCGGCGTACAGCCCCGTCAGAGGTGAAAAGAGTCGGCTACCAGTTACTCTTGCCGGTTTCCACGTCGGTCGAAACCAACTGCAGCAGCTCGTTCGACAACTCGATGATCTGGCGAGCGCCAAGACCATTCGAGCGCAACTCCTTGTAGAAGGATCGTGCCAGGATACTGCGCGCACGACGCCAATCAGACCCGTTCTCGTAGGGGCTATGGCTAATATTTCTGGTGTTGCTACTACTCATCTTCAGCACCTCCGTAGGCGTCATTCAGCATTAGTTACCCCTAACAAGAGCAAGCTGTGTGCCAACCTGAAGAAAAATATTACAGTAGTAATTCTAGCAACTTAGATGGCGGCGGAAAGCGAGTGCGTAGTTACTTGCGCGGCCATTTCCGGTCTACTGCGCAAAGTGTTTCGCAGCAGAGTCGATCTCGGAAGCGGTTCCACCAGCCAGGCTAGAGGGCGTCCCGCTCCATGCGTTGAATGGCCTTGTGCTCCTCCAGGCGTCGTTGCCGATCTTCTTCCTCGAGCTTGAAACGTTGCCTGGTCGTCGGCCTCGAGTCGGACAGATCTTCTCGCCCGGAGAGGTTGGCTCCGGGAGCGGAGCGGAAGGAGCCTCCTTGCAGATAGGGCTCGGCTGCGAGCATGAACTGTGTCCACATGGGGACTGCAATATCGGGGCTTGCTCCCAGCAGGCGATTCGGGCCATCGCCGCCGATCCACACGGCTACCACCAGGTCTGGTGTGTAGCCAATCATCCACGCGTCACTGCCCGAGGACGCGAGTGCAGGCTGGGCCGCTGCCGGTAGACGAAATTCCAGCTCGCGTACTGGGTAGGCGGTTCCACGGTCGACCACGCCTTGCAACAAGCGCGTCACCACCGATGAGACTCGCGGATCGACTGCGCCCTGTGACTCCGGCATCGGGTGATGGAGCCAATTGCCCTGGCGGGAGCGCACTCCCTCGAGCAAGCGCGGCTGTGGTCGTACTCCTCCATTGCATAGGGTTGCGTAAGCTGTTGCCAGGTCGAGGAGAGTGACTTTCTGATTGCCGAGAGCCAGGGACAGGCGAGCCTGTAGTGGTGAGCGCACGCCCAGGGCCTCGGCGGTCTCGACCAGCCTTCTCGGACCTACGGACAGTCCCAGCCGTACGAAGGGAGGATTCCGAGAGCGCTCGGTTGCTGTGCGCAGCGAGACGGCACCCAGGAAGACGCCATCTGAGTTGCCTACTGCTCGTAAGTCGGAAGCTTGTCCCGAGATCGGCGTATCCATCACTTCACTGAGCGGGCCGAGAGCCGGCCATTGGTCAGCGATGGCGGCGGCGAGGATGATGGGCCTGAAGGCCGCGCCGGGTTGCCCCTGCCTGTGCATCACGAGGCTCGGCCCGGCGAGGCCGACATTGTCTCCCTCGGCCATCGCCCGAATCGCTCCGTTCTGGGGATCCAGGACGATCAGGGCAGCCTCGGGGCCTGTCTCATCCGACCACCATTGTGGATGCTGTCGGCGAAGCTTGGCAATTCCCTGCGCCACGGCATCTTGTGCGGCTGCCTGCAAAAGTGGGTCGAGTGTGCTGCGTAGTTCCAGCCCGTCGCGATGCAGGGTTTCGGGGGAAAGCTGCGGATCCAGTTCGGACACGAGCTCTTCGATGAAGCGAGCCGCAGTGTGTCGAGTGGCAGGGCTGCCGGCGAACAGAACCGGTTGGGAGCGGGCAGCGAGGACCGAGGCTGGGTCTGCCAACTGAAGTGCTTCCGTCCTGTCGAGCACGAGGTTGCGACGCTCTCGCATCTGCTCGACGTTGTGGCCCTGCTCGGCTCTGCTGGAAGCACCGATGGCACCGGCGAGTAAGGCTGCCTCGGAGAGGTCGAGCGCGGCGAGGTCCTTGCCAAACCAGATCCTTGCAGCCTCGCTGATACCGAGGATTGGCAGCGCAGCATGTGTGCCGAAGTCGAGCCCGTTGAGATAGACCTCGAGGATCTCATCCTTGCTGTAGCGGGACTCGAGCAGAAGCGCGACAACGGTCTCCTGGGCCCACTGCTGCAAGCTCGTGTTGTGGTTACCGAACATTGTGCGCGCAACCTGTCGCGTGATCGTGGCTGAACGGTAACTTTGCTCCGGATTGACAAGGTCTTTGAGGTGATCCAAGACGCCGCTGGCGAGGTCCAGGCCGAGGTGGTGGTGAAAGTTCGGATCTTCGATTGCGGTGACGGCACGGACCAGGTGAGGCGGTAGGTCGGCAACCGCCACGGAAGTGCGTCTGCTGCTCTCAGTACCTGTCAGCAGCGCGATGCTCGGGAGCGGGAAGTCCCAGGCCGGAACCGGCAGCTGATCTGCTGCTTGGAACACCCGTGAGACCTTACCTTGCGAGGTGCTGATGGTGAGCAACTGTCCTTTGTGGGGATAAACCTGCCAACGCCCCGGAAGGATGGAGAACTGTCCTGCTTCGGAGACCGCGCCAGTTGCTCGTTCAACGTAGCCGCTTGCGCGCCAGATCCTGCGCCAGCCGTCTTCGCTGGCAGGCACTCCCACTGCGATTCGAGGCACTCGGCCGGTGACCCGGGCTGGGGCGTCGTAGCCCCGCCTGTCCATGTGTGCGGACACCGGTTCCCAGAGAACCAGGACATCCAGGAGCAGTGCGAGCAGCACCACACAGCCGAGCAGCGCAACGAGGCGCAGGAGTCGGACCCGAGACTGCCTCGGCCGCTTGCTTCGTCCGACAGCAACGGGTCTCGGTGCTTTGCCGCTGGTGGAAGTCTTCGCTGAGGATGGGCGCCCCGAGGTGGCCTTCTTCTTCCGGGTCGCACCCTTGCTCGCGTGCCCCTGCCCGCGTTTGCCACTCGAAGAGCGGCCGGTGGACTCAGAACCGGAAGCGCGACGTGCCACGTTGGGTGTGTTTCGGCAGGAGCATCAGCGATGGGACCGGCGTGAACCGGCCCGGGGAATTGCGGATTCGGCTACTTCTTGGCCCCACTTGAACCGCGGTTGGTTTCGGAGAGGGCTCGGCGTACCTCAGTCAGGTGTTTGCGAATGTCGGGAAGGTCGGAGTCCAGGTCGCGGGCTTTCATCAGGTCGAGAAAGGCCTTCTTGTTGTTGCCATCCTTGCGATGCGCGAGTCCCCGCTTGAAGTACAACTCGGCGGTTTCCGGGGACACCTTGATGGCTGAGTCATAGCTCGTGACCGCAGCTCCGAAGCGGTTCTTCGACACGGCTCGGTCACCCTCACTGACGTAGTGCGCAACGGCAGCAGCCACTTCGTCGCCGCTCGGCTGTGGCTGGTCTGCGCCTTCGTCGAGTTCCAGGCTGGCCCCATCATCGTCGCTGTCGCCGTCGGGGCTCTGCTTGGCCCGAGCATCTAGATAGATCTCGGCCATGTCCTGGCCAGGAGTTGGCCTCACGCTGATTTCGATGTTGTCTTCGTCGGCCGTGACCTGGGCGACTGCGGTCTTCCTCTCGGCAGTCTTTGCTTGAGCTGCAGCAGCAGCGGCGGCCTTTTCTGCGGCAGCCTTGTCGTCTGCAGCCTTCTTTGCCGCAGCCTTGTCGTCTGCAGCCTTCTTTGCCGCAGCCTTGTCGTCTGCAGCCTTCT